>DATADW010000048.1:0-9373 GCA_036258335.1 Acidimicrobiia bacterium
CACTCGCTCAGACGGGGAGCAACGATCTCCCCAGCACGGTGGCGGCGAGCGAGGTGATCATCGCCAGGTAGGAGAGACCAGTCGATGCCATTACCCCGGTATATGACGGCTGTCGCAGAGCGCCCAGCACAGCCGCCATCAGGATCACGGTGGCAATGGCGGCGACCACGAACGCCCACGCAATGACGGACCCTCCCACCGGCCAGGCGCCACGCACCAGGAGGAGAACACCATCTAGGACGACGGCCGCCAGGGCTACCACAGCCAACGTCCGCAACGCCCAGCGAGGCAGCCGCGGGTCGACCAGGTACCAGTGGCCGAGGAGCATCTCGTCGGTCACCGCCCCCAAGGCGACCGCGCCGCTGATGGCGAGCAGCGGATCCCCCGCCAAGGCCGCCGACGACACGAGCACACCGGCGGAGGCGGCGAGCAACAGCGAGGCAAGTTTGGGGCGAGTGGCGAACAGGATGGCGAGCCCGGCGAAAACCGCCCCCAGGACGGCCGGGATACCTCCTCCGGCGGCTGCAGCCCCGGCGCCGAGCACACCAGCCACCGCGGCGGCGAGCCAGATGAAACCCCGACCCACGATCCTCCACCATGCGATGAGCGCAGCCCCGGCGGCGATACCGCCGGCCCACATGGCGAGAACCATCGCAGGCGAGATCTGGAGACCGGCGGGCATCGCCGGCACGGTAGAAGACGGTACCGTCGGGTTGATGGATGGGTCGTGGCCCTCGGTAGCTGTGGTGATCCCGGTTCTCGACGAAGCGGAGTCGGTTGGCGACGCGGTTCGCTCGGCTCTCGACCAGGAGTACCCGGGCTCCGTCGAGGTGGTGGTCGCCGACGGCGGGTCGAGCGATGGCACGGTCCAGATCCTCGAGCGCCTCGCCGCGGCAGACCACAGGGTCCGCGTTGTCCCCAACCCGGCAGGGAACGCCCCGGCCGGGCTCAACGCCGCCATCCGAGCTTCGAGCAGCGATGTCATCGTCCGCTGCGATGGCCACGCCATCCTCCCCCCCAGCTACATCAGCACCGCAGTCGAGACGCTGCTCGAGACGGGCGCCGGAAATGTCGGAGGGATACAGGAAGCAACCGGGAAAGGCTTCCTGCAGCGAGCCATTGCTCTCGCCATGTCGATACCGATGGGTGTGGGAGATTCCCGGTTCCATTACGGAGGGGCCCCGGGACCGACCGACACCGTCTACCTGGGCACCTTCCCGAGAGCAGTGCTCGACAAGGTGGGGATGTACGACGAGTCGCTCATCCGAAACCAGGACTACGAGTTGAACTGGAGGTTGCAGGAGGCTGGCGAGGAGGTGTGGTTCGAGCCGCGTCTCAGGGTGCGCTACACCCCCCGACCGGACCTGCTGGCCCTGTGGCGCCAGTACTACGACTACGGGCGGTGGAAGAACCGGGTCATCCGCCGGCACCCGGCATCGCTCCGCCCCCGCCAGTTGGCGCCTCCGGCTCTGGTGGTCGGTCTGTCGGTGTCCACCCTCGCTGCGTTGGCGAGTAGGAGAGCGCTCGGGGGCATCGTCCCCGGGGTGTACGCCGCTGCCCTCGGTGCCACCGGGGCGTTCTATGCGGCGAAGCGCGGCGACCCGGCGGCCCTACTGTTGCCGCTGGTGCTGCCGGTCATGCACGTCGCCTGGGGATGCGGATTCATCGTCGGGCCTTGGAACAAGCGATACCGTCGGTATTAGAATACTGCTGGTATGGTCCAGCAGCTGCCTGACCCGACGGGAGAGATTAAGGGGCCAGGAGCGCCGGCCTCGGACCAATTGGTTGCCCACCAGCAGGCAAAGCTCGGCGAGTTGGGGTTCACCGGTCGTTCTGTGGGCTCGAAGCGTTGCTGTGCGACGGTTGGAACCCTGGGTTGGCGGGTTTCTGTGCCTACTCCCAGACGAACGAGCGGGCGAGGAATGAAGCCATCTCGGCCCGGGGTAGTGCCTTTTCGGGGCAGAAGCTGGTTCCGGCGCTGTCACACCCCTTGGTGATCCCGGCGGCGGCGATGGCGTTGATCGCCCCCAGGTGGACCGAGTCGGCTGGGACGTCGCTGAACTGACGGCCGCCGATCGGGTCGAGCCCAAGGGCCCTCGCCAGGAAGCTCGCCATCTGCGCCCTGGTCACCGCCTGCTCCGGGCAGAACCGCGTTCCCGCCTTGTTGCACCCCAGCGTTATCCCGGCGTCGGCGATGGCGTTGATCGCCCCGGCGTGGGTCGACCCACTGGTGACGTCACGGAAGCGATTGTCCTCGGCCGGTTCCAAGTCGAGCGCCCGCGCCAGGAAACTGGCCATCTGGGCTCGGGTGACGGTGGCATCGGGGCAGAACGAGTCGCTGTCACACCCAGCGGTGATACCGGCATCGTGGATGGCGAGGATCGCCTCGGTGTGGGTGTCGCCGGTCGAGATGTCGTCGAATGGCAGGGCGGCGGTCTTGGTCACCCCCCGAAGGTGGGGCGACCTCGTGCCGAACGTCTGATAGATCCACGGGCCGGTGACGGTGGTGGAAACGGCCTCACCGCCATCGGTCCCCTTCACCTGGAAGGTCGAATTGGGTGGGACGGTGAGCAGCGTCACCGAGGCCACCTCGTCCCACCCGAGCGCCGACGCCAGCTTCCCGGCGGTCAGATCGAAGTTCCAGGTGGCGTACGGATTACCCACCGCGGGATCGATCGCCCAGGGGTCAGAGACGCTCTGCAGGTAATCGCGCCACCCTCCCCAGATGTCGACGCTGCGCTCGGTGACACCACCGGACGAGGCGGAGTAGAAGGCCTGGATGATCCCCGATTGGGTGCCGCCCCCGCCGTAGGTCACGACCTTGCCGCTGGTGGAGGTCACCGCGTCGGGCCAGGCGGCGCCGTACGTCTCCTTGGCCCACCCGATGTAGTACTGGTCACGCGTGTCCCCGTAGAGATGGCACCAGCATTCCGTGAGCCGTGTTGAGTCAAGGCTCGAGATCGGGCCGTATCCCAACACCTTGTAGGCCGCGTAGCTGCGCGCCGCCACCGCCTGCGCCTTGAGCGTCGCCGTCGGCCAGGCGGTGGGAACCTCGGCGATGCCCCTGATGTACTCGTCCATCGATAGCTGGATCGATACGTGGAACGCGTCCTTGCCCGGGACGGGGCGGACGTGGAGCACACCCCTGGCATAGGTGTACCCGGTGCCCGACAGCAGGATCCGGGTTGGCGCCTCGTCCCAGGTGACATCGACCCGGCACTTGCCCCTCGTCTCCCAGACGCGATTGTCGTTGCGGAGGACCCGGCAACCGCCCTTGTCGGCGACCCGCACCTTCCATTCCTGGCCCGCCTTGGCGTTGGCGCAGCGCCGGCCGGTCGAGAGCTTGTTCTGGCAGACCTGAACCGTGTGCCCGTCTTCGACCACGTACGGGGAAAAGGTGGTGCTCTTGATCGATTGGAGCAAACCCACCCAGACAGGTCGGTTCTTGGTGCGGAGGAAGCTGTCCGACGCGACCGTGTCGGCGATGGTGCCCACCGAGGTGCCCTTGTAGTAGTGGGTGACTATCTCCTGGTAGCCATATCCCTCCATCGCCATGCCCCTGGCGCCGTACTGACTCAACCCGACACTGTGGCCCCAGCCCCGCCCCTCGAAGGTGTAGACGTCCCGGTCGTCGGCGATGGCGGGCGAAGCGACCATCGCGACCAGGGAGATCGCCAGGGTGATGCGCAGCGCTCTACTGATCATTCGAGGAACCCCCGGTCGAGGAAACTGGCCATCTGGGCTCGGGTGACCGGTTCCTCCGGTCGGAAGGTGCCGTCGCTGAACCCCTTGGTGATGCCGGCCTCGGCGATGCTGTCGATCGCCTCATCGTGGACACTGTTGTCGTCGTCGTCGAACCAGTCGTCGGGGGATGGCGGTAGGTCGAGCGCTCTCGCCAGGAAGCTCGCCATCTGTCCCCTGGTGACGGCCAAATCTGGTCGGAACGTCCCGTTGGGGAATCCCTTGGTGATCCCGGCCTCGGCGATGCTGTCGATCGCCTCGTCGTGGACGCTGTTGTCGTCGTCGTCGAACCAGTCGTCGGGGGAGGCGGGTAGGTCGAGCGCCCGGGTGAGGAAGCTCGCCATCTGACCCCTGGTGACGGCTTGGTCGGGACAGAACCGGTTCCCACCGCAACCCACCGTGATCCCCGCCTCTGCGATGTCCTCGATGCTGAACTCGTGGATTGACCCGTCGTCGTCCACGAACGGCGGTCGGAAGACCAGCACCGCAGTGCTCACCTGGCGCGGGGTTGTGCCGTCGGTCGTCTCCGCGGTGAGCTCGACGGGATACCAACCGGGTTCGACATAGCTGCCCTGGCGCTTTCGGTTCCAGGTGATGGTGGCCGCGGTGCCTGAGCCCGAGTCGCTCACCAGCGTCGAGCCGTCCACGTTGTGCGACAGGCGGAACGACCACGTCATCCGCTCGGTGAAACCGAGGTGGAAGACCATGTCCTTCCGGTACGGCGTCGGCTCGATGTCGGGGAAACCGCCGTAGATCTTGGCGCCCCCTCGCTTCTCGACCGCTTGGCGGATTGACGGAAGCAGCACGTAGCAAGCGTCGCCTGGGCAGCTCGTTGCCTGGGCGTCGCGGTGCCCGGCGATGTTGGGAAGCGTCACCATGTCACCGAAGGGGTAGATCGCCGACCCGAGCGACATGACCGTGGACGAGCCAGTGGGGTCGGCGTGGCTGAGATCGAGCTTCCAGGCCAGGAGCTGCTCGAGCGATTCGATTGCAGACGGGCTCGGGGCGCTCGATGTGTGCTCGCCGATCAGCGCTACCCCGCTCGAGTAGAAGTTGAAGCCCTTGGTGTGGCCGCCGTAGATGGCCTGGGTGACCCCGCCGGCGCGGCCCTCGTAGGTGTTGCCGAAGCGGTCTATGAGGAAGTTGTAAGCGATGTCGTGCCACCCGAGGCTGAACACGTGGTAGGCGCACACCGACCGGACCACCTCGGGCGCTTCCGCCTCGGTGTAGCCGTTAGCAGTAGCGGTGTGGTGGACGAACATGATCCGGACCCGGGTGATGTAGGCAGGAGCCGACGGGTCTGCGGGCTGGCAGGATTCGGCCCCCCACTCCTCTCTGGATACGAAAGTCGGAGCGGTGGGTGACGCCCCCGCCGGCTCGGCATCGCTCAGCCGTATCCCGCGAACCACGAGTGCGGCGCGCTCCAGCACGCCTAGTTGACGCCCGGCGGTCTCGACTACTTCGGCCTTGACCCGCCCCGGTTCGGCTCCCTCCACCCGGTACTGCAGCCATTTCGCCTTACCGACGTAGACCGGCTCGCTGGCCGGCCGCGCCCCCGCTGCCTCGGCGGTTCCCGGGTCGGGCCCATGTTCGGCGTCGACGAGAAGCTCGGTCCATGGTGTCCATTCCGAGCCGTCCTCGCTGGCCCGCACCCAGGCTCGTCTTGGCGCGTCGCCTTCCCAGGAAATCCCGGCAACGGTCGCCGTCGCCTCGATCGGGGACGTCTCCCACGTTGCGGTGCCGGCGTCCTGGAAGGAGAGAACGAAGGACGACGCGACCGGGGGCGCCGGTAGAGCTTGGATGGTGATACGCGGCGCCATTAGGGCTGCACCGACCACGCCGACGACGACGACGGTGCGCAGTATGAGCCGGCGAGCGTTGCTTGAGCGTCGTGCCTGAGCCTCAACGTGCATGCGAGAGCACCGTCCATCTTCGACCGAAGTCCCCCGCCAGCTCCCACCCCGGCATCGCAGACTAGGCCGACCCAACCTGACCAGGCAATCTCCCCAGCACCGGAACCCAATGCTATGAGGATCGCAGACGACAGCTGCTGCATCGAGAACGACCGGGGGCAACGGCAAGGCGGTTTGGCCTATGGCCCATCTTGCTGTTCCATAACGCGATGATCAGGGGGTCAATCGTCGCACTTCTGGCAGCGACGCTCTTCCCGGGGGCCGCTGCCGCCGCTCCACCACCCCCAGACAACAACGTCGAGACGGTGGAGGGCGAGTTCCTGGTCCCGAGCGACGAGGCCGATGACGCCGCTGCGGCCACCGGCGGGAGTATCGAAACGCTCGGGTTGGGGTGGTCGCTGCTGCGGGTCGCTCCCGGCACCGAGACCGACCGGGCGGCGTCGGCCGGCATCACCCTCTACCCCAACCCCGTCCTGCTCCCGCAGGAGGAACCGTTGCAAGACCAGCAGTGGGGTCTCGCAAGGGTGCGAGCTCCCGCCGCGTGGGAGGTGACTCGGGGACGTCCTGGCATCGTCGTCGCGATCCTCGACACGGGGACAGATCTGGAGCATCCGGAGTTGGCGCCGCGGCTCTGGGATAACCCAGGCGAGGTGGCGGGCAACGGGGCGGACGACGACCGCAATGGCTTTACAGACGACATCCACGGGTGGGACTTCAGAGACGGCGACAAGCGCCCAGACGATCTCGGGTACCACGGGACGATGGTGAGCGGTGTGGTGGCGGCGGCGATCGACGGCCAGGGTGTGGCCGGTGTGGCCCCGGGTGTGCGGCTGATGTCAATCCGGGTGTGCGATGACAGTTGCCCCGACGGAGACGTAATCGCCGCCCTGGCATACGCCGTGAACAACGGGGCCGACGTGGTGAACATCTCGCTGGGCCGGGCCCCGCTCGGCGACGACATCGATGCTCCCCTCCGCCAAGCCGTGCAGGCCGCAGGGGACGCCGGGCTCCTGGTGGTCGCTGCCGCCGGGAATCAGGCGACCGACGCCGACGAAAACCCGCTGGTCCCGGCGGCGTTCCCGGGCAACGCCATCGTCTCCGTGGCGGCGACCGACCCGGACGACGGGCTCGCCTCCTACTCCAACTGGGGCTCTGATAGCGTCGACCTCGGCGCCCCGGGGACGAATATCGTCTCCACCACGCCGCTCGACTACGACGCCAGCCCCGGACACGGTTCGCTGAGCGGGACCTCGACGGCAACACCCCACGTCGCCGCGGCGGCGGCGCTCATCCGTTCGGCCAACCCCTGTGCGCCGCCGTCCGTGGTCCGAAAGACGATGCTGGCGACGGTGGACTCGGCGCCCGATCTGGAGGGGCGGACCGTCTCCGGGGGACGGCTGGATGCGGCGGCGGCGGTTGCTGGCGCACTCGATCGCTACCAGGGCGAGATGGAAGTGGAGGCGGCGGCGTCCCCGGGCCACGGCGGTGCTCCGCTTGCAGTCGAGTTGGTCGGTGATGCCGACTGCGATCCGACAGGCAAGCTCGCCGGGTACCGATGGACCTTTGGCGATGGCGGCGCCGCCGACGGAAGGCGGCTGGTCCATGTATACGACGAGCCCGGCGTCTACACCGCAAGGGTGACGGTTCGATCGCCGGTCGGGACCGAGGGGAGGGCGACGGTCTCGGTCATCGTCGGGCTCCCCTTCGGGGATTTGGGGACCACCATTTTCGCCAAGGAGATCGCCTGGCTCTCGGCCACCGGAGTTACCCTCGGATGCGACGAAGCCGGGACCCGTTTCTGCCCCCAGGCGGGGGTTCGCCGCGGTCAGATGGCCAGCTTCCTGACCCGCGCCTTCGATCTCCCGGCCGGGCCGGACGCCTTCGGCGACGACGAGGGCTCGACCCACGAGGACGCCATCAACGCCCTCGCCGCAACCGGCATCACCCAGGGCTGCACCACCACCAGCTTCTGCCCCGAAGGGGAGGTGACGAGGGCTCAAATGGCGAGCTTCCTGACCCGCGCCCTCGACCTGCCGGCAGGGCCGGACGTATTCGGTGACGACGAGGGGTCGACACATGAGGACGCCATCAACGCTCTCGCCGCAACCGGCATCACCCAGGGCTGCACCACCACCAGCTTCTGTCCCGCCGAGAAGGTGACAAGGGGTCAGATGGCGGCGTTCCTCTACCGGGCGTTGGCCGATTGAGACCCGGCTGGGTCCGACTTAGTGGTTGTTTGCGGGGTGGGCGACGGGTGTCGTTGGTAGCGAATGGGGAGCTCGCCACCATCGATCCAGATTGCGGCGGCGAGCGTCGCCCATAGGGCGGTCTTCCCATGGGCGTCGAGACGGCGACGACCGCTCAACACCTCAGCGACCCGTTCGCGGTCGAGCATCTCGAGCAGCGGGTTTCCGCGGCCGTTGAGCAACTCGGCGGCGAACACCGGAACCAGCACGGGAAACCGCCGGTTCTGCCAGCGGTGACCGCCACCACTGCCACCGGTTATCGGCGGAACGTCGTAGCGATCGGGCTCGGGAGCCATTGCCCGCGCCGCCGGGTGCCATCCCTTGCCGGCCAGCGGTACCCGGGCCAGCGGCTCGCAAAGGCGCCGGATCAGCTCGAAGGGGATGGCGCCCACCCGGCGTAGGTCATGCCCCATGGCCAGGGCGGTGCGGAACCCGGTATTGAGCTGCAACGGGTCGGCGACCGGGTTGTGCGCCACTACATGGCGGACCGCACCCAGCCAGCGGCGCAGGCGATGCTCGGCGTAGTGGACATCGGCGAGATCTGCGGGGGGCACTCCCTCCCCCAGCCGGCGCTCCACCCAACGAGCGACCCCTGCGCGAAGCTCTGCGGACACCTCGGGCCTGAGCATCCCGGCGCGGTCGAACCCCATCTCCAAGGCGAAGAACCGCCGAACATCATCGGCACCGTCGAAGCGGCGGTCGGGGGCGTAATACGAGCGGAGGACCTCGCCGAACAGCCCCCCGATTCCGAGGTTGGGTGAGGTGGGGACGTTGCCCTTGAGGTCCCAGGCTCCATGCATCCCCCAGGTCTGAAAGACGTGATGGCGCAGCCTCTGCTCGAACTGCCCCGGATCGAGGTCCGCCGCCCGACGCTCGACTTTCTCCACGTCGACGCCGAGCACCACACCCACCATGCCGGCGACGGTCTCGTCGGGGGAACCGCCGGGGGTGTGGTGAGTGCGCACGACGAAGCGGTCGAGGACCCCGGCGGCGGACGCCGCCGCCGCCACCAGTCGGGAGTCCTTGCCGCCGGAGAGCGAAAGCACCCTGCGCCGCACGGGGAGCCGGGCGATGGTCTCCATCTGGGCCACCAGCAGACCAGCCAACTGGTCGAGGGCGTCCGGTGCCGCTGGTTCCAATCCCACCCACAACGGCCTCTCGGGGGTACGCCGCCACCCGTCGCCGCCCACCTCGATCCTGGCCCCTGGTCCCAATACCTCGACACCAACGAGGGACGTTCCTGGGTCGAGCACCATGGCGAAGAAGGGGAGCCAAGCCAGCGAATCGCTCGATCGGACCGGGTCGGAGGTGCGATGAGCCGCGCACGCCGCCACTGCCGGGTTGTTCGATACGGCGATGAATCCTTCGGCCGGCGCGGTGTACACGAGCCCGATGCCGAAGGGGTCGGCACCGACCCAACCACGTCCGTCAGTGGCGAGCCGGACCGCGCTGAAGCTGCCGGTCAGCTCGTCG
>DATADW010000049.1:0-5869 GCA_036258335.1 Acidimicrobiia bacterium
TTGTGGCCCTGCCATGATGGTCAGACGGTCGGCGTCGACCCCCCCTCGGCCGTCTCCGACCTTGAGCCGAACCAGGTGGGCTCCCGGGACGGTGAACGTGCGGGTCGGTGTGCTCGATTTCGAATCGTCGTAGGAGCCGTCGCCGTCGAGGTCCCAGCTATAAGAGAGGGAGTCACCTTCGGGGTCGCTCGAATCGCCTCCGTCGAAGCGCACCGTGAACGGCACGAGCCCGGAGGTGTCGCTGGCGCTGATCACAGCAACCGGATCCTGGTTTGACGGGGGAGGTGCGGCGAACCGGGCCGTGTAGGAGGTATCGGAACCGGGCACCACGAGGTCGTGGGAGCGTCCCTTTCCGTGCGACCACGACTCGAACGTGTAGCTCACCCCACTCTTGGTCTGCGGTGACTCGACGCTCACCGAAATCGTCGAGCCGACGGCGAAGTCGAGCGTCTCGGGCGCCGGGTAGGCGGTGGCACCCACCGCCACCTTGAGACCCACCGGGTCGGTGCGGAAGGTCAATTCGACGAGTTTCGGATCGAGCCGCCTGGTCACCGGGGCGGACGTGGCACCGTCGGAGTCGGTGACGGTGAGGGTCATCTCAACCCACGAGAAGTACTCGTGGTCAGGGAACACGAAGCTGCCACTGGTCACGTTCTCAATGGTCTGCAGCGGGTGGACATGGCAGTTCGTCGGGTTGGCCCGGGCGCAGTGGTGGAGATCGAACTTCCAGGAGAAGGCGGTGACCGGGAGCGGGCCGTCCTGGGTGTCGGTGCCCGTTCCGGCAAAGCTCACGGTCTGGCCGACGGCGAATTCAGACCCCGTAGCCGGCGAGGTGATGGTTGCGGTCGGCGGGGTGTTGCCCACGTCGATGGTGACCGTGTCGATGTCCTGTGCCTGGGACGTGTCGCGCACTCGAAGCTGGACGGTGTGCAGCCCAGGGATGGAATAGGTGAAGGTAGGGTCGACGAGGGACCGGCCCGGCCCGTCACCGGTGTTGAACTGCCCGTCACCGTTGAGGTCCCAGGCGTAGGTCAGGGTGTCGCCGTCGGGGTCGGTCGAGCCCGAGCCATCGAACTGAACGGTGAGCGGCGCCGGCCCGAAGTCGGGCTCGGCGACAGCCTCGGCGGTGGGCGGGTTGTTCCCTGTTCCCTCGGTGAAGCGGACGCGCTCCACCGTTCCGGCGACGATGTCGACATAGAAGAGGTCGCCATCGGGACCCATCTCGAGGTTCACCGGAGCTGCATCGGTGACGAACTGCTGCACCGTGGTGGGTAGCCCACCGCCGGCAAGCATGGCGAAAATACAGCCGCGTGAGTAGTCGGAGAAGAACAGCGCACCGTCGTACTCGTCGGGGTAGTCGCCGCCCGCGTAAAACGCCATCCCGGAGATGGAGCTGGTCGAGTTGGTGCAGCCCCCGGCCAGCGGCAGCCCGTGCTGGTAGGTGAAGTAGGGAGCTGTCACCGCACCGGACGATGCGTAGAGCGCCTCGCAGACGTTGTTGTCGAGACCGTCGTATCCGGACTGCTTTGCGTTGCCCTCGTAACAGGGCCATCCGAAGTTCCGCACCTGCTGTGTCGGATTCTGATGCCGGTCGATCTCCTCCCAGGTGTCCCACCCCACATCGCCGATCCACAGCTCGTTGGTGCCTGGCCGCACCGTGAAACGGAAGGGGTTGCGCAGCCCGTAGGCGACGATCCGGTCGTCGCCCGCCCCACCCGGGTTGCCCGAGAAGGCGAGCCCGTTTTCGGGGTTCACCCGGAGGATCGACCCGTCGAACGTGGCCGAATCGCCCAGGACACGCGGGTCCTGGCTGCGGATGGCGCCGCCCTGGCTGGTGGCGGCCTGTTGCTGCCCGCCGACGGGGACCGGTGCGTCCCCGCACGGGTTCCTCGGTATGAGCCCACCAAAGAACTGTCCGTAATCGACGTTGACGAAGCTGGCGCCATCCCCGGCGCCGACGTAGAGCTCACCGTCTGGCCCGAACTCGATGGTGCCGATCGAGTGGCTGGTGAACTGCTGGCACCAATTGCCGGCGATCAGCGTCTGCTCTGTGCCTGCAACCACCGCATTCGTGGGGCTGATCTGGAACCGGAAGAGCCGCCCGTCGGCCATGCAGCCGACGTTGCCCGAGCAATCGTCGCTGTAGGTGTACCCGTCGTGGACCCGGGTGTGCAGCCCGTAGACCCACGGCTCGGCGGGGAAGTCGGGGTCGAGAGCAAGCCCGAGGAAGCCGCGGTCGAGGAAGTCGTAGGTGGGACCGGTTCCGGGGAGTTGGAGCGTTGTCGGCGTGGCGTCGTCGAGCGAGTCGAATACCTTGATCCTGCCCGCCTTCTCGGCGACGAAGACCCGGCCGTCCGGGCTGAACCTGACCGCGGTGGGGACGTTCAGCCCCGAAAGCTCGGTCACCACCTCGAAGCCGGTCTGGACCGGTTCGCCCAGTGCTTCCACTGCTGCGACCCGAGACTCCGAAGACTCAGATGAGGACGAAGAGGGCAGTCCCATGTCACCGCCTACCGGCGCTTCCTGCGGCTGGGCGGCGCCGGTGAGGAGGGTCGCAGCCACCATGACGACGACCGGAACCATCACGATGCGTGCTCTCAACATTCCCCATACCTCGAACGCTGACTATCTGGAGGCCGGGCCCAACGCTCGGGCAGCGGCCGACGGGGGCGTGAGTCCCCCTCGAGAGAGTCATCGGCAGGATGGAGTCACGAATTAACGGATTCGACGCAGCTCAGCGGCGCGGTCCCAGCGCCACCGGCACCGGCGGCGGCGAGGCACCTCGCAAGGAGTCCTTGGCGTGATATGAGGATCGCACCAACGGGCCCGACTCGACGTGGGGAATCCCGATTCCCTCGCCAAATGCCTTGTAACCGGCGAACTCATCGGGATGGACGTAGCGGTGCACCGAGCGGTGACGTGCCGTGGGCCGCAGGTACTGCCCGATGGTGACGATGTCCACCCCCACCGCGCACAGGTCGGCCAAGGCCCCAAAAACCTCGTCGGTGCTCTCTCCCATCCCAACGATCAGCCCCGACTTGACCCGAGCCGCCGGGTCCATCCAGCCGGCGCGCGCCAGCAATGCCAGCGAACGACCGTAGCTGGCGGCAGTGCGCACGTCGCGCTGCAGCCGCAACACCGTCTCGGTGTTGTGGTTGAGGACCTCTGGGTGCTCGGACATGACGGTCGCCAGCGCCTCCTTGTCACCCTTGAAGTCGGGGATGAGGACCTCGATGGCGCATTCCGGCGATAGGCGGCGGATCTCTCGGATGGTCGAGGCGAAGATGGCCGAGCCTCCATCGTCGAGGTCATCGCGGTTCACCGAGGTGACCACGGCGTGTGAAAGACCCATCTGGCTGACCGCGTCGGCCGCTCGAAACGGCTCGAAAACGTCTAGCTCCGTCGGCTTGCCGGTGGTTACGTTGCAGAACCCGCAGGCGCGGGTGCAGCGGTCGCCGAGGATCATCAGGGTGGCGGTCCCCATCCCCCAGCACTCGAAGATGTTGGGGCAACCGGCTTCCTCGCAGACCGTGTGCAACTCCAGCCCCCGCATCAACTTCTTGAGCTGGAGGTATCCCTCGTCCATCCTCGCCCTGACCTTCATCCACTCCGGGCGGGGTGGCTCACCGGGCAGACGTCCCCCGATCAGCACCGGCTCGGCAGACCTCCGCTCCGCCGAAAAGGTCCCGGCGGCGAGCAACCGATCCACCTCGTACTGGCGATGACGCCCTTGACCACGGGTGAAGGCGCCGAGTTGGACTTCTTGGCGGTCGTATGAGAACGCCTCGGCGAAGCGGGGCACAACCAGATCGACGACCTCTTCGAGCGATACCCGGCGGCCGCACAGCGAGCGGAGTGTGGCGACCGGACGGTCGGTGATCCCGCAAGGGTTCATGTGCCCGAAGAAGCTGAGGTCGGGGTCCACGTTGAGGGCGAACCCGTGCGCCGAGACGCCCCTGGACACGCGGACCCCGATGGCCGCCACCTTGCCCTCTTCGGTCCACACCCCTGTGTAACCCGGCTCGGTCCACGCCGGCACGCCGAGATCGGCGAGGACTCCGATGAGAGCCTGCTCGATGCGTCGCACATGGGGAACGATCTGCTTGGGATCCCTCAACCCGACGATCGGGTACCCGACAAGCTGCCCTGGCCCGTGGTAGGTGACGTCGCCCCCGCGGTCGACCCGGTGCACTTCTGCCCCGAGCGCCACCAGCGACTCCTCGGGGACGAGGAGGTTCGAGCCATCGCCGTTGCGGCCCACCGTATAGACGTGGGGATGCTCCAACAGCAGCAAGTAGTCGTCGTCGGTGCGCCCCTCCACCCGACCCTCCCACAACGCCCGCTGCAGGTCCCAGGCCTCCAGATACGGGAGCCGCCCCAACCAGCGAACCCGCAGAAGAGGCTTCGCGGTCTCCCGCTCTGCTCGCTCCGCCCGCGCCTCCCCCTCACCCGGCGCGGCCGGGATTGGCTCCCCCTCCCTGAATGGAGGGAGTTGGGGGGAGGGTGATTCCCCGGCCGCTCCAGTCACCCCCTCCGCTCGCTCCGCTCGCGCCTTCCCCCCACCGGGGGAGGCAAGCCATGGCCCTTCATGCGAGCTCCTGGGTCCAGTCCCAGGTCTGGAGGTTCTCCTTGATCCTGCCGAGGAACATGACCGCCGTGCTCCCGTCAAAGGCCCGATGGTCCCAGCTCAGCCCGAGATAACCCATGTGACGGATGGCGATCCCATCCTGGCCATGCTCATCGGTGATCACGGTGGGCCGCTTGGCGACCGTGTCGGTGGAGAGGATCCCAACGTTGGGGACGTTGATCACCGGCGCCGACATGAACGAGCCGTACGGCCCCGGGTTGGTGATGGTGAAGCTGGAGCCGATCACGTCGTCGGGCTCGAGCTTGCCGTTCCTCGCCTTGTCGGCCAGCTCGCGAACCCGCCGGGCGACCGCGACCAGCCGGAGCTCGTCGGCATCGCGGATGGTGGCCACGATCAACCCCTTCTGGTCGAGATCGATGGCGATCCCGAGGTTGATCCGGTCGTGGAACACCGCTTTGCGCTGCTCCAAGTAGAAGGAGCTGTTGACCACCGGGAAGGCGCGCAGCGCGTCGATGGTGGCCCGGGCGATGAACGGCAGATAGGTGAGCGAGAATCCCTCGCGCTGCTTGAAGCTGTCGCGGTGCTCCTGGCGGACCCGTTCCACCGCCTCGAAATCGACCTCGACCGAGGTCCAGACATGCGCCGCGGTCTGCTTGGCCCGGATCATGTTCTCGCCGATGCGAGCACGCAGGCGGTCGAGGTCTTCGACCCGGTCTCCGGGACCGCTCGGCACCTCGGCCGCCGCGGCTGCCGGAGCCGGAGCCGGGGCGGGCGCCGCGGGAGCAGCCGGGGCCGGAGCGGGTGCCGCAGGGGCAGCCGGGGGGGCGGGCGCAGTGGTGACCGCCGCCGGCCTCTCCTCCGGCTCCTGCGCCAGAAAGGCCTCAACATCCTGGCGGGTGATCCGCCCTCCCTGGCCGGTGCCTGGGACCTCCGCCAGGTCGAGACCATGGTCCCGCGCCAGCTTTCGTACCACCGGCGACAACACCCGCCGCATCCCGTCACCACCCTCGCCCTCCCCGTTGCCGCCGACCGAATAGGGGGCAGCAGCCGGGGACGGTTCTGGTGCGGGTTCGGCTGGCGGCTCGGCGGCCGGTTCGCCCTCGGCGGATTCCTCGGCGGCCGTTGCCCCTTCGGCTGGCGCCTCCGCAGCGGGCGCCTCCTCCGAAGGTGCCTCGGCGGAGGGTGCCTCCGCTGGCTCCTCTTCGGGTGCGGTCGGCGGCTCCTGCTCCGATGGCGCCTCCACCGGTGCTTCCTCAGCCGCCGGCGCCTCGCCCTCGGCCG
>DATADW010000050.1:0-2582 GCA_036258335.1 Acidimicrobiia bacterium
CCGAAGTACCAGTCTGGGAGGTCGAGCTCCTGAGCGACGGCGAGCACCGCTTGGGCGACGTCGTTCTCCCTAAGGGTCGCCTCGAGATACGCCGACTGCTCGTGCAATGGCGCAGACGCCACCCACTGGGACACACGTCGACCCTCCTGCACGGCCGCAGCATCATCGACTCACGCTGCTGCCCGCAACGTTCGGGGCCCCCAATCGCCGGGTAGGTGGGACGAGGTGGGACGAAACGCGCACCGATTGCCCGCTGCGGGCGGGCCTCGCCTGTCGGATCGTCAGCACAGAACGCCGGGGCGCGAGATCGGCCGTTCGGCATCGATCGCCGGCCTTTCGTCTCGGCCTCCTCCAACGCGAGGCGCGTCTGCTGCCGCACGAGGTCGGAGCGCCCGTAGGGCCCGGTTGAACTCACCGGCGCTGGCTCAGCGACGCTGGACGGCCCTGAACCGCTTTGGAACACTTCCCCTACCTGCCGGGAGGTGGGCGGTGACGCACAACACCATCGCACGGCGCGCTGTCGTAGTGGGCAGCGGAGTAGCGGGGCTGTTCGCAGCTCGAGTCCTGTCCGATCATTTCGACGAGGTCATTCTGATCGACCGAGACGACGTCCCGGATTCACCGCGCAATCGCGACGGCGTCCCTCAGGGCAAGCACTTCCATGCGCTGCTCCCCGGTGGACTCAACATCGCAAGCGAACTCTTCCCCGGATTCCGTGATGATCTCCAAGCCGCGGGAGCCGTGCCTTGCGTCGGTGGTCAGGACTTCTTTGCGTACCGGCCCGAGGGCAAGTCATATGCCATCGCGGTGTACCAACCGAAGCCGAGGCCAATCGGGATCATCTATTTCATGTCGCGATCCCTGCTCGAGCATTGCCTCCGACGGCGCGTCCAGGACCTCCTGAACGTGGAGACCCGCTACCGCTCGTTAGTGCGCGATGCCCTCACGGATGAGGGGCGTGTGATTGGGGTCGTTATCGATGGAGGCGAGACAGTATCCGCCGACCTCGTCGTCGACGCCACCGGGAGAAACGCACGAACGCTCAAGTGGCTCACGACGCTGGCGTTCGACACGCCCCCCGAATCCGTCGTCAACTGCGACTTCGCGTACGCCAGTGCGATCGTGCGCCCATCCGATCCCGACGCCCTCGGTGGCGCAGGGTTCTTTGTCCTGCCCAAACCCGACGCAACCTACAACACTCGAGGCGCCTATGTGGTGCGGATCGAGGGGGACAACTGGCTCGCCGGTCTGGCAGGCCGTTTCGGTGACTACCCACCGACGGACGTCGACGCCTGGCGGGAGTTCGGACGCACACTCGCGTATCCCATCTGGGACGAAGTCTTGAGCACGACCGAACTGCTGACCAAACCTTCGGCCTTCAAATTCCCGCGGTCTGTCCGCCGCCACTTTGAGCGTCTCGACCGGTTCCCGGATGGCTTGGTCCCCTTGGGGGACTCGATCTGTCACTTCAACCCCGTGTACGGCCAGGGGATGTCGGCGGCCGCCTGTCAGGCTCGGGCGTTGGGTGAGGTGCTCACGCGGAGGGCCCGAAGGTCACAGGATCTCACCGGGCTCGCACTCGAATTCTTTCCCGAGGCCTTCGAGGTGACCCGTACTCCCTGGGCACTCGCCGCCGCCGCCGACTTCCAGAACGGTCGTACCACTGGCGACTTCCCCGCGGAGGAGATCCAGAGTCTTGTGATGATCCAGCTTGCGGCTACACGCGCGGCCACCGATCCAGAGGCCGCACAGCTCACCACCGACATCATGACGTTGGCGCGCCCGCTCTCCGCGCTGCACGAGCCACCCTGGCCCGAAAGGCTCGCCCAGAGCGCCGTGCAAGCCAATCCCGCATAGGCAACCCCAGCTGAGCGACAAGGTGTGACGCATGCCCACGGCGTTGGACGGCGGTGAGGCAAGTCCATTGTCGGAACTGCTAGCAGAGGCAGCACGGTTCGCGCTCGGCTCGGCGAGGCCCGACCGAACTCACACAGACTCGGTCATCTGGATCACTCGACCAGGCTGAAGCTGTCCGCGCTACTCAGGATCCGCGCAGACCACCCGGTGGCACCCACTGGTCCTCCGCGCCTCGTTGGAACATGGCACTCGGATGACGGAATCGTGACTTCGCCTTGCCGGGAGGTTCACGCGGTGGCGGGCGCTTCCGGCGTCACCCCCGGCCAGGAGGTCCCGCGGGGTCGAAGACAGCCGCTCGTAGCGCATCCACCACCGCAGGTACGCGTCGTCGCCCACCTGAGACGGCGCCAGGAAGGGAATCATCCAGGTCCCGGGCGTGCCCCAGTGCTGGGCAATAGCCGCCCAGAACCGGTCGTACGTGGCGCGGTCCACCATCACAAGCACTCGACCGAGCGATGCGATGATCCCCTGAGGCCAGCCCCGCTCTGGAGCGATCTCGCTGGCCACCGATTGTCGGCCACGCCGATCGGCATCCCTGAAGGAGTGGGGCCGTGTCAAGGAGGTGGTCGGGTGGGGGGCTGGTGGGTTGTGGTGGTTGGTGCCTGTGTGCGGCGCGCGTCGTCGCTGTAGCCGGGGTCAAGGCTGGCCGGAGGCCACCCGGAGGG
>DATADW010000051.1:0-5420 GCA_036258335.1 Acidimicrobiia bacterium
CTCATCCGCCGGTTCAACGAGCAGAAGAACGAGCAGGCCGGCGATCACTACACACCGCGCGAGGTGATCCGCCTGATGGTCGACCTCGTCTTCGACGAAGACGACGACGCCCTCAGCAAGCCGGGGATCGTGCGCACGGTATTCGACCCGGCATGCGGCACCGGCGGCATGCTAAGCGTCGCGGACGAGTACCTCCGGGAGCTCCACCCCCAGGCGCAGCTCGCGCTCTTCGGCCAGGACTGGAACGAGGAGTCGTACGCGATCTGCAAGTCGGACATGCTGATGAGCGGCCAGGACCCCGCCAACATCGTCAAGGGCGACAGCTTCACCCAGGATGGCTTCGCCGGTCGTACGTTTGACTACATGCTCTCGAACCCGCCATTCGGGGTCGACTGGAAGGCGATCGAGAAGCCGATCAGGGACGAGCGCGACCGCCTGGGCTTCGCCGGTCGCTTCGGCGCTGGCCTGCCGAGGATCAACGACGGCAGCTTCCTGTTCCTCCAGCACATGATCTCCAAGATGAAGCCGCCCGAGCAGGGCGGCTCCCGCCTGGCGATCGTCTTCAACGGCTCGCCCCTGTTCACCGGCGGCGCCGGCTCGGGCGAGTCCGAGATCCGCCGCTGGATCATCGAGAACGACTGGCTGGAAGCGGTCGTTGCCCTCCCGGACCAGCTCTTCTACAACACCGGCATCTCGACATATTTCTGGGTCGTGACCAACCGCAAGAGTCCAGAGCGCCGCGGCAGGTCCAACTGGTCGACGCCCGCGAACTGTGGGTCAAGATGCGCAAGAGCCTGGGCGAGAAGCGCAAGGAGATCAGCCCCGACCAGATCGCCGAGATCACCCGCCTCTACGGCGCCTTCCAGGAGGACGACCGGGTCAAGATCCTGCCCAACGAGTCGTTCGGGTATCTTCGGATCACGGTCGAACGCCCACTGCGCCTTCGATGGGAGATCACCGACGATACCCTTGCCGCTGTGCGCTCATCACCCAAGCTTGCCAAGCTCCACCCGGATGCGCTTGACCGCCTCACTGTTGGGCTGACAGACCACCGGGGTCTCACCTCGACCGATCGAGCTCAGTTCGCCGACAAGCTCGACCAGGTGCTCGTCACCGAGGGCTTGTCAAAACCCCAACGGCAGGCTATTTGGGACGTCCTCGCGGTCCGCGATCCCGAAGCTCCCTTGATCACCAACCGCCGAGGCGAACCGGAGCCCGACCCCGAGCTGCGCGATCAGGAGAACATGCCTCTGCCAAGAGTTCCTGTTCGATTCGAACCCGACCCTGCCGCCAGACTAGCTACTGTCGAGTACCGGACTGCCGTCAATCACTATGCGGAGATCGAAGTGCGACGGTATGTGCCCGACGCCTGGATCGATCAGTCCAAAACCCGCGTTGGTTACGAGATCCCATTGACCCGCTACTTCTATCGCTACGTGTCACCGCGGTCACTCCAAGAGATCGACGAAGAAATTAAGAGCCTAGAGGTGGAGATCCAAACCCTGCTTGGCGAGGTGACAGAGTGAGTCACATTCGCCTCCGATACGTCCTACGCGAGCGAGATCTAAGAGGACGGCAAGGCGAAACGGTTCTCTCCATCTACCGGGATCTGGGCGTAGTTCCTAAGGTTGGGCGCGAGGATAACTACAACAAGACTCCTGAGGATCTGAGCAACTATAAGCTTGTAATGCCAGGCGACGTAGTTGTTAACAAGATGAAGGCATGGCAGGGATCAATCGCGGTCTCTGCTTTTAGAGGTATCGTCAGCGGTGACTATCTGGTTTGTGCAGTAACCGCTCCAGCCAATCGATCGTATATCCACCATCTTCTGCGCAGCAGTGTCCTAATTAGAGAGTACGGCATGCGAGCTAGGGGAGTTCGGCCACAGCAATGGCGTCTCTATTGGGACGACCTTGCTGACATCAGCGTGCCGATGCCTTCGTTAGCGGAACAGGCACGCATTGGTCGCTTCCTTGATGGCGAGACAGCACGCATTAATGAGCTAATCATGAAGAAGCGTCGCATGGGCCAGCTGGTAGTAGAGAAGCTGGACGCATACATTGGGGATCGAGTAGCCAAAGGTGAACAGATCAAGACAGGACGGCTGCTGGAGTCTATCACCAGCGGGCCACGGGGGTGGGCTGACCGCGTGGCCACAGAGGGCGTGCCCTTTGTTCGGTCTGCCAACCTTCATTCGGACAGGGTACAGCTAAGGCTTGACAACCTTGCCCTCGTGCAACCAATAGAGACAGAGGAAGCTCGGCGCACCCGTCTGCAGGCTGGTGATGTAGTTATTGGCATAACTGGTGCTAATGTGGGCTGGGTGGGGCTCATCGATAATGACCTTGCTGGAGGCTTCATAAGCCAGCATGTCGCCCTACTTCGTCCAACATCGTTAATCTCGCCGGAATGGCTTGCGTACAGCCTACTCGCTCGTCGCAGCCGTCAGCAGTTACTGGGAAGCCAGTACGGCGGCACCAAGCAGCAGTTGAGCCTAGAGGACCTCAAGGATGTTGTTATCTCGATGCCGAGTCGCCGTGAGCAAGACCGCCTGACTGGCGAGTTGAAACGCCTGACAGATGCGGTGGCGATACTCAGATCCAAGCTTGTCCGGCAAATCACCCTACTTCACGAGCACCGACAATCGCTGATCACAGGTGTAGTCACCGGCCAGGTACCTACTACGGAGCTGGTTTGAAACCGGACGAGACCGCGTTTGAAGGTTTCATCGCCGATTGGCTGAGAGGCCACGGCGGCTATCAGGCGTTGAAGAACGACAAGGAACAAGGCGATCCCCATGACTTTGATCCCGTCCTCGGGCTCGACCGTCCCGAGCTATTCACCTTCATCGGGGCGACCCAGTCTGACCCTTGGGCGGAGGTCATCCGACGGCGGGGCGGCGAGCCGGATGGTGCGCAGCGCAAATTCGTGGAGCGGCTGGCCGCCGAGCTCGACCGGCGCGGCACCGTGGACGTACTACGGCATGGCGTGGTGGACCAGGGGATCACCATGCGGTTGGCGTACTTCCGGCCTGCCCATGGGTTGACCCCCGAACTGGGCGTGCTCTATGCGGCCAACCGGCTGACGGTCACCCGGCAGCTCCGGTATGAGCCCGGGTCTGACAGGGCGCTCGACCTGGTGTTGTTTGTCAACGGGATTCCGGTGGCCACCGCCGAGTTGAAGAACCAGCTGACTGGTCAGGACATCGAGCATGCGATGGCGCAGTACCGACGGGATCGGGACCCGCCGAACGTTACGCTGGGCCGTCGGGCGGTGGTGCACTTCGCGGTCGACACCCACCGGGTGGCCATGACCACGCGGCTGGAGGGGCCGGAGACCCGCTTCCTGCCGTTCAACCGCGGGCTCCGGCGGGGGGCGGGCAACCCGCCCAATCCCGAGGGGCATGCGACCTCGTACCTGTGGGAGCAGGTTTGGCAGCGGGACGCATGGCTGGATCTGCTGGCCCGGTTCGTGCAGGTGGAGAAGCCGGCCAGGGGGTCGAAGGCGCCGGGGACGGTGATCTTCCCGCGCTACCACCAATGGGACTGCGTGCTCGGCTTGGAGGCGGCCGCCCGAACCGAAGGCGCCGGACAGCAGTATCTGGTGGAGCACTCGGCTGGCTCGGGGAAGTCCAACACAATCGCGTGGCTCGCCCACCGGTTGTCGAGCCTGCACGACGAGGCCGACCGGAAGGTCTTCGACAAGGTGGTGGTGATCACCGATCGGGTGGTCCTGGACCGCCAGCTGCAGGAGACCATCTACCAGCTGGAGCACGCGCACGGTGTGGTGGAGCGGATCGACAAGCATTCCGGTCAGCTCGCAGCGGCGTTGACCGGGGAGCAGGCCAGGATCGTCATCACCACCTTGCAGAAGTTCCCGTTCATCCTCGACAAGATCGGGGAGCTGCCGGCGCGCCGATATGCGGTGATCGTCGACGAGGCCCACTCCTCTCAGACGGGCGAGGCGGCCAAGGAGCTGCGCCGGGCGCTCGGAGCGCGCGGGGGTGACGACGAGGACCTAGGACCGGAGGCCGTTGAGGACGCCTTGGCGGCCGCTGTCGCCGCCCGTGGACGGCAGCCCAATCTGAGCTTCTTCGCCTTCACGGCGACGCCGAAGGGCAAGACGCTGCAGCTCTTCGGCCGCCACGACCCGGACACCGGCAGGTACGAGCCGTTCCATCTCTACTCGATGCGCCAGGCCATCGAGGAGGGCTTCATTCACGACGTGCTCGCCAACTACACGACCTACGAGACCTACTGGCACATCGAGAAGACGATCACCGACGACCCGGCGTTCGAGACCGCCAAGGCCCGACGGGCGATCGCGCGGTTCGTGGCCCTGCACGAGCACAACATCGCCCAACGGGCCGAGATCGTCGTGGAGCACTTCCGCCAACACGTCGCCCACAAGGTCGGCGGCCGGGCCAAGGCCATGGTCGTCACCTCCTCCCGGGCGCATGCGGTGCGGCTGTTCCGAGGGCTGCGGCGCTATGTCGACGAGCACGGCCATGACCTGGGCGTCCTGGTGGCGTTCTCCGGCACCGTGCGTGACGACGGCGAGGAGGTCTCCGAGGCCAAGCTCAACCGGTTTCCCGACAGTGAGACCGCGGCCCGCTTCGACACCGACGCCTACCAGCTCCTGGTCGTGGCCGAGAAGTTCCAGACCGGATTCGACCAGCCGAAGCTGTACGCCATGTACGTCGACAAGACGCTCACCGGGCTGGCCGCCGTGCAGACGTTGTCCCGGCTCAACCGCACCCATCCGGACAAGGACGGGACCTTCGTCCTCGACTTCGTCAACGACGCCGACGAGATCGCCGAGGCGTTCGAGCCCTACTACGGCATGACGGTCACGCTCCCCACCGACCCCAACCTCCTCTACGACACCCGCCGGGCCCTGGACGAGTTCGCTGTCCTCCGCGCCGAGGAGGCGGAGGCGTTCGCGCGACTGCTCCTGGTCGACAAGGCTGACCATGGCCGGCTCCACGGTGTGCTCAACCCGCCCGTCGCCCGGTTCGACGAGCTGGCCGAGGCCGAGCAGGAGCGCTTCCGGGACGCCCTCAGCCGCTTCGTGCGCACCTACTCGTTCCTCTCGCTCATCGTCCCGTTCGGCGACACCATCCTGGAACGTGACTACCTGCTCGGCCGGGCACTGCTCCAGTTCATCCGGGCCGACGCCGGCGAGACCGTGGATCTGGGGGATGCGGTCGAGCTCACGCACCTCCGGGTCGAGCAGCGCTTCAGCGGGTCGGTATCGCTCGACGACGACGTCGGCGAGGTCCGCACGGTCTACTCCGGCGAAGGACGGACCCAGGAGCTCGACCCGGAGCCGCTGTCACGCATCATCGACCGGCTCAACCAGCAGTTCGGCACCGACTGGAGCGACGCCGACCGTCTCGTCTTCGACGCCGCCGCCACTGA
>DATADW010000052.1:0-11763 GCA_036258335.1 Acidimicrobiia bacterium
GTTGGTCCACAGTGGTCTCGAAGCTAATCACGGCCCAGCCCCAGAACCGGACCGGTCAAGTTGTGGACCGGTCAACCTGGTACCGACTACAAAGCTCTCGACATGAATTGTGCCTGGGGCCGCCTACCGCTTGTCTACGTCCACGGTCACGGAGCCTGCGTCGCCCCGGCGTGCCAGATGCGGGGCGTCAACCAGGCCGAGTGCTGTAACGGCGAGACGGCCGCGACCTGCCCGACTCCGCTGGGCGAGTTGAGAGCGGTCCCGGAGGTGCGGCAATGACCCAGCCGCCACCGCCTCCCGACGACATGCAGCCGCCCGACCTGACCGCGGAGCCCCCCACGATTCCCCCGGGCGGCGGGTCGGGCGACGAACCGCCCACCCTTCCACCTAACGGCGGGCCGCCCGACGAACCCGAGGGGATGCCACCTTGGCAGCGCAATGTGCTCATCGGTCTCGGCGCGGTGGCGGTCGTTACCTTCGCCATTGCCGGGATCGTGGCGCTGACCGGCGACGATGAGCCCACACCAACCACGATCGTCACCGCCGGTACGACCACCCCATCCACGACGATCCATCCCACATCATCGCCCTCGAGTCCGACGACCACACCCACCACATCCACCAGCACGACAAGCACGACGACAACGACCACGCCAACCACCTCCAGCTCGACCACGAGTTCGAGCAGTACGACCACATCAACCAGCACCACGACCACCAGCACGACGACGTCGACAACGTCGACCACGGTGGCGACCACGGTCCCCGGCTCGGGTGTGGTGCTCGAGGGCACCGGGCTTGATGTCGCCGACTTCGGGGACGATCCCGAGGAGGCGATAGCCGCCTTGACCGGTGCGCTGGGTGACCCCGACGAGGACACAGGTTGGGTCGGGAGCACGGACTCTCAGTTCGGCACCTGCCCAGGCACCGTGGTGAGGGGCGTCCGTTGGCAGACCCTTTGGGCGCTGTTCACCGACGGTGAGACCGAGTGGGAGGAAGACGACCCTCACTTCTTCGCCTATCAGCATGCATCCTTCTTCGACCCGTCGGCCGTCATGGGGTTGGTGACCGAGGAGGGCATCGGGCTGGGGAGCAGCCGGGCCGAACTCGAGGACGCATATGGTGACCGGGTGATCGTGGGCTTCGATCAAGCCGCAGACGCTTGGGCATTCCAGATCGATGAACCCCCAGAGGCAATCGGGGGGTCGCTGACCGGCGAGGCAGCGACCGACGTGGTCGAGTCGATGCGGAGCGCGGTCAACTGCGCCGAGTGAGCGAGTCGCGCCGCCGTGCAACGGCGTAGGCTGCGACGGGTGACCGAGTTCACCATACGGCTGGCAAATCGGCCGGGGATGTTGGCCGCTCTCACCGAACGGCTCGACGCCGCCGGTGTCCACGTCGAGGCGCTGGCCGCCTTCGGCTACTCCGAGGACGGCCATGTGCGGATGATCGTCGACGACGCCGAGACGGCGGCGAGGGTGCTGGAAGAGGCGGGGCTGGTGAGCGAGGAGCGAGAGGTCCTCACCACCGTCCTCCCCAATACCACCGGGTCGCTCGCCGGGCTGACCCGGCGGCTGGCCGACAGCGGCGTCAACATCGAGGCGCTCTACGTCCTCAAGTCCCATGCTGAGGGCCTCGAGCTCGCCATAGCCGTTGACGAGCTGGCAGCAGCTCGGAGCGGGCTCGGATTCGGGCTGATCAGCTGCCAGACCGTCGCAGGCGACAATCGGGGCTGGGAGGAGTGGTACGCCGAGGCGCTCGACCTGGTCGTGGAATTGGAACATCGTGGCTTCCGGTCGGTCTGGACCACCGAGCACCACTTCGTGGACGACGGGTACATGCCTTCGCTGCTGGTCACGTCTGCGGCGATGGCGGCGCGGACCGAACGCATCCTCATCGGCACCGGAGTCGTGCTTGCGCCGTTGCACCACCCGCTGCGGCTGGCTGAGGATGCGGCCACCGTCGCCTTGATCAGCCGCAACCGGCTGCTCCTCGGGCTTGGTCTGGGATGGTCGGAGATCGAGTTCGATGCCTTCGGCGCCGACATCCACCGCCGCGGCGCCGCGATGAACGAGGTCCTCTCGATCCTGAGCAGCGCCTGGGGTGGAGAGCCTTTCCATCACGACGGCCGGGTGTACAGCTTGCCCCCGGTGGCCATCCGCCCCGTGCCCACCAGCCCGGTGCCGGTCTACATCGGGGCTGGTGCCGCCGCCGGGGTGCGCCGTGCCGCCCGTCTCGCCGACGGTTTCTTCTCGAACGCCCCCTTCGACGCCTTCCTCGAACAGGTGAGGGTGGGCCGGGAGGAATTGGAGAAGGCGGGACGCGACCCGGCGAGTTTCCAGTGGTCCTGGTACTCCAGCCTGTATGTCAGCGACGACCCTCGGCGCGGCCTCGAGGAGCTTGCCCCCCACCTCCACGCCATGACCTGGAAGTACCGCGACATGGGCGAGTCGGCCAGTCGCCCGGGCGGCCCAGCGGTTCCGCCCCCTTATGACCCGGCGCAGGCCGAGCGGCTCGGGGGGCGGGCGATGATCGGGACCGGAGAGCAGATCGCCGAGCGGCTCGGTGAGCTGGAGGACACCGCAGGGGTCCCCATCGACTTCGTGGCACGCTCCTATTTCCCCACCATGGGCCGAGAACAGCAGTGGGAGGTAGTCGGCCGCCTGGCAGGCGACGTGCTCCCCCATCTGTAGAGCCCCCGCCCTCAGCTTGACCCGATCTGCCCGCTGCCGTAAGTTGCCCGCCCGTGCCCCGTCTTACCCCCTTACTAGTTCTTGGCGCGCTCGCCTTGGCGGCCTGCTCGCGCGCTCCGGCGGCGGAGCCGACGACATTGCCCACCACCACGACGCTTCCGCCCACCACCACCACGACGCTTCCGCCCACCACCACGACGCTGCCACCAACGACTACAACCACCGAGCCCGCGGCCCTATCTTCGCTCAATGGCGTCCCGGTGAAGAACGACAAGTGGCTCGAACGGCGGGTGATGGCGGTCAAGATCGATAACCACCCCAACGCTCGTCCACAGTCGGGATTGCTCGATTCCGACCTCGTCATCGAGGAGGAGGCAGAAGGCGGGATCTCCCGCTTCATCGCCCTCTTCCTCCAGTCGGACTCGGAGAACCTGGGACCGATGCGCTCGGTGAGGCCCACCGACATCGGCTTTCTCAGTCCGCTGGGAGCCACCATCGGCTACTCGGGGGGCCAGCCGTGGATCAAGGAAGCGGTCAACGCCGCAGGTATCCCTGCGATCGGTGAGACGAGGGAGAACGAGGCGACGTGGAGGGTGAGCAGCCGCTACGCCCCCCACAACCTCTACGTCGACACCGCCAAGATGCGCGAGTTGGCAGATGAGCGGGGCTTCCCCAACGACCCGCCCGAGACCGGGCTGCTCACCTTTGGGAAGCCGCCGCGTGAGCTCGGCGAGCCTGCATCCGCCGTCCACATCGACTGGGCGTTCGGCAACTACGTCGACTGGGAGTGGGACGAGGAGGAAGGCTTGTGGCTCCGCTCGCAACAGGGGAGTCCGCACAACTGGATCGACGGCGAGGACGAGGAGAACCAGATCGGGGTGGAGACGCTCGTCATCCTCGAGGCGCCTGACTACACCGCGTATCCGTCGGGCACCGGTACGCCGGTGCCCGCGACCGAGACCATCGGCACCGGTAGGGCTCTGGTGTTCCACGACGGCGAGGTCATCGAGGGGACCTGGGAACGGGAGACCGTCGAGGACGGTTTCCGGCTCAAGACCGACGACCGCACGCTCCGGGTCCCTCCGGGCGAGGTTTGGCTGACCATGCACCCCGATGACGAGCCGGCCGAATGGGAAGCGGCTGACGAGTCGTGAGCGGTCCGAGGTTCCGTTCGGGCCGGTGAACGCCGGTCCGGTGAGCAACCTCCACGAGCTGACCGCGGCAGACGCCGCCCGCCTGGTACGTAGCGGCGAGGTGGCAGCGACCGAGATCGTCACCCACCACTTGGACAGGGCCGAGGCGTCGCAACCGGAGCTCAACGCCTTCACCACGCTCGACCGGGATCGGGCCTTGGCGCAGGCAGCGGCCGTCGACCGGACCGTGGCCAAGGCCGGTGATCCCGGTCCATTGGCCGGCGTCCCCGTGGCACTCAAGGACCTGTTGGACCAGCGCGGGCTCCCCACCACTGCCGGGTCAGCTTTCTACTCGGCGGTGGCGGATAGCGACTCGCCGGTGGTGGAACGCCTGTCTGACGCCGGCGCCGTCATCATCGGCCGAACCGGGCTCCACGAGTTTGCCTACGGCTTCACCTCCGAGAACCCGTGGTTCGGACCGGTGCGCAACCCGTGGGACCCCGCCACATCTACCGGGGGATCCTCCGGGGGATCGGGCGCCGCTGTCGCGGCGCGCCTCGCCAGCGTCGCGATCGGGACCGACACCGGCGGCTCCGTGCGGGTGCCGGCCGCGATGTGCGGTGTGACCGGCCTCAAGGTGACCCACGGTGCCGTTTCCCTGACCGGTGTCTTCCCGCTGGCTCCCTCGCTCGACACGGTCGGTCCGCTGGCACGCTGTGCCGCCGACCTGGCGCTGGTGCTGGAGACGATCGAGGGATGGGATTCGAGTGATCCATGGTCACGGCCCCGCCCACTCGGGTCCGACACCCCGATGGCAAGACCGTTTCGCATCGGGGTCCCCCGGCAATGGCTTGCCTCCGCCCCGATCCATCCCGGTGTGAGAGCAGATTTCGACCGCACCTGCGAGGCGGTGGCTGGACAAGGGCACGATGTCATCGAGGTGGATGCGCCCTTCCTCGAACCTCCTGGGCTGATGGCGGAGCTGCACGGCCCCGAAGCTGCCGCGGTCCACGAGAAGTGGTTCGGCGATGCCGACAGGCGGTACGGCGACGACGTCCGCTCCCGGCTCGAGGCGGCATTCGCGCTCAGCCGAGCGGACCACCTTCGCGCTCGGGCCTGGCGCTCCGGTCTGCGCACCACGTCGGCCGGTCTCTTCGAGCAGGTTGACATGCTGGCCACACCCACTTGTGGGATCGCCCGCAAGGTGATCGGCGAGGACCTGGTCGAAGTCTCGTCCGGGCAGGTGCACCATCGGCCACCGCTGTCCTGGTTCTCCTCGCTGGTCAACGCCCTGGGCATCCCGGCGATAGCAATCCCGCTCAGCGGGCTCGCCGGTGATCCACCTCCCTCCCTCCAGTTGATCGGGCCGCCGTGGTCGGAGCGCCTGCTCCTCGCCGCCGCCGCTTCTCTCGAAGAAGCTGGAATCGCCGGGTTCCGCCCGCCGCAGGGTTGGTGAGTCCGCGAACGGGGTATCGACCGGGCTTGGATCCGCGTCAGTGCCCAGAGCTTCCATTTCGTTCTCGGTACACTTGGCGCGACGCGACGGGGGTGCCGGCTTCAGCTGCTTCCCGCCGGATGCCGAAAACGATATATGAACGGGAGCCATGCGATCGAGCATGACAAATACGAGACAACCAGCTGGCGGGTTGCTCCGATGCGAGCCCCGCAAAGGAAGTGATCCCTCGTGTCTGATGACACGCTCACCAAGGACCGGCCAGATCTCTCGAACAGGGAGACGATCGACCGCGTAGTGATCCGATTTGCCGGCGACTCGGGCGACGGGATGCAGGTCGCCGGGAACCGGTTCACCGATGACTCGGCGGTATTCGGCAACGACCTCGCCACGCTGCCCAGCTTTCCGGCCGAGATCCGGGCGCCGGCGGGGACACTCCCCGGGGTCTCATCGTTCCAGGTCCAGATCGCCGCCTTCGACATCCTGACGGCAGGGGACCAGCCCGACGTGTTGGTTGCCATGAACCCGGCAGCGCTCAAGGACAATCTGGCCGACCTCCGTCCGGGCGGCACCATCATCATCAACACCGAGGCCTTCGAGCCGCGCAACCTGGAGAAGGCGGGGTACCAGACCTCACCGATCGACGACGGGACGCTTGAGCCCTACCTGGTGATCGAGGTCCCCATGGAGACCCTCACCAAAGAGGCGGTCAAGGAGAGCGGGGTGAGCGGCCGCGACGTGCTTCGCTCCAAGAACTTCTTTGCACTCGGATTGCTCGCCTGGCTGTTCAACCGCCCGCTGGAAACGACGATCTCGTGGATCGAGGAGAAGTTCGGTCGCAAGCCGGAGGTGGCGGCGGCCAACATCGCCGCCTACAAGTCCGGCTACAACTTCGGGTTCACCACGGAGGCGATGAAGACAACCTACGAGGTGCTTCCCGCCCAGTTGAGCCCGGGCACCTACACCAACATCACGGGGAACACCGCGCTGGCCTGGGGGCTCGTGGCGGGAGCGCAGCAGTCACGGCTCCCGCTGTTCTACGGCTCATATCCGATCACGCCTGCTTCCGATATTCTCCATGAGCTGTCAAAGCACAAGAACTTCGGGGTCCGCACCTTCCAGGCCGAAGACGAGATCGCCGCCGTCGGATCCGCCATCGGCGCCTCCTTCGCCGGAAACCTGGCGGTCACCGGGACCAGCGGTCCGGGGCTGGCGCTGAAGAGCGAGGGGATCTCGCTGGCCGTGTCGCTCGAGTTGCCCATGGTCATTGTTGACGTGCAGCGGGCCGGACCGGCCACGGGGATGCCGACCAAGCCCGAACAGTCCGATCTCCTCTTTGCGATGTATGGCAGGCACGGTGAATCACCGCTGCCGGTGGTAGCGGCGGCCACCCCGTCCGACGCTTTCGACACCACGTTCGAAGCGGTGCGGCTGGCGCTGAAGTACATGACCCCGGTGCTGCTGCTCTCCGACAACCACATCGCCAACGGCTCGGAGCCTTGGCGGCTCCCCGACGTGTCCGATCTTCCCGACATCTCGGTGCCTTTTGCCACCACATCGGTGGGCAACGGGCACTTCCTCCCCTACCTGCGCGACCCCGAGACCTTTGCGCGGCCATGGGCCATCCCAGGCACCCCCGGTCTCGAGCATCGGCTGGGCGGGCTGGAAAAGGAGGAGGTGACGGGCAACATCTCGTACGACCCTGCCAACCACCAGCTGATGACCGACGTGCGTGCCTGGAAGATTGCATCGATCGCCAACGACATCCCGCCCGTCGAGGTCGACGGTGACGATGACGCCGAGGTGCTGGTGCTCGGCTGGGGGTCCACCTACGGGGCGATCAAGGCAGGGATGCGACGGGTTCGAAGGCGCGGCATCCCTGTGGCCGCGGCCCACCTGCGCCACCTCAACCCCTTCCCGGCCAACCTCGGGGAGGTGGTGCGGAGTGTCCCACGCGTGCTTGTCCCCGAGCTCAACACCGGCCAACTCCTCCGTCTGGTGAGGGCGGAGTTCCTGGTCGACGCGGTGGGGCTCAACAAGGTTGCGGGCACACCATTCCAGGTGACTGAGATCGACGACAAGATCGTGGAGATGGTGGAGCGATGAGCGAGACAACGACCCTGTCATACACCAGAGCGGACTTCCAGACCGACCAAGAGGTGCGGTGGTGCCCCGGTTGCGGGGACTACACCATCCTCGCCTCGGTCCAGACCTTCATGGCCGAGATGGGCGTGAGGCGCCAGGACATCGTCTTCGTCTCCGGCATCGGGTGCTCCTCGCGTTTCCCCTACTACATGAACACCTACGGGATGCACTCCATCCATGGGAGGGCGCCGGCGATCGCAACCGGTATCGCCGCCACCCGTCCCGAGCTGTCGGTGTGGGTCGTCACGGGTGACGGCGACGCCCTCTCAATCGGGGGAAACCACCTCATCCACGCACTGCGCCGCAATGTCAACCTCAAAATCCTGCTCTTCAACAACCAGATCTACGGGCTGACCAAGGGCCAGTACTCCCCCACCAGCGAATCGGGCAAGGTAACCAAGTCGACCCCGATGGGATCGGTAGACCACCCCTTCAACCCGGTGAGCCTGGCGTTGGGCGCGGAGGCAAGTTTCGTGGCGCGTACTCTCGACATGGACCGTCCCCACACCATCGAGGTGCTGAAGCGCGCCCACCAGCACAAGGGTGCCGCCTTCATCGAGATCTATCAGAACTGCAACGTCTTCAACGACAAGGCCTTTCTCCAGCTGACCGGCAAGACCGAGCGCGAGCTCAACCGGATTGCGCTCCGTCACGGTGAGCGGGTGGTGTTCGGCCCCGACTCCCAGCATGCCGTGGTCATGGAGCAGGGCGCCGCCAAAGTGGTGCCGACCAACAGCGTTCCCGCCGACCGGATCTACGTCCACGACGAGCACGCACCGGATCCGACGGTGGCATTCGCCCTGAGTCGGATCTCCCACGGCCCATACGGTCCAACCCCGCTCGGCATCTTCCGCGACGCTGAGCGCCCCACTTACGACAGCGGTCTCAACCAGCAGTTGGTCGACGCCCAGACGCGCAAGGGCCCAGGCGACCTGGCCAAGCTGCTCCGCTCTCTGGGGACCTGGGAGGTCGAGTAAACCCGTGATGCCTAAAGGTGTTTGGAGGCCTCGCGAACGCTGAGCGGTGACAGCTCGGTGCCGTGCTCGTCGAGGAACCGGCGCACTTCGTCGGGGTTGGTCCTTGTGTAGTCGCGCAGGGCCCAGCCGATCGCCTTGCGTATGAAGAACTCGCGCTCGTGCGCTCGGCGGAGGCAGAAATCGAACAGCCGGCGGGCGTCGGTTGCCAGCCGGCTCCGATTCTGCGACAGGATGGCTGTCCGCCGGAGCCACATCTCGGGATCGTCGATCCACTCATCGACGACCGGCCAGGCGACGTCGGGCTCGTTCCGCACGATGTGCCCCACCAGATGAACGGCAATGTCGTCAACGAAATCCCACCAGGCGCCCTCTACCACCAGCCTTCGGTAGAGGGGCAACTCGGCGGCGGTGACCATGGGCGGGAAGGCTTTGGCGTAGTCGATGGCCAAGTACTTCTCCTCGCGGTGTGGCAGCTCCCAGAGCGAGAGCACCGATCGTTCGTAGGCATCCCTGTCGGCTGGGGGGAACCGCTCTGACAGCTCTCGGCCGATCATCCTCCGGACCGCGGCCGATACGCCATAGAAGGGCATCGTGGTCTTCATGTAGGCGGCCATGGCAGACGCCCTGGCCGGGTCTGCCTGCTCGGACAGACGTCGCTGTGCCATCGCTACCAGGTCTTCCATTCCCCGGAGAGTACGGCGACGGCCTCAAGGCTCCCTTCACCTGATCCGATACTCTCCCCGGGCGAGGGAGTGGTGATGAAGAACCCGTTTGAAGTGCTGGCAGCCGCGCCTTTCTTCCGGCGGATCGCCTGGCATGCCCGCCGGCTGGCAAAACAGGTCGACAGGCGGTTCTTCCTCCAGCTGAGCATCGCCATGGTCGGGGTAGTGGCGGTGGCGGCGACCCTGGTGACGCTGATCGAAAAGCCGATCACGGTCACCTCGTTCGTCAACTCGTTCTACTGGGCAGTCACCACCGTCTTCGGCCAAGGCGACGCCTCGTTCGTCATCTCGCCTGGCGGTTGGCTGATCAGCTGGCTCCTCGTCTTGTTCGGGGTGGGAATGCTCACCGCGATCACCGGGGCCGTGCTCGCATTCATCATCGAGATTCTGCTCAAGGAGGGACAGGGCATGGGAGCTTCCGGTCTCAGGGACCACATCGTCGTCTGCGGTTGGAACGCGACGGCGCGCGACCTCATCCGCGAGCTGCAAACCGATGAGTACAAGCAGCGGATCGTGCTGATCCACGACGCCGAGCGCAGCCCCGCCGACGGCGACGTCTACTTCGTCCGCGGGTCGACCACCAATGCCGAGGATTTGCGGCGGGCCGGGATCTCCGAAGCCTCTGCGGCGATCATCTGCCCAGAGGACGGCACCGACGGGGCAGACATGCACTCGATCTTGACCGTGCTCGCAATCGAGTCGATTGCCCCCGAGGTGCGCACGGTGGTCGAGGTCAACAACCCGATGCATGTCGAGCACTTCAGGCGCGCCGAGGTGGACGAGCTCCTGGTCACCTCCAAACTGGCGTCGCGCCTCATGGCTCGATCGGCGCTCTACCCGGGGCTGTCCTCGCTGGTCACCGACATCGTTTCCGGTGGCGACGGCTCCGAGCTCTACCGGATCATGCTCCCCGAGGAGTACGCCGGGATCGGGGTGGACGAGGCGTCGGCGCGGCTTCGCGCCGAGCACGAAGCGACACTCCTGGCGATCTGCCGCGCCGGGACCACCCACACAAACCCCGGCACCGACTTCGTGATCGAGGTCGGTGACGACGCAGTTGTAGTGGCCTTGTCACTGGGCACACTCCACCCGCTGCAACCAGCACCTGCCGACGGACTCGAGGGAGCGCTTCCGACAACGCCGCTGCCGACCAGCGTCCCCGCCGAGGGGCAGGCCTAGCCGCACGTTTGCCCTGCTCGGCTGGGCCGAGCGGAGTCCGGGGTTACTCTCCCCCCCCACCGAGGAGGCCCCGATCAGACTCACCCCGCCCAAGGTCATCACGTTTCTCATCGCCATCGTGGCGATAGCCCTCGGCATCGTCCTCCATCAGGACTGGTACTCAATCGAAGCCCTCGATCGCTGGGACTTCTGGCTGAGCGCGGGTGGAGGGCTGCTCCTCGGGCTGGCGTGTGTCTTCAAGGGTCTCTGATAGTCACCCTGCAGTTCCTCAAGTATCCGACTGCCCCCCATTGGCGGCTGGACACTGTCCGGCTGGGCGATGACGAGTACGGGGTCTGGCTCGGCGTCTCGGCGGGCGGTGTCATGCAGAAGGGATCGGAGCCGCCCATCGAGACGCCACGCCCCTTCGTGGTCCTCGTGCCGGAGAACGAGTGGTGGACGGTCGTGCACACGTCACCCGGTAGCGATGCCGAGCTGTACGTCGACATCGCGGCACCGGCCACGTGGGAGTCTCCCGACCGGGTCACCATCGTGGACCTCGACCTCGATGTGGTGCGCTGGGCCGACGGGAGAGTCGAGCTGGTGGACGAGGACGAGTTCATCGAGCACCAGACCGCGCTCGGGTACCCCGCCTGGATGACCGACCACGCCCGCGCCGCCGCAGCACAGGCGGTGCTCTACGCCGAGAGCCGAATCGAGCCTTTCGGGTCGGCCGGCAAGGTCTGGCTGGAGCGGATCAGCTAGTCACTCGGTATACATCGCCTCGATTTCGGCGGCAAAGTTCTCGGCGACCTTGTTCCGCTTCACCTTGAGGGTCGGGGTCAGCTCTCCTCCCTCGATGGAGAGCTCGCGAGGGAGGACGGTGAACTTCTTGAGCTGCTCCACCCTGGCGAGACCCTCGTTCACCTGGTCGATGGCTGCCTGTATCTCGGCGATCAGCGCCGGGTCGGCGGTGGGGTCCCCCGACGTGCCCTGCACCTCCTGGAAGCGCGCCGAGGCCTCAGCATCGATGGTCACCAGGCAAGTCAGGTATTTGCGCCGGTCGCCGACGACCACCGCCTCCGAGACCAGCACATGGTTCTTGAGAGACCCCTCGATGTTCTTGGGGGCGACGTTCTTCCCGCCGGCGGTGATGATGAGGTCCTTCTTCCTTCCAGTGATCCAGAGAAACCCCTCCTCATCGATCTCACCCAGATCGCCGGAGTGGAGCCACCCGTCGACGAGCGTGGCATCGGTTGCCTCGGGGTCCTTGTAGTAGCCGAGAAACACGTTGCGGCCCCGAACCAGGATCTCGCCGTCCTCGGCGATCCTCATCTCGACACCCGGGTAGACCGGCCCCACCGAGCCGAATTTGACCTTGCCCGGCATGCTGATGGTGGTAGGACCGGTGTCCTCGGACTGCCCGTAGACCTCGTAGATCGTGATCCCCAGCCCTGCGAAGAACTCGAGCAGTTCCTTTGA
>DATADW010000053.1:0-7105 GCA_036258335.1 Acidimicrobiia bacterium
GGTCACTGGCACCGAGGTGAGGGACGAGGAGAGCTATTACGAAGTCGAGGTGACTCTGGAGAGCGGCGAGCAGGTCGACGTGCAACTCGATCAGAGCTTCAAGGTCGTCGGCACAGGGGAGGACCGCTCCGAGGATTGAACCATCGAGCGTTCACTACATCGGAGTGAGCACCGCGATCTGATAGCCGCCTTCCCCTTCGACCAGCTGGTAACAGAACCGCTCCTGAGGCCCACCGCGGTAGGTCCAGGTGACGTCGGCCCACACCGTCCCGGGTGCCGCGGCCATAACCTTGATCTCCTTCTCCACCGAGTCGACGCCCTCGTACTGGTCCCACGACGAGGCGAAGAACGCTTCCGTCTGTTTGGAGTCGCTCACCGGGATGATGTTCCCCGGGAAGACGATCAGCGACGGGACCGAGTACATCCCTGCGACCCTCTTGGCGTCTCGGTCGAGTAGCGCAGTGGCGTACCGCTCGAAGAACTCGTTGACCTTAGTTTCCGTCATGGAGCACACCCTACGGGCCGCGATGCCGGCCCGACCCAAAAGACCTCACTCAGTGGGTGAGCCATATTGGCACTTGATTATGTGCCAATTGTGTGCCATAATGGCACCACTATGGAACTCTCGCCCTATGTCGACAACCTCCGTGAGCAACTGGCCGTAGCTGCTGCCGCTGGCACCGAGGAAACCCGTGAGCTGGCTGAGCGGTTGACGGCCCCCCTTACAGCCGCAACCCGGCTGGTCCTCCTCGACGCTCTGTCTACGGCCGCCGACGAGATAACAAGGGAGCTCGCCCCAGGCACCGTCGAGATACGACTACGCGGAGGCAACCCCACCTTCGTAGTGACACCGTCTCCGACTGAGGACACGTTCGACGACATTGCTCCCGCCACGGGCTCGGACGAAGCGTTGGTGACCGCCGGCGACGAAGACGAAGGCGGCATGGCTCGTCTGAACCTCCGGTTGCCCCACGCCCTCAAGCAACGGGTCGAGGAGGCATCCAACGCCGAAGGCCTGTCGCTCAACGCTTGGCTCATCCGAGCCGCAGTCGCCTATCTAGGCGGCGCCGGTCACTCCAGGCGGAGAAGCCCGCGCGGCGGTGACCGCTACACGGGTTGGGTGCGCTGACATGAGAACCTTCAACACTCCGCATCCGATCTTGGCCGAGATCGACCTGCCTTTCGGCGCTGCCCACCTCATTGCCGGCGAGCGCTCCGACACCACGATCGTTGTCAATCCAACCGATCCCTCGCGCACGGCCGACGTCGAAACCGCGAAGCGAACCCGCATCGACCTTTCTGGGAGCACTCTCATCGTGAAGGTTCCCAAGTCGAGCCGTGGCTCGGTGGACGTGACCATCGAACTCCCCGAATCGTCCCAGTTGTTGTTCAAGGGAGGGCTCGCCGATCTTCGGGTCGATGGAAGGTTCGCCGACACCCGCATCCAAAATGGCGCCGGGGACGTCCGGCTGGACGAAACGGACCACGTCAAGGTAGTCACCGGCGCGGGGAGGGTTTCCGTCAATCACGTGGGCGGCGATGGGGAAGTCACCGCCGCAGGGGACATCGAGATCGTTTCCATCGGTGGGAACGCCGACATCAAGAACCTGAACGGAAGGACCTGGGTAGGCCAGGTCTCGGCCCACCTCCGGGTCAGGTCGGCCAACGGTGACATAGCAGCAGACCGAGTGGGGTCCGATGTCGCTGCCAGGACCGCCAACGGGAACATCGAGATCGGGGAGGTCTCCGCTGGGTCGTCGTCGCTGGCAACAGGATCGGGGAGCGTTTCTATCGGGATCGGGAACGGAACCATCGCATGGGTAGATGCCCACACGAAGTTCGGGCGGGTCAACAACAGCCTGGAGGCTGCGGGGAGGCCGGACCCCGATGCGAAGACGGTTGAGATCAGCGCCCGCACCGGGTTTGGCGACATCACGGTCCACCGTTCAAACCAAGGAGGAAGTAATTGAGCACGACCCCAACACCCGCGGCGATCTCGGTAGAGGGTCTGCGCAAGTCCTATGGAGACAATCTCGTGCTCGATGGCATCGACCTGTCCGTGGCAGAGGGGACAGTGTTTGCACTGCTTGGTCCAAACGGAGCCGGCAAGACCACCATTGTCCAGATCCTCTCGACCCTGATTGGCGCAGACGCCGGCCAGGTGGAAGTCGCCGGTCATGACCCGGCGACGGAACCTGATGAGGTGCGCGCGGCCATAGGGGTCACCGGGCAGTTCTCAGCCATCGACAAGCTCCTAACCGGTGAGGAGAACCTCATGCTGATGGCCGACCTGCACCACCTGCCCAAGTCGGAATCCCGGCGGCGCGTCTCGGAGCTACTGGAGCGATTCGACCTGGTCGAGGCGGCCGACAAGTTCCCGGAGACCTACTCCGGAGGGATGCAACGGCGTCTCGATCTCGCCATGGGTCTGGTGGGCTCACCCCGGATCGTCTTTCTCGACGAGCCGACCACCGGGCTGGACCCACGTGGCCGGCACACGATGTGGGAGGCCATCAGGAGCCTCGCCTCGGGGGGCGTCACCATCTTCCTGACGACGCAGTATCTGGAGGAAGCGGACCGCCTCGCCGACCGGGTCGCCCTGCTCGACGGTGGAAACCTGGTGGCTCAGGGAACCCCGGACGAGCTCAAGCGCCTGGCGCCCGGCGGGCACATCGAACTGCGTTTTGCCACCCCTTCGGACCTCGAGTCGGCGGCCAGCGTGCTCGACGCCATGGGCCACGATGACGAGGGGCTCGCCCTGCAGGTAGCCAGCGATGGCGGAATCGCCTCGCTCCGCTCTGTGCTCGACCGCTTGGACCACGAGTCGATCGAGGTCGGTTCACTCACTGTCCATACCCCGAGCCTCGACGACGTTTTCTTTGCACTGACCGGCCACGCCACCTCAAAGGAGCTCATCCAATGACAACCTCGTCCTATGCCTTGAGGGACACGGCCACAATGTTGCGGCGAAACATCCGGCGAATGATGCGGTACCCGGTTGTGACGGTCAGTGTCATGGCCGTACCGATCGTCCTTCTGCTCATGTTCGTCTACGTCTTTGGCGACACATTGGGCGCCGGACTCGGTGGCGCGTTCACAGGACGGGCCGACTACGTCAACTTCGTGACTCCCGGAATCATCCTCATCGCCATCGCCGGCGGTACGCAGTCAACGGCGATCACGGTGGCGATGGACATGACCGAAGGGATCATCGCCCGCTTCCGCACTATGGCCATCGCTCGGGTTTCGGTTCTCGCCGGGCACGTCATCGGTGCGGTGATCCAGACGATGCTCGGCTTGGCGGTGGTGGTGGCGTTGGCCTTCCTCGTCGGGTTCCGCCCCTCAGCCGATCTCGTCGAATGGCTGGCGGCCATCGGGCTGATGGCGTTGCTCACCCTCGCCCTCTCCTGGCTATCCGTTGCTTTTGGGCTGGTGTCCAAGACCGTTGAGGGCGCCAGCAACCTGCCGCTGCCGCTCGTGCTTCTCCCCTTCCTCGGCAGCGGGTTTGTCCCAACCGAGGGTATGGCTACCGGGCTGAGTTGGTTCGCGGAGTATCAGCCTTTCACTCCGATCATGGACACGCTCCGCGGACTGCTGCTGGGCACCCCGATCGGCAACAGCGGGGTAATCGCCGTGGCCTGGTGCCTTGGGATCCTCCTCGTCGGCTACCTGTGGGCGAAGAGGTTATACAACCGTGACCCGGTGGCACGGGTGTAGGAGACCAGGTGCGCCAGATCGCTCTGCCGGAGACGGTTAGGACATAGGAGCGTGTTCACGGCGCGTGGCTGGAGGACTCGCCTGACCGCGCTCAATCGCTGCGACCTCCCTCCAGCGATGCCCTCACCGCCTCCATCTGGTGTCGGAGCACGTCCATATCGTCCGCGTTCATCGATCCCAGGAGGTGCTGTGCGATGACCTCGTCGTGGGTGAGCCGTGCGGTCTCGAGCTTTCTGCGCCCCTCATCGGTGAGGGCGGCGTAGCTGCCCCGCCGATCGGTCGGACAGGCCCTTCGCTCCACCGAACCAAGCTTCACCAGACGGTCGACCGCATGCGTGGTCCGGCTCCTGCTGAACACGGTCGAATCGGCGAGGTCGGTCATCCGCATACCCCACTCGTCGGCATCTCCAAGACGCGCCAGCAGGGCGTAATCCGCCAGAGACAAGTCAGACTCGTCGCGCAGCCTGCGATCGAGCTCGTCAAACAAGAGCTTGGTGGCACCGAGATAGGCGAGCCATGTCTCGAGCTCACGGGTCCGCAGCGTAAACCCCGGGTAGGTCACCTCTTCAGTCTACTTGGCGGTTTGTTGAAACTTGGAATAGTGCAGAAGTCAATCAAGTTGAAATGGTTGAACGCTCAACAAAGTCGAGCAAGGAGGAGACGAGAATGACCACCGGAACCGTGAAGGAAACCCATACTCCCTCGGTGGGGACCTGGGTCATCGACCGGGCCCACAGCGACCTGAAGATCATCGCTCGACACCTCATGGTGACAAAGGTGCGCGGCACGTTCGACGAGCTCTCAGGCACCATCGTCGTGGCCGAGGATCCCACCCAGTCCACCGTCGAGGTCGTGGCCAAGGCGGCAACAGTGATGACGGGAACCGCCGACCGGGACAACCACCTCCGGTCGCCAGACTTCCTCGACGCCGAGAACCACCCAGAGATCGTTTTCAAGTCGACCAAACTCACCCCGAAGAACGATCGTTGGATTCTCTCTGGTGATCTGACTGTCCGAGGGGTGACCAGACCGGTCACCTTCGCTCTGACCTTCGACGGTGAGGCAGTCGACCCATTCGGTAACACCAAGGCTGCCTTCACCGCGGTCGGTGAGGTCGATCGCGAACAGTGGGGCCTCACCTGGAACGTGCCCCTCGAAGGTGGCGGCGTCCTCGTCTCGAAGACCCTCCGCGTCGAGTTCGACGTTCAGGCTGTACTCCAGTCCTGACGATCCCACGCATCGGAGCCCGGGTATCTCCCGGGCTCCGCAAGCGGACTCGAGCTCCTGCTCCCAAGGTCAGCCCTCCCAATTGACGCGTACCGGCCCCTCGATGCCGGGGAGCGGGAAAGTTGCCGCTTCCGCCTCGACCGCGTCGCGCTCGGCGCGAGATAGCCGGCGCCACGTGTCAATGCTCATCGTGTCTCGGGCACGCCGCCAAGTCCCGACGATCTCGCCATCGACGAGGACGGCGCCGGGCCAGACACGAGAAGTCCACAGAGCACGGCGACGGTCGGCTTCGGGGACCAATAGCTCGCGATCCTCACCCTGGAGGAGAAAGTAGGCATCGCCGCTCGGGAGGAGCCGGGCAGGCGAGGCGGGTCCCGGTGCGGCGAGGAAGGCTGGCTCGTCGCGGGTGAGGATCCAAGCGTCCCCGATCGGTGTTCGCGCCGGAGTCAGCGACCTGCGGAGCGCGTCGAAAGCCTCGACGCCCAACCTCGGGGCGATCCCCGCCCACACCGCGAACGCTTCGGGGGTGGCGGGACCGAATCCATGCAGATAGCGACGTGCGAGCTCAAGGCGTGCATCGCGTGGATCGATCTCGGGGGGCGGGACTGTCCAGATGGTTGGCGATCGGGCGCCATCCCACCGGATCACCACCCTGCCGGTCGGCGCCGCGTACCTGAACTGATTGGGGTGAACTCCCAGAGCTTGTCCAGCTTCACGATCCGTCATCCTCCGCCCACCGAGAAAGGCATCGAGCCGTGCGGCCAGGTCCTCACCCATCCTCCTGCGGCTCCCCTCTTGGGGCAGTCTCCCCAGTGAGAAGACTGCGAGATCGCGTGACGCGACGACGTAGGAATTGAAACGCGGACCCCAGAGCTGGACGAGCGAGGGGTCCTCCCATGTCGTCGGCGCTGTCCTCTCGACGCGAGCGTGGATCGAGAGGAGCGCGGCTCGGGGCATGCTGTCCTGCAGACCCGCCCAGGCCGCTTGTCGGAGGGAGCGCCGACCAGGTTGGAGCCGCTCGTCGAGGCCACCAACCCGACGTCGGAATGCGAGTATCTGAGAGCGCGTGAGGTCGAACCGAGACGTTGTCACCTCACGGTCAAAAGCACAAGGCCCGGAACTGTGCGGGACCTCTTTGGCCGGAACGATTGCTCCTCAGGGGCTTTCATCCTCCTCGTGGTCCTCGAAGTCCGGCCACGCCGCAATATCGACGCCGTGGTTGTCGGGGGAAGCAATGGTCCAAGAACCGGGCGCGTGCGACTCATCGGCGATGCGCCCGCCAGCCGCGACAGCGGCCGCGACCCGTGCTTCAGCTTGATCGGCGGGCACACTGACGTCGATGTGGACGCGGCCTCGACCCGGCTTGGGAGGGTCAAGCTCGTGGAACCACAAATGCGGATTCCGCCGATGCGGGTCGATCGCATCTTCCTCGCCGAGATACTGATAACCGCAGGCGGCGGCCCAGAACGGTCGCACATCGACGCCGGCATCTTGGGCGACGGCTATGCCTATGACCTGTACCTGTGATGGGTCGGCCACGAGCCCGAGTTTCCCCGCCACTGCCGAGGCGCCCCGGGCAAACTCGATATCGCGCCCGCTGAGGGCCCCGTCTTCTCTTGAGAAGGTACGCAACGTCACGCCATCTGGACGCAGGTCGACGTCGGGAAAGTGCCCCAATTCATCCGCCACGTCGGCGATGGCGGCAATGAACCGGGCTCCCTCGGCGAACGACTCAATCCGGTAGTAGGCGTGGGCGCCCCAAAACAGAATTCGCCAGTCGTCGACGCCGCCCGCGTCGTGGAACGCCCGAGCCGTGATTCTCTGTTCGCCCATGGAGACTTTCTCCCTTCGACGGATCTCGACGGACCGCACCGGCTCGGTCAGCCCCTCCGCTTCAGTTGCAACTCAGGACCGACCGCCAGCATTCAAGCCCACGCCTCGTTGGGCGGAGGTCAGAGGCCTCGGGCCTTGTTCGTTGTGGCGGAAACAACTATTGGTCGACCAACCACTTCTGCGTGGTGGGCAAGGGCACGTCGCCGTACCCGTGGCAGCGAGCCTCGCTCAGTTGCATCTCGAACAGGATGTAACGGTCGAGCGGTGTGTAGCTCGCGGCATCGGCCACATGGGACCACATGTCTGAATCGTCAATGGCGAAGCCGAG
>DATADW010000054.1:0-5194 GCA_036258335.1 Acidimicrobiia bacterium
TCCTTCCCCGTTAGGTCGAGATGATCATCTGCCATGAACATGTGTTCATCTTCTTGAAGACGAGGAAGACGGCCGGCACGCGTCTCGAGATCTCGCTTTCGGAGCTCTGCAGCGATGGAGACATCATCACGCCGATCTCCCCCGAAGACGAACTCCTTCGATCGCGAGGGCCACAGGACTTCAAGGTAAGGCCGTCTGGAGGGGCACCGGGGTGGATTGGCCGGTTGCATCCAAACACTCGGGCTTCTTCAACACCACACGACAGCGGAGAACATACGATCTTTGATCGACGGGGAAGTTTGGCGCAAGTACTTCAAGTTCTGCTTCGAACGGAACCCTTGGGACAAGGCAGTGTCGCTCTATTTCTGGCGGACTCGCGGCCAGGAGCCTCGTCCGTCCCTTCTGAGTTTCTTCACAGCATCAGCGCTGACTCGCTATCGAATTTCGATATCTACAGCATCGCGGGCGAGATCGCGGTTGACCATATAGGCCGTTACGAGGACTTGAAGTCGGAAATCGAAGACATCAGGGCGTTGCTCGACGTCCCTCCCGGCGTCGAGCTGCCTAGAACCAAAGCGAGCTGCCGAGTGGACACGCGCCACTACAGCGAGATAATGGGAGAAGAGGAGAAGAGCCCAGTTGCGCGTGTTTGCGCCAGAAAGATTTCGCACTTCGGCTACGTTTTCTAAAGAAGAATGCAGCGAATCGTCCTTCTCGGCTATCTCCGCCAGGCGTTTCAGGATGAAGCCGAGCTCGATCGGCATCGGCTTCTCGCACTACAGGGTGCCATCGTTGTCGAAGACGGCAATCTGATCCTCCTCCGGGACGTCCCTTGCCAGCGACTCGACGAAACCGACGATCGCCGCCTTCGTTGGTGTGTCGTTCCAGGACGGGAGTGGCTCTGCTTCGGCAGACATTGGCCCTCCTCTATGCAACGGTGAGCCATCCTCTCGGCCTCGAATTCCAATGGGCTGAAGTCAGAGGCGACGAACCTATCACCGTTCGCCAGACCTCGTTGAGGGGTGGTACCTGTACCCCCGTGGTTGTTGCCGTATAGCTTCAGGGCCTGTGATCCGACACTGCATGTTTAGGAGGTGAGGTGATTGGGCTAGCCGTTCTCGGTGCGGTGTTCATTGCCTACTCACTTGTCGCGGCCCGGCTGGAACGGTGGTCGATCACGGCGCCCATGGTCTTCGTGTTGGTCGGTGCGGTGATAGGTCCGCACGGTGCCGGCATTCTCGACATCGCCTCGAATACCGAGGCAGTGAAGGTCGTGGTCGAACTCACCTTGGCCATCCTCCTGTTTGCGGACGCATCGACACTGCGTTGGAGTCGAGTCCGGCTCGATGCCACCCTCCCGCTTCGGCTGTTGTTGATCGGGTTCCCCCTCACCGTCCTGGCCGGCACCCTCGTTGCCGGCTTGCTCGGACCCGAGATCGGATGGGCGGCCGCCGCTCTGGTGGGCACGATCCTCGCCCCGACCGACGCTGCCCTCGGGCTCGGGGTGTTCTCCGATCGATCGGTCCCGGGGCGTATTCGCCGAGCACTCAACGTGGAGAGCGGCCTCAACGACGGCCTCGCCACCCCCTTGGTCACGCTGTTTCTTGCGATCTTGGTTGCCGAGGTGGGGGCGGGGCCGACCGACTGGCTCGCCGAGGCCGCCACGGAGCTCGGAGTGGCTGTTGTCGTGGCCATGGTCGTGGGGGCGGGGGTAGGACGCCTGGTTGCCGCCGCCCGCCGAAGGGGTTGGACGTCGGAGACGTCCGACCGGCTGGCGGTGCTGGCCACTGCGCTGCTGGCCTACGCCGGGTCGGTAGCGGCCGGAGGGAACGGGTTCGTGGCGGCCTTCGGCGCCGGGCTCCTCTTCGCCGCGGCGTCGCGTGGAGCGCTCACCGAGGCGACGTCGTTCACCGAGGACATCGGGCTTCTGATGTCTTTCCTCGTGTGGGCGCTCTTCGGCGCGCTGTTGGTCGTGCCTCTCCTCACGGAGCCCATTCACCCGGTGGCGGTCGTCTACGCGGTGGTCAGCCTGACGGTTGTGCGCATGGCCCCGGTCGCCCTCGCCTTGATCGGCTCTGGGCTACGGCCATCATCGGTGGCCTTCATGGGCTGGTTCGGTCCGAGAGGGCTGGCGTCTGTGGTGTTCACCCTGCTCGCATTCGAGACACTCGAGGGTGGCGACATTGCGCCGGAGTGGTTGGTCGAGGTCGCTACATGGACGATCCTCCTCTCGATCCTGGCTCACGGGGTCACCGCCCGTCCGCTGGCAGCTTGGTATGGACGAACGATCGCCGATGGTGTCGCTGAGCACTACAGCCCCTCGGAGACACCCGAGCTGGCGTCACCAAGGCAGCTTTGAATCAAAGAGATCGATGCCTGCGGGTGCGCCGACCGCTGACCGCCGAAAGGACGAAAGCTTGGTGGGTACCGTCCCCTTCGTCTCAAGAGGCCGCCGTCCCCCACCAAGTGGGGTCGGGACGGAATGGGTTGGAGGGCCGGCCGGTTGTGTCGGTATCGCACCGGTAGACAAGCCCGGCCCCGGGCTCGGCGCGGCGTTGTTCGTCGTTCCAGCCCTCCGTTGCCGTGGTGACATATAGCCGGTGCATCCCGGGCCCGGCGAAAGCGCACGACGAAGTCTGTTCGGCCGGCACGAGCAGTTCCTGAACCAGCACGCCTGCCGGTGAATAGCGGTGGACCCGCCCACCTCCCCAGATCGCCACCCACAGGTCGCCGCCGGCATCAACGGTGAGGCCATCCGGTGCGCCGACATGCGAAGACACTTCGACGAGCACACGCTCGTCTGAGATGGTGCCGAATTCGGGGTCGAAGGTGAAGGCGCGGATGGTGCGCGGTCCGCTGTCGGCGAGATACATGGTGGCGCCGTCAGGGCTCCAGTCGAGCCCGTTCGAAATCGTCAGCCCTTCGAGGACCACCTCGACGTGTCCGTCCCCATCGAGCCGATAGAGGGCGGCACCCCCCGCACGGTCGGCCTTGGTGCCGGCCCAGAACCGGCCCTGCGGATCGCACGCCGCATCGTTCATCCGCACTCCGCTCGGAGCGACATCGTCGGTGACCGGGCGCAGCGAGCCGTCCGAGGCGAGGTGGAGAAAGCGCCGCCCGGCGGCAAGAAGCCAGCCCTCGTCACCGTCGACCGGTGCGACCGCCCCGACGGTCCCGGCCACCTGATAGGAGTCAACCGGGATGAGGGCACCGTCGTGGTCGACACGGTCGCGGTACACGCGGCCGGCCAGGATGTCCACCCGAAGCAACTCGCCGCGACGGCCGTCCCACCGGGGGCCCTCGCCCAAAATCATCTGCTCGCTCGTGCAGGCAATCGCTCCGGCTGAGTGCTGTGAGGTCATCGCCGATGCTCGGCCAACGCCACCGCAGCGAGCCATGTCTCGACGAAAGCGTCACCATCGACGTCGACCACAAGCCGGGTCGGACCCTTGCCGGCGGCCCGGAATTGCAGCACCTCGCCCCCGAACACCGACTCGATCTGAACCGTCTCGATCTCGGCACCCTGCCATCCGAGAGCTACGGCGCTGGCGACCGGGTCAAAATGGAAGTTGAGAAGGTCGTCTGGCAGGGCCGGGTGAGCGCGGCCGAGTCCGGACATGTCGTGTTCCGCGGCGTGGGCAAGCCCTTGGTGGGCGAGCAGTTCACCGATCGGACCTGACGCAGCGAGCCTCGGCAGGTCTCGGGCGCGGAGATGTGCATTGAGGGTGGCGGGGAGGGTGACCATCGTCAACCTGCTGACGCCCGACACCATCACCGCTGCATGCGTGTCGCACTGGACATTCCAGTCTTGGTCGGGTCCCCACTGCGGCAGACCGGTCCGGGGCGGGCTGACCCATCCTCCCATCACGACGACGGGGACCTGGTCGAGGCGGCCGGGCCGAGCTTGCTCGAGAAGCGCCAAGTTGGTGTAAGGCCCGATCGCCACGATGGTCGCCCCGCGCTCGATGCTGTGCTCGAGAAGGTCCACGGCTGCACCCGGCCGGGATGGAAGAGCCGCCACAGGCTGGTGCCAGTACCGGTCGTGATCAGGCAGGCCACCCATTGGTCGGCCCGTGGTGAGAGACACCGCAGCGCCGGCCGCCACTGGAATTGCCGGGCGACCAGCCTGCTCGAGGAAATGAGCCGCGTAGCCGGCGCGGCGGCCCTCCGGATCGGCGGTCGTGGTGATGCCCACCACCTCGGTGTCGGGCCATCCGAGGACCATGGCGAGTGCACAGGCATCGTCCGTGTCACCGGCAAAGTCCGTGTCCAGGTGGAGCAGCATCTCAACGCGCCGCAGTATCGTCCCCGTGCTGGCAGTTGAGGATGCTTCGACGGACCAGCGGCATGCCTCCCTGTCTGGGGGAGGATGGGAGCATGCCACTGTCCTCCCAAGGTGAATGCGGCGAGGAGGCCGAATGGGCAGGGTCGTCGTGACCGGCGGATCCGGGAAGGCGGGGCGGACGGTCATTCGGGACTTGGTCGATGCCGGCCACGACGTGCTCAACGTGGACGTCGTGCCCAGTTCCGACCCCGTGTCTCCGTTCCTAGCGGTGGACCTGACCAAGCTCGGCGAGGTCTTCGAGTCCCTCCATGGGGCCGACGCCGTGGTGCACTTGGCGGCTATCCCGGCGCCCGGGCTTCGTACCGAGGCGGAGACCTTCGAGATCAACACGATGAGCACATATCACGTGTTCTCGGCAGCCTGCTCGCTCGGTTTGTCCCGAATTGTGTGGGCCTCCAGCGAGACCGTGCTCGGTTTGCCGTTCGACCGCGAGCAGCCTGATTACATGCCGGTGGACGAGGGACAGGCCCCCCTCCCACAATCCTCCTACGCACTCTCCAAACTGCTGGGTGAGAACATGGCAGGGCAGTTCAGTCGCCGCTTCGGGGTGCCCTTCGTCGGGCTGCGTTTCTCCAACATCATGGAAGAGGACGACTATCGGCAATTCCCCGGTTTCTGGGATGACCCATATCTGCGGAAATGGAACGTTTGGGGTTATGTCGATGCCAGAGACGTTGCCGCCGCGGCGCGGCTCGCACTGGAAGCCGAGACCTCGGGGGCGGAGATTCTCATCGTGGCCGCGGCAGACACGGTCATGAACCGTCCCAGCGTCGAACTCGCCAACGAGGTCTACCCAAATGTCCCGGTGCGGCGGGCTCTCAACGGGTACGAGACGATGCTCGCCATCGA
>DATADW010000055.1:0-7361 GCA_036258335.1 Acidimicrobiia bacterium
CGCGGTCTATCAACCATGCCCCGACCAATGCAGCGGCCAGCACCACCGGGACGGCGGCGAGCAGGATGAGCCAGGTTCGGGTCTTCATGCGATGGTCATGGTAAGAGGACTACGGGCTAGGAACGTGCACCCCCAATCCACGTCTTTCACGTCCAACAAGCCGCTCGGGTTCCCTGATTATCGGGTGCTCCGGATTGGGGGTAGTCGAAACGGCTCCCCGCATCCCATTGTGTGCGCTGGTTGCCGTGCGCGGGGATGTCTCCTCGATCGCCGATCATGCGCGAGGTGGAGCAGGTTCCAGGCCATGAACGTGGTGTTCCGGTTGGTGAAGTCGTTGGCTGGCCCACCTGAGCATCGTCGAGGTACGAGGGGCCGGGCCGGCCTCCCCGATCCAACCGGCGTCGGCTTGCGGACTGTTCCCCGCTCAGTCCTCGTCACTCAGCGCGTAGGAGATGGCCTCCTCCTGGCTCATCGCCAGTCCATCCGCCACCGCCTCGGCGTGGGCCTCGTCGGTCAGGAGGGCGCGGGCTTTATCGAGACCAGGCATGGATGTGTACTCGGCCAGCATGATGTCGTTGAGGTCGAGCATCCCGGTTCCGCTTACGTCGCGCAGCCGGCGGGCGGCGGCGAGCAATCGGGCACCTCTTTGCGTCCTCCCCGCCTGAACCTCGGATATTCCGAGGGAGTTGAGATGAAGGGTGAGGGCCGAGATGTCGGAGAAGCCGGCAAAGAGCTTGATGCCCTCTTGCAGCAATGAGCGGGCCTCCTCGGTGAGCCCGGAACCGATAGCGCCGAAAGCGGCCATGAAGCTCGACCAACCGATCCCGAAAGGATCGTCCAGCTTGCGGAACAGTTCCAGTGCCTCCTGGGAATAGCGCTTGGTGTCGTTCGGGTTGTCGGAAAAGACGCTCACGTCGCCCAGACCCCAAGTCGTCCAAGCGACGAGCCGCTCATCGCCCGCTTCAATCGCCTCGGCATGGGCGCGGTGGAGCATCTCCATCGCAACGTCGTATCCCGCGTCGAAACTGAGCGTGAGGGCCAGGTTGTAGCGGGCGTTGGCGATCGCGGCGAGGTCGCCATGGGCCTCCATCAACTCCAGGCTCTCCCGATAGGCGCGTTCACACTCTTCGGTCTGCCCCCGCCACCAGTGGATCCCGCCGGCTCCCTCCAGGGCTTTGGCCCTGATGAGCGGGTCGGCACCCGGGACGGCGAGCACTCGGCCGAATCTGTCCTCGGCCTCGATCAGGTGGCCCCGTACCTGCCAGAAGCGCCACATGGCGAAGGCGAGTTTCATGGCCAGGTTTGCCTCGCCCTGATCCACCGCCCAGGTCAAAGCCGATCTCAGGTTGTCGTGGTCGAGTTCAAGACGGTCAAGCCACCGCTTCTGGTCCCAGGCGATGAGGTGCGGGGCAGCCTTCTCCGCCAGTTCGAGGAAGGCGAGTGCATGGCGCCGCCGGACCTCGGACTCCTCGCCGCCGCTGGAAAGTTGTTCGGCGGCGAATTGCCGGATCGTCTCGAGCATGCGGAAGCGAGGCTCGCCACCCACTCCCTCCTGGCGTACCAGGCTGTGCTCGACGAGCACGCCGAGTGCGCTGAGCACATCTCGACCCTCGGGCCCACCGCACACCTCCTCGATCTGCTCGAGCCCGGCGCCGCCCATAAAGACCGATAGCCGCTGGTAGACCAGCCGCTCCGGCTCCTCGAGGAGTTGATAGCTCCACCCGATGGCGGCACGAAGCGTCTGCTGGCGGGCGGGCAGGTCGCGCCGACCCGCCTCGAGCAAGGAGAATCCAGACCCGTCGCGCAGCCGCTGCGCGATTGCCTCTGGAGTCAACAGCTTCACCCGTGATGCCGCCAGCTCGATGGCGAGGGGTAGTCCATCTAGGCGGTTGACTATCTCCACGATCGCGTCGACGTTGTCGGAGGTGATCAGGAAGTCGGGGCGCGACGCAGTGGCGCGGTCGGCGAATAGGGCGACGCTGGCAAGTTCCGCCGCCTCCTCCGGCAAGTAGTTACGGTTTGGCTCGGGCAGTACAAGGGGGGGGACCGGGAATTCCTGCTCCCCGGATACCCGCAGAGCAGCGCGGGAAGTCACCAGGATGCTCGAGTTGGGAGCGGACTGCAGCAGAGATGTGACGTAACCCGCTCCGCCGAGCAGTTGCTCAAAGTTGTCGAGGACGAGGAGCATCCGACGGGCTCGCAGGTGCGCCGCCACTTTCTCGGCCGGAGATCCCGGCAACTGCTCGAGCGACAGCGCCGTCGCCAGTGCCGAAGGGAGCAGTTCCGGCTCGGATAGCGAGGCGAGATCGACGAAGACCACGCCGTCGGGGAATCGGTCCTTGACCGCAAAGGCGCTCTGCACCGAGAGCCTCGTCTTCCCAGTGCCTCCGGGGCCGGTGAGTGTCAGCAACCTGGTGCGCTCGAGCACCCCCGCCACCTGGTCCACCTCGGGACGGCCCACGAAGCTGGTGAGCAACAGCGGTAGATCTGTGGGAACCCCGCCGTCGGTTCGTAGTGGGGGAAAGTCTGTGCGGAGTCCTCCGCCCACCAGTTGGAACAGGTGCTCGGGGCGATTCAGGTCCTTGAGCCGGTGCTCGCCTAGATCGCGCAACTCGAGGTCTGGCAAGGGTATCTCTCCCACCAACGCCCGGGTGGACCCGGAAACAAGCACCTGACCGCCGTGCCCGGCGGCAGTGATCCGGGCGGCCCGATGGACGTCCAGTCCGACATAGTTGTCGCCGCCGAGCAATCCCTCGCCGGTGTGGAGCCCGATCCTCACACGAACGGCGCCGTTCTCGGGCCACGGCTCGGCGGAGATCCGTCTTTGCGTTTCGGCGGCCGCCTCTATGGCGTGCCCCGCCTCCGGGAAGACGGCGAACACACCGTCCCCGCTGGTGGAGACCTTGGTTCCGCCTGCGCTCACCACCGCGCCCTGGATCAACTCACCGTGCGTGGCGAGGATCTCCGGGTACCGGGAACCCAACTCCTGGACGATCCTCGTTGACCCTTCGATGTCGCTGAAGAGGAAGGTCACGGTCCCTGTGGGCAGCGCGGGCACGACCGGAAACCTAGATGCGTTCCACCACGCAATGAGCGCGGGTCACACGAGGATTGTTTCGGTCTGATGTTTGGCAGTCATAGGCAGTGGTCTTATGAATCCGCGAGCCCAAACCGGACGCGCAGCGATACGGTCACCGACGTCTCGCCACGCATGATTGGCGGGCCGGCGCTCTCGGCTGCCATGACCATCCGCTGCATCGGAATCGGCGCCTCACCTTGCCCCTCGAGGATGGACTCCACCGGGCCAAGGGCTGCACCTGCCAAGACGGCCAGCTGCTCGGCTCGGGCAAGGGCGTCCGCCCATGCGGCGGCGCGCGCTGTCTCGAGCAGCCCGGTGTTGTCGGAGAGGATGAACCGCAGTCCGTGGATGATGGCGTGCTCACCTCCGGCGGCAGTCACCGCGGCGATGGTCTCGCCCAAGCGCTCAGAGTCCTCCAGTCGGGCGGTGAAGATGGTGGAGACCCGGTAGCCAGTGACCACGGGCCGGTCGCCGCTGTGGTCCATTTGCGGCTCCACGGTGTGTGACGAGGTACGCACCGCCTCTTCGCCGAGACCCTCATCACGAAGCGCCGCCAGGACGCGGTGGGCCGCATCCGCCGCCTCCGCGGTGGCTCGGTCCGCCGATCCGGCGTGGACCTCCACCCCACAGTCGATCATTGCCACATCTGGCGTGCCCGCCGCGGTGCCCACGCCGGAAACGGTGATTCCCGGGTCTTGGGTCATCTCGTCCTCCGCCTGGGAGCGTATACGGGTACCTACGATGCCGGGCTCTCTCATGCGCCAGGTGATCATCGTCCTCACCGTGATTGTCCTGCTCGGTGCATGCCGGGAGCCGAGCGCCGACGCCGAAGGCGCCGACATTTACGCCCAGCTATGCGCCAACTGCCATAGCAGCAATCTGGAGGGGGCCGTCGGCCCCCCATTGGACGCGGGCTCGGCCGCCGCGGAGAAGCCCGATGATTACTACATGGTCACGATTACCAGGGGCAAGGGACGGATGCCGTCTTTCCCCGGGCTCAGCGAGGAGCAACTCGACCGTTTGATCGCCTACATCCGGCAGCGCCAAGCCGCCGGGTGAGTCCTCAGCAGGCAGCGTGCTCGACGCTGACCTGGCCAACCAGGCGCGCGAGAGCGTGGCTCAGCAGTTGCGGGTCAGCAGTGGTGAAGTACTGGGCGTCGCCGATGTCCGTCGCCGGTGCGGCCCCCACGGATTGCAGCACCCTGGTTGCTTGCGCCGCCACGGCGCCGCAAGGATCGATCACCTCGACACCGGGCCCGGCGACCTGTCTGACCACCGTGGCGAGGAAGGTGTAGTGGGTGCACCCGAGCACCAGCGTGTCTGCGCCGGCGGCGAGCACGGGCTCGACGAACCGCCTGACCAGCTTCTCGGCTTCGGGGCCATCGCATTCCCCCCTCTCAACCATGTCGGCCAGCCCTGGGCAGGCACGCTCCACCACTTTCACCCCGGCGGCATGTCGGACCACGAGAGAGGCGAAGCGATGGGCGTTGAGCGTGCCCGTGGTGGCCAGCACACCGATGACCTTGGTGCGGGACTGAGCAGCCGCCGGCTTCACTGCAGGCTCCATTCCCACAAACGGGATCTCGGGATAGCGGCCCCTCAGCAGGTCGAGCGCCTGGGCAGATGCGGTGTTGCAGGCGACCACGACCATCTTTGCCCCTCGCTCGAGCAGCCACGCCGTGAGCTTCTCCGCCCGCACAAGTATTTCTTCGGGGCTTCGATCGCCGTATGGCGCGTTCGCCTGGTCGGCCAGGTAGAGGAACCGCTCGGCGGGCAGCGCGGCGCGCATTGCGGCGAGCACCGACAGACCGCCGAGCCCGGAGTCGAACAGGCCGATAGGGCGCCGATCGTCGGTCATGGCCTGGGACACGGGGCGACATTCCAGCAGATCCGCCGTTTGATTTGGTTGCACCATGAAAGGTCCGAGGAGTGGATGCTGTCGGTGATAGGGCGATTACCTTCCCCGGCGAGACCTGGAGGTTCAATGGACATCGAAGGAAAGGTGGCGTTGATCACCGGTGGCGCCGGTGGGCTCGGGCTGGGAGCGGCCAGTGCCTTGGTGGACAGGGGGGCGTCAGTTGCTTTGCTCGACCTGCCCTCGTCCAACGGCGCGGCTGAGGCCCACCGGCTCGGAGATGCGGTGTTCATCCCGGTGGACGTGAGGCAGCCCGAAGAGGTGGAGGCGGCGGTGGCCGACGCCTCCGCCCAACTGGGGCGTATCGACATTTGTCTCAACGCAGCCGGCGTGGGGCCGGCCCACCGAATGCTCACCCGCGATGGCACGCTCTTCCCTCTCGATCTCTTCAACTTGGTTATCGGTATCAACCTCATAGGAACTTTTGACGTAATCCGCTGGGCGGCGTCGTTCATGAGCCACAACGAGCCCAACGACGACGGGGAGCGCGGGGTGGTCATCAACGTCGCCTCGATCGCGGCCTACGAGGGGCAGATAGGCCAGGCTGCCTACTCGGCATCCAAGGGAGGGATCGTCGGGATGACCCTGCCGCTCGCCCGCGACCTAGCCAGCTATGGGATCCGGGTTCTCACCATCGCGCCGGGGATCATGGACACCCCGATGCTGGCCGGGGCGCCCGACGAGCTGAAGGCGTCGCTCGCCGAAGTACACGTCTTCCCCAAACGCCTCGGCCGCCCCGACGACTTCGCCCGGCTGGTGGTGGCGATGGTGGAGAACCCGTTGCTCAACGGCGAGGTGGTCCGCCTCGACGCCGCAGCGCGGATGCCGCCCCGTTAGCCGACCGATCTGGCGTAGCTGACGGACCCTGCCTATGGTCGCCAAGGCTCGGCGTTGCGGTAGCCGGGCGCGAGCCGGCGATCAAGGAGGAACCATGCGCAGACTCGCACTTGTGGTGGCGCTCGCCGTAGTGGCGTCGCTGACGACCATGGCGCCCGCGGTGGCGCAACCGGATGAGTTCGGGACGGTCAACTTCATCAACGGCCTTCCAGGCACCGTGGTCGACGTCTACATCGACGACGAACTGGTCCTCGAGGACCGGACCTACGAGTCGGTCAACCCCCTGGTCGTAGCGGTGGGCGACCATGCCGTCGAGGTCTTCAGCGCCGGCGACGACCCGGCGGCGGATCCCCCGATCGTCACCGGAGACGTGGCGGTCACCGAGGGTCTCAACGCCACCTTGGTGGCCCATCTCTCGGCGACGGGCGAGGAGACGCTGACTGTGTACGAGAACGACGTCTCCGCCCTCGGCGAGGGGGAGGCGCGTCTGGTGGTGCGTCACGACGCACAGGCGGGCCCGGTGGACGTGCTCGCCGGAGGCAGCCCGATCATCACAGGTCTGGCCAACCCCGACGGAAATCAGCTCGATCTGCCCGCCGGCGACTACTCGGTGACGGTCAACGCCGCCGGCACCGATGAGGTCCTGGCCGGCCCTGTCGACATCACCCTCCTGGCCGGGACCTCCTACCTGGTGCACGCCGTGGGAGATCCCGCCACCGACAGCTTCCGGCTGGTGGTGCAGACCATCGAAGGGCTCAACCCCGACGCCCAACTCTGGGCACGGATGGACGGCACCGAGGAGGTGCCACCGGTCGACACCGGCGCTGCCGGGGTAGCCACTTTCGAGGTGAGCGAGGACGGGGCCTCGGTGACCTTCAAGGTCATCGCCTGGTATCTCGAGGACATCACCATGGGCCACATACACGTGGGCCTGCCGGGGGTCAACGGCCCGATCGTCTCGGTGTTGGTCGACTTCGCGCCACTCGATGCCACCAGCGGCGAGACCCGCAACGGGTTGCTGGGCGAGGGCACCATCACCGGTGCCGAGGTGACCGCGGTCCCCGAGGAGGGATTCGACGGCTCCATCGGCGCATTGGTCCGGGCGATGAGGTCGGAGGGGAGCTACGCCAACATCCACACGGTGGCCTACCCGAGCGGTGAGATCAGGGGCCAGATCACGACCCTGCCAAACGGTGTGGAGGACCGCTTCACCGATGATGAGGGCAGCGTCCACGAGGGCAACATCGACATCATCGCCGCCGCCGACATCACGCTCGGTTGCGACGAGGCCAACCCAGCTCTCTTCTGCCCCAGCGAAGCGGTGACCCGAGGTCAGATGGCGTCATTCATCCAGCGGGCGCTCAACCTCCCCGCCGGGGAAGACCCAGGCTTCACCGACATCGCCGGAAACGAGCATGAGGACGCCATCGGGGCGATCGCCCAGGCCGGGATCACCATCGGCTGTGAGGACGGAACGATGTTCTGCCCGAACGTGCCTCTCACCCGGGACCAGATGGCTTCGTTCCTGGC
>DATADW010000056.1:0-2800 GCA_036258335.1 Acidimicrobiia bacterium
GTTCGGGCCATCCGCTCCTTGGTCGATTCGGCGGCGCCGAGCCCGGCCTCCTCGAGGATGCCGGCGGCGCGGTCCACCATCTGCCCAACCAGCCGGAGGCGCTCGTCTGAGGCCTCCCGCATGTTGGCAACCGATCCCGCCCCTCGGAGGGCATCGTGGGCCTTCCCGAGGGCATCGATCAGATCGGGCGCCGCGCCGGCCAGCTGATCGAGACCCCACACCACCGTTGTCGGCTTGCGGAGGCCCGCCACCTCAGCGGCCTCGGCCTCGTTGCCGTCGGTGCGAAGCTCCTTGGCGATCCGGTTGCGCGTGGTGACGAACTCGTCCAGTGGTGCGGCGAACAACTCCGTCAGGCGATCGGTCATCTCCGACACGCTATCCGCCCATGTCTGGTTCTGCGGTGGTCAGAACCGTGACGGTTAGCCTCGACGGAAGTGCCCAAGCCCACACCCGAACCACCTAAGTCGGTGGCACTGACCGACGACGACCTCTTCCTCTTCAACGAGGGGAGCCACTTCCGCCTCTACGAGAAGCTCGGGGCCCACCTCGGCACCCAGCGCGGGGTGGATGGCACCTCGTTCACCGTCTGGGCGCCCGACGCCGAGCAGGTGTCGGTGATCGGTGAGTTCAACGATTGGGATCCGGGCGCCGCTCCGCTCGACGCGGTTGGTGCGTCTGGCATCTGGACGGGGTTCGTCATCGGGGCGAGGGAGGGGCACTCGTACAAGTACCACATCGCCTCTCGCCACCGCGGTTACAGGGTGGACAAGGCCGACCCCTTCGCCTTCCACAGCGAGATGCCGCCGGCGACGTCGTCGCGGGTGCGCGACCTGAGCTACGAGTGGGATGACCAGACATGGATGGCCGCCCGCCCTCGACGGGACATGCGGCGGGAGCCGGTGGCGATCTACGAGGTCCATCTCGGATCATGGATGAGAGACGTCGACAACCGCCCCTTGGGGTATCTCGAGGTGGCCGATCGTCTGGTGGACCACCTAGACGATCTCCACTTCACCCACGTCGAGTTCCTCCCGGTCATGGAGCACCCCTACGACGGCTCGTGGGGGTACCAGTCGCTCGGCTACTTCGCCCCGACGGCGCGCTACGGGAGCCCGCAGGACTTCATGTCGCTGGTCGACACCCTCCATCAGGCGGGCTACGGGGTGATCCTGGACTGGGTGCCATCCCACTTCGCCGTCGATCTCCACGGGTTGGTGTACTTCGACGGCACCCACCTCTACGAGCACGCCGACCCCCGTCAGGGGTTTCACCCCGACTGGGGAACCTTCATCTTCAACTTCGGCCGCAATGAGGTGCGGAGTTTCCTCATCTCCTCGGCGCTCTTCTGGCTGGACCGTTACCACGTCGATGGGCTGCGGGTGGACGCGGTGGCCTCGATGCTCTATCTCGACTACTCGCGGCCTGCCGGGCAATGGGTACCCAACCGCTATGGCGGCAACGAGAACCTGGAGTCGATCGATTTCCTCCGCAAGCTCAACGAGGCGGTGTACGAATCCTTCCCGGGGGTGGAGACGTTTGCCGAGGAATCGACGGCTTGGCCCGGGGTCTCGAGACCGACCTATCTGGGTGGGCTGGGGTTCGGGTTCAAGTGGGACATGGGTTGGATGCACGACACTCTCGACTACCTGGGTTATGACCCGATCTTCCGCAGCCACCACCACACCGAACTCACCTTCCGCGGGCTATACGCCTGGACCGAGAACTACTGCCTCCCGCTCAGCCACGACGAGGTGGTGCACGGCAAGCGCTCGCTCCTGGAGAAGATGTCGGGGGACGACTGGCAGAAATTCGCCAACCTGCGGCTGCTCTTCGTGAGCCAGTTCGCCCAAGCGGGCAAGAAGCTGATCTTCATGGGCGCCGAGATCGCGCAGCGCCGCGAGTGGAATCACTCGATCGGTGTCGATTGGCATCTTCGCCAGTTCGCGGCGCACGCCGGGGTGGAACGGCTCGTTGCCGACCTGTGCCGTGTCTACCGCGACGAGCCGGCGCTCCACACCCTCGATTGCGACCCGGCCGGCTTCGAGTGGATCGAGGCCAACGACTGGCAGGGGAGCACCCTCGCCTTCATCCGCAAGGACGATGGCGACGAGATGGTGCTCGTCGTCCTCAACGCGACACCGGTGCCCAGATACAACTACCGGGTCGGTGTCCCGCGCGGCGGGATCTGGACCGAGATCCTCAACAGCGACGCCCTGGTCTACGGCGGCAGCGGTCACGGCAACCTGGGCGAGGTCGAGGCGGTTCCCAACGGCACCCACGGGAGGCCGTTCTCGATCGGGCTCACCCTGCCCCCTCTGGCCGGGGTGATGCTGCGCCACCGCACCGCTCCGTGAAGCTCAAGGACCGGTTGGTGGAGCGGATCCGCTCCGATGGCCCGATCGGCTTCGACGCCTTCATGAACGCCGCGCTCTATGACCCCGAAGGCGGTTACTTCACCGGCGGTCCGCTGCGGTCGGTCAAGGCGGGCGACTTTCTCACCAGCCCCGAGGTGAGCCCCATGTTCGGCGAGACGCTGGCCGTCTTCGTCGACGGTGAGCGCCGCCGTCTCGGTGACCCCCCGCGGTTCACTCTGGTCGAGGCGGGCGCCGGTTCGGGCTCGCTGCTGGCGCCGCTGCTCGCGACGGTGGACGGGCCGGTCGAGGCTTGGGCGGTCGAGGCCTCACCGGCAGCACGGCGGTCGCTCGAACCGGTGGTACCGGGGAGGGCCGTGGATTCGCTGGAGCAGCTGGCACCGAGCTTTCCGGGGGTGGTGATCGCCAACGAGATGCTCGACAACCTC
>DATADW010000057.1:0-3931 GCA_036258335.1 Acidimicrobiia bacterium
CCGCTGGGGAGGCAGAGACCCTGCTCGAAGAGCCGGGCGGAGACCGACCCGCCGACCACCCGACACGCCGCGTAATACGGCTGGAGGTGCATCGGCTTCCAGACTGGCCGGGACTCGATGTCCATACTCTCAAGGTGGAGACACACGGCCTCGCGGTCGACACCGGTGACCTCAGGGTCGATGGTGACGCAGGTGAGCCAGAAGATAGAGCGGCAGCCGGGGGCTTCCGGCATCAACTCGACCCCATCGATACCGCCCAATGAATCCAGATAGGCAGCGCGGTGACCCCGCCGCACCCCGATGCGCCGTTCGAGATCGGCCAACTGGCCCCGCCCCAGGGCGGCGAGCAGGTTTGACATCCGGTAGTTGAACCCGAGCTCGGAGTGCTGGTAGTGCGGCGCCGGGTCGCGCGCCTGGGTTGCAAGGAACCTGGCGTGGCCCGCCCACTGCTCCAAATCGGTGACCAGTGCTCCCCCGCCGCTGGTGGTGATGATCTTGTTCCCGTTGAAAGAGAGCGCCGCAGCGGCGCCGAAGCTCCCCGCGGGGCGTCCCCGGTAGGTAGAGCCGAGCGCCTCGGCGGCATCCTCGATCAGTGTGACGCCAGCTCCGTCCAGGGCGGGGACGATCCGGTCGTAGTCGGCGCACTGTCCGTAGAGGTCGACAACAAGCGCCGCGGCGTACTTGCCATCGGCGAGAGCCTCGGCCAGGAGATCGGGGTCCATGTTCCAACTGGCTGCCTCGGAGTCGACGAACACAGGCTCGGCGCCGACGTAGCGCACCGCGTTGGCGCTGGCGGCGAAGGTGAGATCGGAGACCAGCACCCTGTCTCCCGACCTGACACCCGCCTCGATCAGAGCGAGGTGGAGCGCCGCGGTGCCGCTCGAGAGCGCAACCCCGTGGCTCCGCCCGGTGAGCACCGCCAATTCCCGCTCGAAGCCGTCCACCTCGGGACCGAGCGGCGCAACCCACCCGCTGTCGAGCGCGGCGAGCAACCTGTCCTTCTCGGTGGGACCGACGTCGGGTGGGGAGAGGTAGATGCGGGGCATAGGTGTGTCAGGTTCGCAGGTCGAACCGACCTACATCGGCCGCTTTGTGCTTCGGCGATCGGGCCTCCGCTTCCTCGGCCCTGGGTGCGTGCCACGATGTTCGCCCGGATCGCCGGTTTGGCGGCGGGCGGTGCCGGCGGAGATGGTATCCGGTTGATGGTCGAGCTCTTCGGGATCCCGCTGTTCGATTGGCTGCCGTCTGCCGTCTGCCGTCTGCCGTCTGCCGTCTCTACATGTTCCTGCGGTACTGCCCACCCACCTCGTACAGGGCGTGGGTCATCTGCCCAAGCGAGGCCACCTTGGCAGTCTCGAGCAGGGCGTCGAACAGGTTGCCACCGCTGACCGCCGTCTTTTGGAGCGTGTGGAGCGCCTCCGAGGCGCGGTCGGCGTTGCGCTCGTGGAATGCGGACAGGTCGGAGATGAGCCGATCCTTCTCGGCATCGGTGGAGCGAACCAAGTCCTCGGGGACCACGAAGGGTGAGCCCTCCGCAGAGAGGAAGGTGTTGACCCCGATGAGAGGAAGCTCTCCCGATTCCTTCCTCCGCTCGTAGAGAAGGCTCTCCTCTTGGATCCTGGTCCGCTGGTACTGCCGCTCCATCGCCCCGAGGACCCCGCCGCGGGCGTCGATCCGCTCGAATTCGGCGAGGACCGCCTCCTCGACCAGATCGGTGAGCTCCTCGATGACGAACGACCCCTGTGTCGGGTTCTCGTTCTTAGCCAGCCCGTACTCGCGGTTGATGATTAGCTGGACCGCCAGGGCGCGGCGCACAGACTCCTCGGTGGGAGTGGTGATCGCCTCGTCGTAGGCGTTGGTGTGCAGGCTCTGGGCGTTGTCGTATACGGCGTAGAGCGCCTGGAGCGTGGTGCGGATGTCGTTGAAGCCGATCTCCTGGGCGTGGAGCGAGCGACCCGATGTCTGGTTGTGGTACTTGAGCATCTGAGATCTGGGGCTCCCGCCGTAGCGGTACTTGATCGCCTTGGCCCAGACCCGGCGGGCCACCCGACCGAGAACCGCATACTCGGCATCCATCCCGATCGAGAAGAAGAAAGACAGGTTGGGGGCGAAGTCGTCGATCGCCATCCCCCGCGCCAGGTAGTACTCGACATAGGTGAAACCGTTGGCCAGGGTGAAGGCAAGTTGGCTGATGGGGTTGGCCCCGGCCTCGGCCATGTGGTACCCGGAGATGGACACCGAGTAGAAGTTGTCGACATCGCGATCGACAAAGCTCTGCTGGATGTCGCCCATCATCCGCAGGGCGAACTCGGTGGAGAAGATACACGTGTTCTGCGCCTGATCCTCTTTGAGGATGTCTGCCTGCACCGTCCCCCGCACCAATGACAGTGTCTCGGCCCTGATCCGCTGGTAGACGTCGAGCGGGAGCACCTCGTCGCCGCTCACCCCGAGCAGCACGAGCCCGAGACCGCTGTGGCCGGGCGGCAAGTCGCCGTGGTAGCGGGGTCGGGGGCGATCACCGTAGAGCACGTCGATGCGGTCCTCGACCTGATCGGCCATGCCCTGCTCGACGATCCACTTCTCACAGCCCTGGTCGATTGCGGCGTTCATGAAGAAGGCGAGGATCATCGGGGCCGGGCCATTGATCGTCATCGAAACCGACGTGGCCGGGTCGGTGAGGTCGAATCCCGAGTAGAGCTTCTTGGCGTCGTCAACCGTTGCCACCGATACCCCGGAGTTGCCCACCTTGCCGTAGATGTCGGGACGGCGGTGCGGGTCCTGGCCGTAGAGAGTCACCGAGTCGAAGGCGGTGGAGAGCCGCTTCGCCGGCATTCCCCCGGCCAGGTAGTGGAACCGGCGGTTGGTCTGCTCGGGTGGACCTTCGCCGGCGAACATCCGGGTGGGGTCCTCCTCGGTCCGCTTGAAGGGAAAGGTCCCGGCGGTGTAGGGGAACTCGCCGGGGACATTCTCCTGGAGCATCCAGCGGAGCCGGTCGCCCCACCCGCGGTAGCGGGGAGTCGCCACCTTTGGCACGCGGGTGCCGGACAAGGTGGTGTGGTGGAGCGGAACCTCGATCTGGCGGCCCCGCACCAAATAGACGAAGTCCTCGCCGGCGTACTCGGCGACCCGACCCTCCCACCGCTCCAGCAGCTTGCGGGACTCGGGATCGATACGGTCCTCTACGAGCGCCACCGCCTCGTCGATCAGATTTGGCGTCACCTGTTGCGGTTCGGCCGCGTCCAATGACGCCACCACGGATTTGGCACCCTCGAGCCGGTACAGGTCCTCGACGGCGTCGGCCTGCTCCTCCACCCAGGCGTCGTACTGGCGGATCGACTCGACGATCTCCGCCAAGTAGCGGGTGCGCCCCGGCGGGACGACGTACTGCTTCTCCGCCGGGTCCACCGGCAGGCTCAGCCGGACGGGAAACGACAGCCCCGTCTTGACCGACACGGCCTCGGTTAGCGCCCGGTAGAACAGGTTCGTCGCCGGGTCGTTGAAGTCCGAGGCCACCGTGAGATAGACCGGGAGGTCGGTGTCGTCACCATGGAACTGGACCCGGTTGCGCCTCACCTGCTTGCGGACGTCGCGCAGCGCGTCGAGGGCACCCTGCTTGTCCGCCTTGTTGATGGCGACCAGGTCGGCATAGTCGAGCATGTCTGTCTTCTCGAGTTGGGTGGCCGCCCCGTACTCGGGGGTCATCACGTAGACAGACACGTCGCAGTGGTCGACGATCTCGGTGTCGGACTGGCCAATACCCGATGTCTCCAGGATGACGAGGTTGAAACCGGCGGCGCGGGCCACGTCCACCGCTGCCTGGACGTGCGGCGACAGCGCCAGGTTGGGCTGGCGGGTGGCCAGCGAGCGCATGTAAGCCCTCGGGTGGTGGATGGCGTTCATCCTGATCCGGTCGCCGAGCAGCGCACCACCC
>DATADW010000058.1:0-10968 GCA_036258335.1 Acidimicrobiia bacterium
ATGCGGATCAACCGCTCGTCCAATCTCCCCGATTTCAAAGAGATCGACGACCGGCTCGGTCAGTTGCGCCGTGACAAGTCCGAGGCGGTGCAGGCCCAGCAGTTCGAGCGGGCGGCACAGCTGCGCGACCAGGAGAGGACCTTGATCTCCGAACGGGCCAGCAAGGAAGGCGAGCTACGCGCCTCCGGCGAGGAAGTCGGCTGGCTCATCGACGAGGAGGAGATCGCCGAGGTCCTGGCGTTGTGGACGGGGATCCCGGTCCACCGCCTCACCGAGGAGGAGACCGCCCGCCTGGTGGCCATGGAGAGCGAGCTTCACAAGCGGATCATCGGGCAAGAGGACGCCATCGTCGCCGTGTCGCGGGCCATCCGTCGCACCCGCGCCGGGCTGAAGGACCCCAAGCGGCCGTCAGGTTCGTTCATCTTCCTCGGGCCTTCGGGAGTGGGGAAGACTGAGACCGCCAAGGCGCTCGCCGAGTTTCTCTTTGGGAACGAGGACGCCCTTATTCAGCTCGACATGTCGGAGTACATGGAGAAGCACACCGTCTCCCGGCTGGTGGGATCGCCCCCCGGATACGTCGGTTACGACGAGGGCGGCCAGCTCACCGAGGCGGTGCGCCGCAAGCCCTTCTCGGTGGTGCTCTTCGACGAGATCGAGAAGGCCCATCCGGACGTGTTCAACACTCTTCTTCAGATACTCGAGGACGGCCGGCTCACCGATGCCCAGGGGCGCACCGTGGACTTCAAGAACACGGTGATCATCATGACCTCCAACCTGGGCACGCGCGACCTGCGCAAGAAGAGCATCGGGTTCCACGCCGATTCTGACGAGGTCACCTACGAGAAGATGCGGGCCAAGGTCACCGATGAGCTCAAGCGCCACTTCCGCCCCGAGTTCCTCAACCGGATCGACGAGGTCATCGTCTTCCACGAGCTGACACTCGACGAGGTGAAGCGGATCGTCGACCTGATGTTGGCCAGGGTTCGCAACCAGCTCACATCGCAGGGTCTCGATCTGGTCCTCACCGATGACGCCAAGGGCTTCCTCGGTACCAAGGGCTACGACCCCGAACTCGGCGCCCGGCCGCTGCGCAGGGCAATCCAGCGGCTTCTGGAGGATCAACTATCCGAGCGGGTGCTGCTGGGCGAGTTCAAGGCAGGGTCGACCATCGTGGTCGGATTGGACGAGGAGGCGGGGGAGTTGACCTTCGAGGCGATCGAGGCCCCCGACCAGCCAATCGTCGAGATGGCGGGCAGCGCCGAGGGCTGACAAAGCCACATCATCTGTGTGCAGCTGTTAACCCGTGGGGGTATTGGTTGCACACGACCGATCTCTGAATGCGAGTTCGGCGTCTGTGTGCAGCTGTTAACCCGTGGGGGTATTGGTTGCACACAACCGATCGGTGGATGCGGCTGTCGGGTCCGCGAGGAACCCCAGGTCTCTCACTAGTCGAGGTTCACGCCGCCAGTCGACCGACACGGAGGACGAGGTCCAGCACCTCGTCTGGATGATCTCGCAACATCCAATAGCTGAATCGCAGCACCCGGTAACCATGGGCAGTGGCTTCGTTGTCGCGAGCTCGATCGCGCTCCATCGACTCGAGACGAGCGTGCCAGCGGCGACCATCGCCTTCGATGATGAGGCGCCACACGACGATCAACACATCAACCCGGCAACCGTCCCTCTTTCGCCAGGGGAATGGCGCCTGCCTGGTCACCGGAGGGATATCGGGATGGTCGAGAACGCCATGTAGGAGGCTCTCGATCTCGGACTCGGGCAACGGTTCCCCGCGGCAGACATCGTCGAGGATCCGAGCCATGGGTTTGGCGCTGGGACACCGCTCGCTGAATCGGCGTCCACATGTCATCTCGAGCTGGTCGACCGTGACCGTTTTCGTGATGATCGCCTCCTCTACCGCTCTGCGAAGCACTCTGTCCGGTTCACGGCGAGCCAAGTCGAACATCGTTTCGGAGGGAGTCATGACTGGGATTCCGTCAACGCGAGTTGTCTCGAGGTGACCGAAGTGCCGACATCGCCGGACGATGATGGACTGGGAGCGGGCGTTGGTCGTCATTGGACCCGTGACCTCGACTCGACCCCGGCGGAATGGCGGTATCCCATGCAGCGCCGCCGCCGTGCGTCCCGACGCGACCGACCCTGCCCGGGCGAGCGTGGCGGCCATCACCTTCCGCTTCCAGGTTGGCGGTGAGCTCGCCGTGGCGTACACCCCTCGATCAAGTGGCAGCCAGAACCCCTTCTCCAAGCGCCATGCGATGGTGCCGCTGTTGAAACCAGAGCCGATTGCCTGGTCGCGATGAAACGCACCGTGCTGGTTTCGGGCGATTGCCTCCACTGCTCGGTCGAGGTCGGTTCTCATTCCGGCATCATGCAACCCGGGTGTGACACGCCGGGCGGACCTGCATCTGTGTGCAGCCGATAGGCCCTGGACGTACTGGTTGCACACAACCGACTAACTGCACACATACGCCTGCATCTGTGTGCAGCCAATGTGCCCGGGACGTACTGGTTGCACACAACCGACTGACTGCACACAAGGTCCGATGGTTCGGTCGACCCATATCGGCTGGCGGTCGATGTCCCGATAGTCCTTCAGCCTGCATCTGGGGGATGCGGCGGTATAGCCGGGTAGGGGCCAGGGAGTGAACATGCGGTTGATACGTTGTCTCGTCGTCGTGGGCGCGCTCATTGGCGCCCTGCTGCCAACTGTTGCGCTCGCGCAGCAGCCCGACACGCCGAAGTCCGAAGCGGTGATCGAGGGCCGGTGGAAGTTCACCTTCACCCGTCACGAAGTGAACGAACAGTGGTTCGACGCGCCTTCCTGGGCCGTCGATCAGGCCCGGGCCGATCAGCCCCCGCTGGAGGCGGTCGGCAGCAAGGTCAGTCGCACCTACGAGTTGTCGATGTCCTGTGAGGGTGGCGCATGCACCCTTACCGTGGCACCCGATTGCGACTGGGCGCGGAGCGGGAAGCGCTGGTCGGGCATGCTTCCGTCGCGTGATCTCGGGAGTTGTCATCAGGCTGGTTATGACCGAACGGTCTCCTCTTTCACCTCGATGAGTGTCCGTGTCAGCAAGGCCATCGAGACGTCAGACGGACTGGTGGCCACGAATCTGAACGGGGAGGGCACTTTCGCCGATTGGGTCTGGCACTGGTGGACGGACGTTGACCCGACCCGCCACGCCGCCTACGCCCAGACCTCCGAGGTCACCGTAAAAGCGAGGCGTCTCGATGCTCCGGCAGCGCTGCCCCCGCCCACGACTACGTCGACCACGCAGGCACCGACGACGACTACGTCGACCACGCAGGCGCCAGCCATGACCACACAACCGACAACGACGGTGCCGTCGACGACGACGTCTACGACTGTGGCGGCGGTGGCGGTCCCGCCGGCAGGTGGCGGTGGTGGTCCGGCGGCGCCGTCTGGTGGTGGGGGTGCTCCGATTGCTCCTGCCGGTGTGCCGTCCTTGGCTGCTTCTTTGCGGGGTCCTGATGCGGTGTCGTGGGCGATACCGGTGGTGGCGACCAACGCCTTGTTGGCGTTGGCGTTGGTGTTGTTGATGCCGTTCCCGGGTGAGTTGTTCAACCGGACGTTGGATGAGCATTATGACGAAGTGACCGGGTGGTTCTCCCGGTTGTTGCCGGGGGGCCGGTCGGAGCGCTCCGGTGAGCGGCGGGCGCGGGTGCGTGGTTCGTGGCGGACCTTGGGGTTGGTGTTGGTGGCGGGGACGCTGCTGGCGGGGTTGTTGGACCCGGGGTTCGGGTGGAACCGGTCCACCGGGGCGCTCCTGGTGGGGGCGGGGCTAGGCCTCGTCGGGGTGATGGCGGTGGGTTTGGGGGTGTCGGCCTGGTTCGTCCGTCGCCGTGACACGGGTGTGGCGTTGTCGGTGCGGGCGCTCCCTGGGGCGTTGGTGGTGACGGCGGCCTGTGTGGTGTTGTCCCGGGTGGTGGGGTTCGAGCCGGGATACCTCTACGGGGTGCTGGCCGGGTTGGTGGTGGGTGGTGCCCTCTCCGCGGTGGATGAGGGCAAGCAGGCGGCGCTGGCCTCGGCGGTGACCGCTGTCGTTGCGGTGGCGGCGTGGCTCGGTTGGTCGTGGTTGCAGCCGTCGCTGGGGTCGGACCCATCGTTCGGGTTGACCGTGGTGGACACCGCTCTGGCGACGCTGTTCGTTGCCGGGTTGGAAGGTCTGGTGTTCGGGTTGGTGCCGATGCGCTTCCTGGCCGGTGCTCAGGTGTTGCGTTGGTCGAAGCTCGTGTGGGGGTTGCTGTTCGGGGCTGGGGTGTTCTTCTTCCTCCAGTTGTTGGCCCACCCCGGGTCGGGCTACGGGCCGACCGATTCGGCGGTGCCGTTCCTCACCGCAGCAGCCTTGTTCGCCGGGTTCGGGTTGGTCTCGGTCGGTTTCTGGGGCTGGTTCCGCATCCGCGATCGCCGCCAACCAGCCCAACCCACACCCGAACAAGCCTGAGCCGACTCTATCAAGAGGTCGACCGACCCATGTAGTGGTTGCCTCTTGAACCGATATGGAGGTAATGCGCCGGAGTGGGGGCGCAGGGAGGGAAACGGAATCGGGGTCTGCAGGCCCCGATTCCGTTTGTTCGAGGACCGATCGCTGCTCGGTATCGGTGATCGCCCGCCGATCGGCGCTCGAAGATCCTTGACCGTTCCCCGGCGGCCGGCATGCGACGGCCGGTACACTCCCGCCGCCGGCGACGCCGGCTGGAATGGAACACCAGGGAGGACGATTCGTGAAGAACACGAGCAAGCTGGCGGTGATCACCGCGGTGCTCGCCTTGGTCGTGGCTGCGTGTGGTGGGGATACCACGGACACGACCGGTGGCAGTGACACCACCGCGGCGGGCGCCGAGACGACTGCGGGCGCAGAGACGACTGCGGGCGCAGAGACCACCGTGGGCGCCGACACGACAGTCGCCGCGGAAACAACGGTTGCAGCCGACACCACAGTGGTCGGCGAGGCGCTCCGAGTTGGCGTTGTCACCGATGTCGGGCAGCTGGAGGACGCCTCCTTCAACCAGTCGGCGTACGAGGGCGCCGTCGCGGCCGCCGAACAGATTGGCGGTGAGCATGACGTGATAGTCACCGAGGAGATCTCGGACTACGCCCAGAACATCCAGACGTTCGTCGACCAGAACTTCGACGTCGTAGTCACCGTCGGGTTCCTCATCGGTTCTGACACCACAGCCGCCGCACTGGGTAATCCCGACGTCAGCTTCATCGGAGTGGACCAGGCCATCTGCATCACTCCCGGGGCTGAAGCCGACCCGGAATTCGCCTGCGAGGGCGACCCGGCCGTACTGCTGCCCAACTATCAGGGTCTCATCTATGCCGAGGATCAGGCGGGCTACCTGGCGGGGATCGTCGCCGGAAGCATCACCGAGAATGGGACAGTCAGCGCCGTCGGCGGCACCAACGTTCCTGCGGTGATCCGCTACGCCCGGGGTTACGAGAGCGGTGCCAAGTCGGTCGCCCCCAACACCACAGTGCTCTACCAGGAGACCAGCCCAGATCCGGTCGTTGGCTTCAACGACCCGGCCACCGGAAGGTCGATCGCCGAGCAACAGATCACCCAGGGCTCGGATGTCCTCTTCCAGATCGCCGGTCTCACCGGAGAGGGGGTCATCGGGGCGGCCTGTGACGCCGAGGTGTTGGCCATCGGGGTGGACGTCGACCAGACCCAGACGCTGCCCGACTTTGCTTCATGCATCGTCACCAGCGCTACCAAGTCGCTCGAAGACTCGGTGACCGCCGCGATTCTCCGCGTTGCCAACGGCACGGCCGAGGGGGGGAACATCGTCAACTCGCTCACCTCAGACCCGGTGGGAGTGGGATTGGCCCCCTTCTACGAGTTTGAAGGGTCGTTGATCACCCCAGAGATCCAGACGGCGATCGACGATGCGATCGCCGGTATGGCCGACGGATCGATCGCTCCTTGTACGGCGCCCGGCCCAGCAGCCGCTACGCCCAACTGTCCCTGAGCAAACCAACTCCGACGAGGAGGCGGTCGGCCGAGTCCGGCCGCCTCCTTCGTTGACGGGCCGTTAGTCTCCGCCCCGCTCCGGGGGGGCTGCAACGGTCCCGGGCGCGCCTGATGAGGAGACAAGGCAGGGGATGAGCGACGAGGTCATTGCTCCCGCCCTGGAGATGCGGGGCATCACCAAGCGTTATCCCGGGGTGGTCGCCAACGACGGGATCGACCTCGAGGTGCACCCTGGCGAGATCCATGCCCTTCTCGGCGAGAACGGTGCGGGCAAGTCGACGCTGATGAACATCCTCTACGGACTGGCGACTCCGGACGAGGGTGAGATCCTGCTCGATGGGGAGCCCATAACAATCTCCTCACCTGCCGATGCCATCGCCCGCGGGATCAGCATGGTCCACCAGCATTTCATGCTCGTTCCGGTGCTCACAGTGGCGGACAACATCGTCCTCGGGGACGAGACCATGGCCAACCCGATCTTCTTGGATCGGCGCGAGGCTCGCGAGAAGATCGTCGAACTGGGCCAGCGTTTCGGGTTCGAAATCGACCCCAACGCCAAGGTGGAATCCCTCTCGGTCGGCTGGCAGCAGCGCGTTGAGATCCTCAAGGCGCTCTACCGGGAGGCGCGAATCCTGGTGCTCGACGAGCCGACCGCGGTGCTCACGCCGCAGGAGACCACCGAGATCTTCGCCGTGCTCAGGCGGCTGGCCGACGAGGGGCACAGCATCATCTTCATCAGCCACAAGCTCTACGAGGTGTTGGAGGTCGCCGACCGGATCACGGTGATCCGCCGGGGCAAGGTGGTTGGGTCTCGCAGACCAGACGAGACCGACGAGGACGATCTCGCCGAGTTGATGGTCGGCCGCGAGGTCCAACTCACCGTGGACCGGGGTGTCTCACACCCGGGAGCAACCGTGTTGAGCGTCGAGGGTCTCGTGGTTCGCGACGACCGCCATCATGAAGCGGTACGCGGCGTGGATTTCGAGTTGCGCGCCGGTGAGATCTTGGGAATCGCCGGCGTTGCCGGGAACGGACAGGACGAGCTGGTCGAGGCCATCACCGGGTTGCGCAAGCCGGCAGCGGGGACCGTGATGCTCGGAGACGAGGATGTCACCCACGCCGGCGTTCGGGAGATGCGGGAGGCCGGGGTCGGTTTCGTCCCGGGCGACCGGCAGCGCTTCGGGCTGGTCCTCAGTTTCCCCGTCGAGGACAACCTGGTCCTCACCACCTATCACCGAAAGCCATTCTCCCGAGGGATGGTGGTGGACGACGACGAGATCAGCCGGTGGGCGCGGCAAGCGATCGACGACTACGACATCCGTACACCCTCCGAGGACGTGCCCTGCGGCACGTTGTCGGGAGGCAACCAACAGAAGGCAATCGTTGCCAGGGAGTTCGGTCAAGACCTCCGGGTCTTGGTACTCGACCAGCCCACCAGGGGTCTCGACGTGGGAAGCATCGAGTTCATCCATCGCCAGGTGATCGAGATGCGCGACCGGGGAACCGGGATCCTGCTCATCTCCGCCGAACTCGACGAAGTACTCGAGCTGTCCGACCGGGTCGCAGTGATGTACCGGGGAGAGGTGGTCTCCATGGTGGACGGGCCCACCGCCAACCGCGAAGACGTAGGACTGCTCATGGCAACCGGGGGCAGGGGCGACACCTCCACGGCAGCTGAGCAGGCCTCGTGACCGAACCTCCCTCCAGCCTCGAGGACGATCTCGGCGAGCGGGGGCCGGCACCGCAGGCGTCGGTACCCGAGCCGTTACCTCAGGGTCGCTGGCAGCGTTTGGTCGCGGTTGTGGCGGTCCCGGTCGCGTCGATCGTCTTGGCCCTGATCGCCGCGTCGGTGCTCATCATCGTTTCGAGCCCGGCCGCCGAGGGCTCCATCGACTGGACTTTGCCGCTTGCCGCGTATGGGGCTCTTCTTCAGGGCGCGTTCGGCGGTCCGACCGAGATCATCAATACCCTCGTCGCAACCGCGCCCCTGATCCTGACGGGTCTTGCCGTGGGTGTGGGCTTCAAGGCTGGGCTGTTCAACATCGGCGGTACGGGCCAGGTCCTGATCGGCGGTTTCACCGCGGCAGTGGTAGGCGCGGCACTTGCCGATTCCTCACCATGGGTTGCCTGCCCGGTGGCGGTCATCGCCGGGTGTCTGGCGGGCGCCTTCTACGGATTCATACCGGGCTTCCTCAAGGCTTTCACCGGTGCCCACGAGGTGGTCACCACCATCATGCTCAATTCGATCGCCGCCTTCTTCATATCCGCCATTGTCAACGACGTGTTGCGGGCACCTGGGTACACGTTCGCCCGCACCGCCGACGTAGGGAATGCGGCCCTGCCCCACATCGGGAGCGGGGCATTCAACATCGGGGTGCTGATCGCATTCGCCCTGGTTCCTGTTGCCTACTGGCTCTTGTGGAAGACGACGCTGGGATTCGAGATACGCACCGTCGGAGCGAACCCGAGTGCAGCCCGTTACGCCGGGATGAGCCCGCGGCGACTCATCGTCCTCACCCTCTCGCTTTGCGGTCTCTTCGCCGGCCTGGCGGGGGTTCTTCAGATCCTCGGCGTCGTCGGGTTCTACCCGGCCACCTACGGCACAGCCATCGGGTTCGACGGGATCGCTGTCGCCCTGCTCGGCCGGGCACATCCCGTTGGGATCCTCTTCTCGGCGCTCCTTTTCGGGGCGATGCGGGCGGGTTCTGGGCTGATGCAGATTCAGGCTGACGTCCCGATCGAGATCATCGACGTGATCCAAGCCGTGATCCTGTTCTTCCTGGCCGCCGATGTCATCGTCCGCAAGCTGTTCCGTCTGCGCGTCGCCCGGGCCGGAGTGGACGAGGTGCAGACCGTGACCCGGTCCTACGGCGAGCAGGCGGTCGGCTGATGGAGGGAGTGCTCGACTTCCTCTACAACATCCCGGTACTCGGGTATGTCATCCAGTTCATCGCCTACCTGATTTCCGTGATCCCCGGCATCGCACCGATCGTGCTCGGGTTGGCGGTGCCGATCGCACTGGGAGCGCTCTGCGGAGTGATGAACGAACGAAGCGGCGTTATCAACATCGGCATCGAAGGGATGATGCTGTTCAGCGCATTCACCGGGTTCATGGTGGCTCTTGTCGTGAACAACGCCATCGGCGGAGAGCCCTCCGAGGGGATGTTCGCCGCCACACCGGCGCTGCTGATCGGGGTCTTGGCGGCGATGCTGGCTGGTGCCCTGGTGTCGGTGCTCCATGCCTGGCTCAGCATCTCGATCAGGGCCGACCAGATAATCAGCGGGACGATCATCAACATCGCCGCCCTCGGATTGACCGGCTACCTCAACCGGCTCATCAGCCCGACCGGTGGCGCCGGGACCTTCCGCTCCTTCGACCCTCCCGAGTGGCTGGTGGACATCCCGGTGGTGGGGTGGATCTTCAACATGTTCCTCAATCAGGGTCCCATCGCCATGTCGGTCATCGTGTTCGTGATCGGTCTCCAAGTGCTGCTGTTCCGGTCGCGGTGGGGGCTGCGCACCCGGGCGGTCGGCGAGCACCCTCGGGCGGCTGACACGGTGGGCATCGACGTGATGCGGGTCCGGTACCGCAACGTCATCGTCGGCGGCGTGTTCGCAGGGTTGGCGGGTGGCTACCTCACACTGGAGGCGACCGGTTCCTTCCAGAACGGAATGACCGCGGGACGTGGCTTCATCGCCCTCGCGGCGGTGATTTTCGGGCGCTGGACCCCGATCGGGGCCTTTCTCGGCTCGCTGCTCTTCATGGGGTCACAGGCGCTCGGTGTTGCCATCCGCTCCAATCCACCCGTGGGCGCCTTGGGCGAGACACTCGCCGGGTTCCAGCAGGCCTACCCCAGCATCTACAACAACTTCTTCGCCGCCCTTCCATACGTCCTCACCATCATCATCCTCGCCGGGGTGGTGGGAAGGAGCATCCCACCTGCCTCCGTGGGAGTTCCCTACGAGAAGGAAGGGCGCGCCTAGACGGTCACTGCTCGCCCAGCGACTGCTCGACCTCGGTGGCATGGGGAGCCGACCTGGCTCCGAGCCGGGTCGTGGATAGGGCGGCGGCGGCGACGGCCCACCGCACAGCAGCTTCCACCGGCCGACCCGCGGCCAGACGGCTGGCCAAAGCCCCGGTGAAGACGTCGCCGGCGCCAGTGGTGTCCACCGGCCGGACCGACGGTGCCCCCACCTCGATCGGGGTGTCGTTGTCGAGCAAGAGGGCACCACCGGCGCCGAGAGTGACCACAACCGGAGATCCGGTCCGGCGACCTAACACCCGGGCGCTTTCGTTCGGATCCTCCTCGCCAGTCATAGCGGCAGCTTCGTCTCGGTTGGGGGTGAGCAGCGGTCCCATAGTCTCCAACCCATCTGGCAGAGGGCGGGCCGGAGCCGGGTTGACCACGAGCTGGCGATCAGTTCGGCCCGCCGCCGCCGCCGCCGCCAACAACGCCTCGTCTGGTATCTCGAAGTTGACCACGACCACGCCGCCCTCGGGGGTCGCTTGGATCGCATTCTCTACATGAGTGGCGCTCAATCCCGCATTGGCGCCGGAGGCCACGGCGATCATGTTCTCACCGCCCCCATCGACGATGATCAGGGCGACACCGGTCGGAGTCGTCTTGGAACGGGACACCCCGGTCAAGTCGACACCTGCTGCGTCCAGATCGGCGAGCGCCTCCGACCCGATCTCATCGTCGCCCACCTCGGCGATGAACCAGACATCGGCACCTGCCCGTCTCGCCGCTAGCGCCTGGTTGGCCCCTTTGCCACCGCCCGACCTGGCGAAACTCCCGCCGGTCACCGTTTCGCCGGGGGCGGGGAGGTGGTCGACACGGATCACCAGGTCGAGGTTGACCGAACCGACCACGACGACCCGTGGGGTCACACCGGCCTCACCGAGGATGGTGCGGCATCGACCGGCTACTCGCCGGCCGGCCTGCCGTAGAAC
>DATADW010000059.1:0-18781 GCA_036258335.1 Acidimicrobiia bacterium
TTCGCTCTGCCGATGATCGGCCACATCGCCCGCAACGAGGAGTTCTTCGGGGGCGACTACCTCGCCGGGCGCTACCTGTATGGCCTCGGGCTGGTCACCGTCGCGGTCGGCTTCGGGCTCTGGGCGCTCACGGCCACCACCGCCGGGCGGTTCCTCTTCACCTGCTATGTGCTGTTGACCCCGGGGTGGATCCTGTACACGGCGCTCGGTGGGTGGAGGCGCGCCGTCGCCGGTCTAATCGTGACGCTGCTGTTGCTGGTCGTCGGACTGCTCGTCGTCCGCCTCCGCTCCGAGCGGTTCATGAACGGCATTGGGCTGTTCGCCGCCGTGATCCTTGGCGCAACCCTTGTGACAACGGCCATCGAGATGCAGTCAGTCGGGGTGGTAGGGGGGGCCGCAGCCGCTACACCGCGACCGGACGACGCCACCGCGGGACAGTCGGCTTCGCTGCCCAATGTCTACCACATAGTGTTCGACGAGTACCAGACCGAGATGTTCGAAGCGGTCCTCGACGACACGCTGCGTCGTGCCCTCGCCGGGTTCACCTGGTACCGCGACGCCCGGACGGTCTACGGCCGCACCGAGATGTCGATGGCGTCGGTTTTCGCCCCGGCCGACTACGACTACCAAGCCACCCCGCAGGATTTCGTCGACGCCGCTCTATTCGCCCCTGACTCGAGCCTGCAGCGGATACGCCAAGCCGGATACACCACCACCGCCTACCTGCACCTCGAGTCGCTGTACCACGAGCCGCCGCCTTTTGACGAGTCGATCCTTTTCAAGGACATCGTTCGATCCAGCCCGGGCTCAAGCCTGGTGCAACTGGCCAACTCTCTATGGGCCTATTCGAACCTGCCCGGGTCGCTGGCCCGCCGACTGCTCCCCGAAGGGGACTACGACCAGCTGAGCGGTCAGAACCTGCTCCCCGACGATGCACCGCCGATGTCGGCCGCGGGGCTGGGCATCTTCATCAACCGGGAACGACGGTCGGCGGCCACAGGGAGGTACTCGCTGGTCCACCTCATCCTGCCGCATTTCCCTTACGTGCTCTCGGCGGACTGTGGGTACGAGGCCGGCTCAGAGACCACGCCGGCCGCCCAGGCGGAGTGCGCCGCCGATCTGATGGTGCGGTTGGTGGAGGAACTGCGTGCCCTCGATCGCTTCGATGACTCGACCATCGTCCTCATGGGCGATCATGGTGCCCGCTTCGAGCGCACCGAGGACGGCGCGTTGGTCCAGGTCCCGAGCGACTTCTTCGGCGAACGGTGGAGCGACGCCCGTTCAAGGTCGCTTCTCCTGGTGAAGCCGGCAGGCGTCGATTCTACCGAGGATCTGGTGGTCTCGGACTACCCGGCGAGGCTCACCGATGTCATGCCGACAGTCTTCGACTCGCTGGGCCTGCCGTTCGAGGTGGGCGAGGGACGGACCTCGCTCCTCGCCGACAAGCTCCCCGAGCGGCGCGAGCGCTACTACCACTTCTACGCCAAGGGCGACGACGGTCTCCCCGACGGCGAGATCGCCCGCTTCGTAATCAGCGACGGAGAACTCACGTCGGACACCATCATCACGGTGCCGATGCCTTAGCCTCGATCCACCGATGAGTAGCGGCTGAGCGGAGCCGCGTATCCGCGGAAAAATGCCTCCTGGGCTGGACGATGACGGTGTTCGACGTCGTCGCTGTCACCGGCGCAAATAGGCACGTCCAGTGAGTGGAGTATCGCACGCGATCGACCGTATCGAGGCGACCTTCGACGACCCGAACCTGGTGGCCAACGCCGGGTTGTTGGTGGTCGCGACACTGGTGGCACGGCTGGGGCTGGAGGCGTTGATCAACCGCACGGTTCGTTTGGTCGGCCGCGTTGGTGGCGCGTTGCCTGGCCGCAAAGTCTTGACGTTGGTGCACACGATCGTGGCGGGCGCACCCCAAGTCGGCGGCCACCTCGCTCACCGTGCGCCGGATCGTATGTCTTGAAGAGGCACACGCTGCGCCGCTCTTTCCCGGAGTATGCCGGGCTGAACTGTCACTGCCCTGCCGTCGCCGCTAAGTACCGCGCCGCGTCGTCATGGTCGCTCCACCTGTCGACGGATCGGGTCTGCAGCCTGCTAGATATCAGGAACGGTGCGCCGTCGCTCGGCGTGACTCGACTTCGCGACGGACGGTCGAGCCTCATGGGATCCCAAGCTAGGAGACGCCTTGTGATCAGAATCGTGTCCCTGGTGATCGCCGCGTTACCCGTCCTGACCGCCGCCTGCTCTGGAGGCGTCGGTGAAGGCGACATGCTCGAGATCGGTGCCGTCCTCCCCCTGACAGGGGCGCTCGCTTCCTACGGCGAGAGCAGCGAGGCGGCGCTTGCCGAAGCCGTCGAGGCGATCAACGCCGAGGGAGAAACAACCTTGTCTCTCGCAATCGAGGACTCGGGCTCCGATCCTCAGACCGCTTTGGCCAAGCTCCAGGACCTCCACGAGCGTGGCATCAACATCGTTGTCGGGCCCTATTCCAGCTCGGAGGTTCTTGCCGGTCTCGACTTCGCCAACCAGAACGAGTTGCTGTTGTTGAGCCCGTTGAGCACTGCCCACAGCCTGGCGACTCCAGATGACAGCCTCTTCCGCTTTACGCCCGATGACGTGGAGGAAGGCATCGCAGTCGCCAACGTTGCCTGGGAGGACGGCGTCCGAGCCCTTGTCATCGCGGTGCGCGACGACGAGGGCAACCGCGGGTTGGGGATCGCAACTCGTGCGGCATTCGAGGAGCTTGGAGGAATCGTGGTCGACGGGCTGGTCTACCCCGCCGACGAGGAGGACTTCGAGGACGAGATCACAAGTCTCGAGGAGACTGTCGCCGCGATCTCCACCCAGACCGGCGAGGTCGGCATCTACCTGGCCGCATTCGCCGAGGTGGAGAACCTCTTCGTGGCGGCGGCCGACTCGGAGCTGGCTGAGCTTCGATGGTACGGCAGCAACAGCGTCGCCCTGAGCCGTGAGCTGATAGAGAACGACACTGCGGCGGCGTTCGCCATCGAGACCGGTTATCCGAATCCGATCCTCGGGTTGCGTGAAGCCGACCAGGCCGCCTGGGGCCCGGTCTCGGAGCGCATCGCCGAGGACATCGGTCGCAGCCCCGACGCCTTCGCGCTGGCTGCCTACGACGCCCTGGCCGCTGCCCACCAAGCCGCCGTGAACGCCGGCGGAGGTGAGGACGTGTTAGCGGTGAAGGCGGAGCTGGTGGCGGTTACGGACGAGACGACCGGGCTGACGGGACCGCTGAGCCTCAACGAAGCCGGGGACCGCGCCCTTGCCACCTTCGACTTCTGGGCCGTCTGCGAGCGGGACAACGGCGACCACACCTGGAGCCGGGTTGCGACCTACAGCGCCGGCGGGACGGCCGAGCGCCTGCCGGCATCCTGCTAGAGGACTATCGCAGAGTACAAGCGGTCGGCTGCTGTCCCTCCGGCAAATACTCCTGCACCTGGGCGGCGGTCACGTAACCGGCGGCGAGAGCGCAGGCCTCGGCAGGGTCCCATACGCTGGGCCAGAGGCGCACGTCGCCATCGGCGCCGGCGGAGGCCAGCATTCGGCCATCCCGGCTGAAGGCCACACCGCGCACGACCCCGGTCTCGAGAGGCTCCCCGACCAGCTCACCGTCCGAATTCCAGAGCCGGACGGTCTGATCACCCCCGGCGGAGACTGATGCCACGAGGGAGCCGTCCGGGCTGAAGGCAACCCTGATGACGACGCCGGTGGGGATGTCCGTGGCGAGTTCGTGCGTGTCCACGTCCCAGATGCGCACCTTTCGGTCGGCACCCGCCGAGGCGAGGTGTGCGCCGTCAGGGCTGAAGGCCAGGTCATACACGCCGCCGGCATGACCGCTGAAAGACGATCCAATAGTCTGTGCTGTGACCGGGTCCCGGAACTGGATCGTCCCGTCGGCGCTTCCCGTGGCGAACAAGTCACCATTGGGGCTGAACGCCACCCGCTGTACCGTCCCCGGCACGATCACGTTCGACAGGTTCCTGGAGGTCGGGTCCCAGAGCCGCACCGTCTCATCTTCGCCGACCGATGCGAGGAGGGTGCCATCCGAGCTGAACGCAACCTCGTAGACCGCCCCGTCGTGGGCGCGGATCGGCTCGCCCAGCGCTTGGCGGGTCGCCGTATCCCAGAGCCAGATCGTCCCGTTGCGGCCGGCGGCGGCCAGCATGCCGCCGTCGCCGCTGAACTCGACGCCGTTGACACCACGGCCCGGTCCGATGAGGGGATCTCCGAGAGGCTGGCCGGTCGCCGGATCCCAGAGCCGCACGGTGCCGTCGGCGCCGGCGGAGGCGAGTAGCTGGTCGTCCGGGCTGAAGGCGACCCCGTTGACGGCGGCGTCGAGGTCGACGAGGGTCTCCCCGATCGGCTCGCCCGGCGTCGTGTCCCAGAGCCGCACCGTCCCGTCGAACCCGGCCGATGCCAGCTTTAGGCCGTCGGGGCTGAAGGCGACACCCCTCACGAAGCCGTTGTGACCGGTCAGGGGCGGGCCCACGGCCTCACCATTTCCCGGGTCCCAGAGCCGCACCGTCCCGTCGAAGCCAGCCGTCGCCAGCAGCGAGCTGTCGGGTCGGAACGCCACGTCACGCACCGTTCCCTCGTGGCCGCTCAGCGGCGCGGCGAGCTGTTGCTCGCTGATCGTGTCCCACAGCACTACGGTCCCGCCGTCTCCCACGGCTGCCAGCTGCCTGCCATCCGGACTGACGGCCACCCCGAACACTCGGCCCTCCTGGCCGACCCAGTCGGCTGTTGTCTCGCCGGTAGCCGGGTCCCAGAGCCGCACCGTCCCGTCGTATCCGACCGAGGCGAGGAGACCATCGGTGGTGAATGCCACGTCGCGCACCGTTCCCTCGTGGCCATCGAGGGGCTCACCGCTGGGCTCCCCGGTAGCGGGATCCCACATGCCGATGACCCCGTGTTCACCCGCGGCGGCCACGATGGTCCCGTCGTGGTTGAAGGCGACCGCCTCGAGGAAGCCACCCGGGCCCTCGAGGGGCTCTCCGTGAAGCTGGCCGGTCGTCGGGTCCCAGACCCGCACCGTCCCGTCGTGGCCGGCGGAGGCGACGAACCGGTCATCGTTGCTGAAGGCCACGCCCCGGGCGAAGCCGACGTGGCCCTTCATCGGTTGGCCGACTGGCTCTCCGGTCGTCGGGTCCCACAGCCGCACCGTGCCGTCGTCCCCGGCGGAGGCGAGGAGCCGGCCGTCGCTGCTGAAGGCGACGCCGTTCACCGGCCCACTGTGACCGAGCAGGGGCCCGCGTAGCTGCTGAGCCGATCGGCTGCCGAAGGAGACGCGTGCTTCGAAGAGGGCGGCGGTGGCTTCGGGCGAGGGGGTTGCGGTGATGACGTTGCTCTCGGCGGCGAGGACCAGGGCCAGCGCCGGGTTCTCGTCCTGGACTACCCGCGCCTGGGCAGCCAAGGCAAGGGCAAGTGCCTGTATTGCCGCTTGGTTGGCCCTGGCCGACTCGCTGCGAGCCAAGGCGAAGGACACCCCGGCGACACCTGCGAGTATCAAGGCACCCGCTGCCACCCCCACCGCCAGTCGCAACCTTCGCCGGCGCCGCTGCTCCTCTTTCTCCGTCTCGGCGCGTTCGGCTTCGAGCGACGCCGCGACGAACTGCTTGTCGAGTGGGTCCAAGGGGACATGGCCGTCGTCGACCAACTCGACGGCCCGGGCCAGCCTGGCGCCCCGCCAGAGGTCCCCGGCATCCCGCCCGCCCCCGTCCCAACTCCGGGTGGAGAACTGGATGTCACGGCGGAGCCGCAACTCATCGGCGCTCTGGTTCAACCATCGCACCAGGCGACCCCAGGAACGGAACAACGCTTCGTGAGCCACCTCGACGGTCCGCTGCTCGCCGTCCCCGCCCGATACGAGCAGCCGGGCGGTCACGAACCGGTCGACGACCGGGTGGATCTTCGGTGGCAGGTCGCTCCACATGGCGACGTTGCGCACCCAACGATCGTCATCGCCAAGCCGGACCAACGCCATGAAGGCGGTCCTCAGCTCCTCCTCCAGGGCGGGGTCTAACTGTTCTGCCTCGATGAGCTGCTCGGCCACTCGGGCGACGGCTCCCTGGATCCCACCGAGATGCGTCCTGTATTCCTCGAGATCGAAGCGCCGGTCGTCGCCGTAACGGTCATAGAGCTCTCTGAGGGCGAAGGCGAGCAGCGGCAGGGCGTCGGCGCCCTGGGTGTCGGCCACCATCGCCTGGACCAGTCCGGGGCCGAGCTGCAGGCCGGCTACCTCGGCTGGCCTTTCGATGATCTGGGCGGTGTCTTCCGGCGACAACGGTCCGACGGTGAGGGCCTCGAAGCGGAAATCGAGCAGCGCCAGGTGCTTCTGAAAGACACCGAGGAAGTCCGAGCGCATCGTGCCCAATACGAGTAGCGGCGTCTCCGGGGCCTCGACCGCTGCCCGGATCAGCCGCAGGAACCTCGCAGACGGATGAGGCTCCGACCGGCCGAGCAGCTCTTCGAACTGGTCGACGACGAGGAGGATCCTCGGCTCTGCGGCGCCTTGGGCCAGCCTCAGCTCTTCGCCCATCTCGACCAGAGGGTTGGGCGGTGCCGGCTCGGCGAACCGCAACGCCTCATGGATGCGATCTGCGATGCTCTGAGGTGACCGGTCCATGCCGGCCCGCCTGAAAGCCCTGGTCAGGGCGGCTGCCAACTCCCGGACCGGATCGTACCGGGGTCGGAAGGGGTCGACCACGATCCACCGCTCCGCGTCGCCGCGCAGCCTGGGCACCAACCCGGCGCGCACCAGCGAGGACTTGCCGGACCCGGACGCCCCCAGCACCATCACCAAACCGGCGGAACGCAGGCGCCGCACCTTGTTCAATGAATCGAGGCCGGTGCCGATCTCTTCATCGCGTCCGAAGAACACGGCGGCGTCCTTCTCCTGGAAGGAGAGCAAACCCGGGTAGGGGGGCCTGCTCGAGTCCCAATCGAAGATTCCAGCCGGGTCGGCGCCGGCGGCAAGCAACCCGTTCCACAGCCGCTTGTACGCCTCGGCTTTGTCGATGGTCATGTCCACGATCTGGTGATCGCCGATCACACCGTCGATCACGCAGCCGTCGATCCTCACCGGGAGCAGCGACTTCCCCAAGGAACGGGCCTGGGTGATCTCGGCGAAGCACCATTTCGAAGCCATGGAGTGCTCGCTGCACAGCGCGATCACCGCGCGACAGGACCTCAGCTGCTGGTACAGCTCCTGCTCCCAGTTCCGGCCGGCGGGGATGCCGTCCTCAGGGTCGAAATCGAGGAAGACCGAGCTGTGGCCCTTTGACCTCAGCCAGAGCCGGATCTCGGTCGCGATCTCGGCATCCTTGCTGCTGTGGCTGATGAATATTGCGCTCATCGACCCACCAAGGCTGCTTCTCCCGGGTGCATGACCGACAGAGCAGCCCGGCGATGCTCCAGATACCGCCGATCTCCACTCCGCACGGGCGCAACCCTACGCCGGAGGACATCGGCGACCCATGGATCCCCGGCGCGACGTCCGCAATTGGTCGGCTGGTCGAGGTCGCCAGGCATCGGCAGCCTCCCGCGTCAACCGCTACCAAGGCAGCCTCGATCTCGCCTCGTCTTCCGATGACTTCTGGAGTCGACCGGTGGCCTCTGTGCCGCGGGAGGGCATGCTGATTTGCTCGTCGCCGTCAGCCATCTGGAGCCCGGTCGCACGGTACGGGGTGCCGCAACGAAGGCCCGTCGCGTAGGTTCGGTCGATGGCCACCGGGACATCGCGGGAGGTGCGCCCCGCGACCACCGCCGGCCGCCTGCTCATGATCGAGGCCAGGGCGCTGCCGCCGATCCTGCGCCGGGCCCCGCCCGCCGCCTTCGATCGGCCGACCGTCTGCACCGGGTGGTCGGTCCGCGACGTCTTGGCCCACTGCTCGGCCGCCCTGCATCATGTCGCCCGCGGGACCATGCATGGCTTCTCGCCCGAGGAGAACCAGACCGACGTGGACGTGCGTCGCCCCTGGCCGATTGAACGTCTCATCGACGAACTGGTCGCCGGGTACAAGGCGGCGGCCCCGGTGGTCGACGGCGCCGGGGGTCGGCTCGACGGTGTGGCGTTGGGCGAGTGGGTCCACGGCGGTGACGTGCGCCAACCGCTGGGCGAGACCGACGCGTACGTCAGCGCCGGCAGTGAGCTCGCCCTCGAACTGCTGATCGCCCGCAGTCGTCGGCTACCGCTGGTCGCGGTCCACCTTCCCGAACAGACATTCACCATCGGGTCCATCGACCCGTCCGGTGGGCCTGCCCGGCTCGACACCGACCTCGAGTCGTTGGTGCGGCTGCTTTCGGGTCGCCGGCCGGACCCCGAGCGGTACGTCCTCGAAGGCGTCGGGGCCGAGGAGCTCGTGTTGTTCCGCTGAGGCTCTGTTCAGAGTCGTGACCGGGAAGAGGACCCACAATGAGGGGAGGGATAGGTCTGCCGATGGATCTCAACTGTCAAGCGTGAATGCCCTCGGCCGCCGGCGGGCTGACCGACGGGACCCTCCCACCGGGTTCGCGGGCACGTCGGCACCGGTGCTCGGTGAACGTGCCTCATTGAGTCCTATGGGCGCCCCACTGCCAGGATGGGGACGTGCGCAGCCGAAGGCTTGTTCCGACGGTCCGGGGTGCTGCCCTGCTGCTGGCGTTTGCTGTTGCGGCGTGCACCTCCGGCGCCGGGCCCGATACCCCTACGGGGACGACTTCCCCCTTTCCCGGGCCGGTCGCCGCGACCACGCAGCTCTCGACGTCGCCGACTCCCGCCACGCCCGGGCAGGTCGCCACCACGCACGTCCCCACGTCCGCCCCGCCGGCCACCACCGCTCCCTCCACCGGCGTCGAGGTCATCCGCGACATCGAGTACACCACTAACGCGACCCAGACAGGGAAGGAGCTCCAGCTAACCCTCGACCTGGTGACCCGGCTGGACGGTGGGGAGGGGGACCGGCCGCTGCTGATCCTGCTAGGCAGCGAGAGGCTCGATTACGACCTCGCCTTCGCGAAGGCGATCGCGCGTCGCGGCGTCGCAGTGGCCCTCGCCGAGTACCGGGAGATCGACCCGGACTCCGGTCTACCGGCGAGGGAGGAAGAGTCGGCGCCGTTGGAGGAGTCAGGTGCGTTCCGGACGATTCAGGTCGTCCAGGATCTGCGGGCCGCCGTGCGGTTCTTCCGGGAGGACGCCGCCACCGAGAACACCTACGGCGTCGATCCCGACCGTATCGCCTTGGGCGGCCACTCCGTCGAGGCGGCGATGTCTGCCGTCGCCACCTACCTAGTCGATCCGGCGGAAGCCGAGCCGGAGCTCCGGGAGGTCCTCGAGGCCGACGGCGGGCTGGACGGAGGTGGGAGCCCCGTCTACGACTCCACCCCATCGGCCTGGGTCGGCTTCGCCGGGGCTCTGCCCTTGGAGGACCTGGACTGGATCACGTCGGCGTCGCCGCCTCTGATGGTGGTCTACGGCACGAGCGACGAGGGGATCCCCACGGACGAAGGCCCCCTCACCCTCGGCTGGACCAGCGGAGTGTGGGCAGGGTCAGAGGCCCTCCACGAGCGGGCGATCGCAGTCGGGCTCACGGCATCACAGATCTATCCGATCGAGGGGGGTGATCACATGTCCGCGATCGACGCGTCGAACCGCGAGATTGCCGCGCACGTCGCCCGGTTCCTCAAGTCACTCTAGAGCGAGGCCCCGGCTCGGGGAATCGGGCCGAGAGCCCGAACTACGCCGAGGGCCACGGACTCCCTCACGTCTCGACCGGGGGCAAAGGTTTGGTGGTAGGCCCGTTGATGATCGCCCCGGTGTACTCGTAGCGGGAGCCGTGGCAGGGGCAGTCCCAGGTCCGGGCCCGACCGTTCCACTCCACGATGCAGCCCATGTGCTGGCAGCGAGCCGACACCGTGTAGGTGGTTCCGTCGTCGTGGAGGTAGGCCGCCACCTTATCCCCGTCCATCTCCACCACGGCGCCCTCTCCGGGCCGGAGGTCGAAGAGGAAGCGGCTGACGGTCTTCACGATGAGCACGTCGGATGCGGCTTCGTGCGCTACACGGCTGGGGACGACCCGCTGAATGTAACGACGAGAACCGGTCATCCCCTTGTTCCCCACCACCACCAGGTCATAGTCCCCAGCGGCCTTTGAGATTTGCGTGGCAGGGCTGCCTTTCATCACGATCCGATCCGTCGTCTCGTTGTCGAAACGGGCGGCCGTGTCACGGAGCACGATGTCACCGATCAGCTCGTCGCCTACGTATATCAGGGCGACTTCGGCTCCGACAGCCTTGGCTAGTGCATGACCGTGTCGGGCGGCCTGGTGGGCGGTCTGCGAGCCGTCCGTGGCGATCAGAATCCTGCGGTAGCTGTGCTGCTGAGCGGGATGTGCCGTCCTGACGACCAGGATGTCGATGGGTGAGTGATGGGCCACCTGGCTGGGAAGGCCACCGAGGCCGAGCCGGCTCGCCTCCCCCATTCCGTGATCACCGATGACGAGGAGATCGGCGTGGAACTCCGCGGCGGCGCCGACGATTGACTCGGCGACATCGCCTTGACGGTGCACCGTCTGCGCATCGACGCCGAGAGCGCGAGCTCGGGCTGCTGCCGACCGAAGGATGGCCTCGCCTTTCACCATGTCGTCGCTGACATGGATCAGGATCATTTCCGCACCGAGTTGGTGGACGAGCCGTGCCGCGACCTCCTCGGCCACTTCAGAGGTCGGTGAGCTGTGTGCCCCGACGACGATCCTCCGGTATGCGGTCAAAATGGTTTCAGAACCATCAGATAGACGATGAAGAGAATTACCACGAATCCCGTCCCAGCGGTGAGGACCGGGTTGCCCGAGTTGAGTACCCGGACGAAGTCGTCTCGGGAGACCGTGGTCCCGGTTTCCATCAGCTCGAGCACCATCCGGATGCGGCGGAAATGCCTCCGAGCCGTGGGGAACATGAGTATCCACACCCCGACCAGGAGGCCCAGTGACAACCAGATCCACCCCTCATTGAACCGGTTCCCCCGGACGCCCGCTCCGATTCCGCCGACCAGGAGCACCAGAGTCGACACGTAGAACGCGCTTACCGTGGCCGCGCTCAGCTGCAGGATCCCGGACACCTGCTGCGGCTCATGGATCCGCCTCATCAGAACGGTTGCCGCCATCGAGGTGCCGTGGGCTGCGACGAAGCCCACGACTCCGACAAGATGGATGAACTTCCACCAACCGTAACTCATATGCCCTCCATCAGTCGAGCAGGTTCTACAGCCGGTGGCGCATCAGATGCGCCGATCGTGGTCGAACCGGTGGAGCAATGGCCAAGCCGAGGTCGCGGTTATTGCGGGGTCTGACTTCCCCAAGCACGACCACACCCCAGCCGCCCCCGACCCAGCAGCGTCCGCGTCTTCTAAGGCATCGAGCACTCGAGTGACCTCATCGAAGCACATCGTCACGCTAACCGGCGCTGGCGGCTCGCCCCGGCGGCCAACCGCGGGAGGCTTAGCACCCACAGCACGCCTGCCGCACCGGCAGTCACGAACGGGAGACTCGAAGCTCAGCCCCCCAGGCCGCCGGTACGATCACGCGATGGCACCCACCCCGGGCAGTCAGGCGGTGTTGTTCAGCGGTCACATGATCGACCGGCAGGATCGGGACACCCCAAGGTTCCCCACCGAGAAGGTTCCCGCCGCGGCAAATCGGATCGCCTGCACAGTCGATGACCTGGAACCGGCGGCTGATGATCTGGCGGTGAGCGGGGCGGCCTGCGGCGGCGACCTCCTTTTTGCCGACACGTGGCTCAGTCGTGGCTGCCGTCTCGAGGTCGTTCTGGCCCGCCCCATCTCCGAGTACCTTGCCGAGTCGGTGCGCTTTGCGGGGGCCGAATGGGAACAGCGCTTCGAGTGGGTGGTGAACCACCCGAGCGTCCGAGTCGAGGCCCTTCCCAGTGGCACAGAACGGCCACATCAACAAGCCGCTCGGCGGATGCTGGATGTGGCGGTCGCCGTGCCCGACCGCGAGTTGGTCGGCGTCTTCCTGTGGGACCGACGCCCTGGCGACGGACCGGGAGGGACCGCCGCCCTTGTGGATGCGGTCTCCGACGCCGGTGGCCGCGTGGTCGTAATCGACCCGGCCGACCTGGATTTGGCCGCGACCTGACCTCTCTCGGTCACGGAGTGTCCGTCGAGTGGCCCGAGGGGTCCGCGGCGCACCGCAAGCCTGGTTGATCGGTGTGAGGGATGTGTCGGCCAGCGAGATTTGGCGAGATAGTCCACCCTCAGTTACGCGCCCCGTCCGTCGGCTCCGACGTATCCCCTGCGCCTGGGAACAGGGTGCCGATCAGCTCTTCGATTGCGTGGCGGCTGGCGTCGTCAGGGGCGTGGAAGCGCACGAAACCGAGGTGCTCCTCAACCGTCTTCCGCTCTCGCAGCGATGAGGCGATGCGGAAGGCGTCGCTGTAGTCAGCGGCCACAGCGACGACCTGGCTGGCAAGATCGCCGGTGACCAGGCCACGCAATAGGGCGACGTCGCCCCAGGTGATCCGGGCCCAACTGTCGTGTTTGCCGGCCAGACCCGCACTCGATTCACAGGCGTCGACAAGCGCCGCCAGCTCAATGCCTCCGCTGGGCTTGACCGGGTCGCCTTGGAGCCATCGCAGCATCGCCCAGTTGAGCCCGGGGTAGTAGGAGTTGGATTCACCGGAAACCAGTTCGTACGCCCGCTCGTACTCAGCTGCAGATCTCGCCAGAGCAGTGCTCGTGCGGAACCCGAGCTGCCGGAGGAGCGACCGGCGCTTCCAATAGGCGCCACGGAGGCTGTAGCGCTCGCGTGTCTCCGTCAGCTTGATGAGTGTGTCCAGGTTGGCGAGGGCACCATCGGCAAGACCTTTGGCTATCGCCTTCGCTTCCGCATCCAGGGGGTGACCGGTCATCTCGACCGCAAGCCTGATTTGGGCGTCTGCCAGCTGCTCGAGCAACTTGAGCGGAGACTCGGCCCTCCAGTCTTGGCGGGCCCGCTCCATGAACTCGACCGCTTCCCCGTACCGCCCAAGGTCGAAATATGCCTGCCCTGCGAGGTAGTTACTCCTCCCGTCGAGCAGGCTGCTAGAGGCGGCGCCGGCTATCAGACTGTTCAGCTCTTGGGCGAGAAGCTCGGATTCCTGCACGGACTGGACGTCGGCGCTTCGCTCCAGGATGTCCTGGAGCCATAAGCTGAGCTCCCCGGCTGAGACCGGGCTCATCGGTCTCGGACGTCGGGACGGTCGAGTCAGGTACAGCGCCGGCGGGCCGTAGCACTGGTAGGCCGCCCAGGTGTTGTTGGATCCTCGGTGGCGGCGATAGACCGTCCTTCTCGCCATGAAGACAGCGTCGCCAAAACCGGTGCCGTCGAGCATCTGCCCGTAGAACTCACCAGCGAAATCCTTGGCCGCCTCGTCGTTGACTGCCCAACCAGCGGCCACGATCCCCCGGACACCGTTGCCGATCAGCTGGCGAGAAACGCTAGCCGCCAAGTGATGGAAATTGCCCCAAGCTCCGGCCCTCCGATTCTCGGGCTCTGCGTCGTCGAGCCGACCAAGGTGGCAGCAGTTGAGGAACACCAGGTCGGGCACTGTGGACATTGCGCTGAACTCGAGTGGCGTCAGGAAGCGGCGATCGCCTATCACCACACCGCTATTTACGAGGTTGAGCGAGTCGTAGTATCCGTGAGCGGCGACGTGAACCAGCCGGTAGTCGGCGGCGAAGAGAGCGTTGACGATGTCGTCAGGGCCTAAGGCGGTGTCGGTGGGGCTCGAGGGAATCAGACGGGTCACGTCCCATCCGGCTTCCTCGAGCAGTTCGGCAACCAGTAGCGCTTCCTGTCGAGCACCCTCGAGGCGGGGAAACGCGGTGGTGGGTGGGTCGCCGATCACCAAGGCGGTGGTGCCGGTGCCGGGGCGAACCTGCTCGCGTCCTGCCTCGATGCGGAGCCGCCGCAGCATCGGGGTCCGGGAGGCGACGGGCTGGATCCCTTGCTCGTGGATTCTGGTTGCGAGCAACTCCCAGGGGTAGTGGGCGGCTTCGGGGTCGAGCACGAACATGAGGTTGGTCGGCTGTTGCAGTGACGCCTTGAGTGCTGGCGGAAAGAGCAGTTCGTACAGGGTATTGGTCGGCTGGTCCGGTCCCTCTGCCGAGTTGACGGCCGATGCGATCAGCTGCTCGATCTGTTGACGCTGGCTCGACGACACGACCCGCTCGGCGCGCGCTCGCGCTCCCACCGACGTGAATACAAGGTCGACTAGTTCGTCCGAACCGTCGGCGGTGGTATCCGTCGCGGGCCTCACGGCCTCGACCGTGATGGTGCGCCACTCACCCTCGTGGTATACGGGATCGGGCTGCCCCCGTTTCGGGTAGGCCCCCACCAGGATGTACGGGGCGACGATCAGGCCCTCTTGCGAGCCCTCGTCGCCGTACTGCTCGGCGAGGCGTAATGCTGCTCGTTGGGCGGCGATGGCGAGGCCCTCGTATGCCTCGGTCACCTGTATGCGGGCGACGCGGATGTGGTCTATGAGTCCCTGATCGACCAGCCGGCGGTTGGCGGTGATCACACCCTCGATGATGGCGCTTAGAGAGTCGTCGACGCTCAGCCCACCGGTCCCCGCCCCGATCAGGACCGGTGCGATACCGAGGTTGATCTGTTCTTGGGAGCGCTGCGCCTCGTGGAGTCGAATTGAGACCAGCCTGAGGCAGGCGTCGGCCACGCCTTCGCGGAGCACCGTCGGGGTGAACTCGCCGATCTCCCCCATGTTGACCACGGCACATACATGCCCTTCACCACCATGGAAGTAGCGAAAGAGCTGGGACGTTCCCGCATCTCCGGCGTATACCCCCAGCCGCCGCGCACTCGATATCACGCCGTCGCTGATCCGGTCGAGCGTCAGCTCGGCACCACGTAGCGGGGTCCCCATGATGTGGCCGACGATGATGGGGAGGTCGGCGAACCGGAGGTCGCCGTGCTCGACCCGCAGCTCGAGCGCCATCGCAGACGCCGAACGGGGTGGTTCCACCACTCCCAGGGCGATATCGGCCAGCTCGCGAGCGGTGGGGAAGAGGACGCGGCCCCTCACGTCCTCGATAGGAGCCGGATTTGGGTCGACGACCGGCTGGCTTCTTGGGAGCAGGCTGGTGACGCCGGTCTGGAAGAGCTCCTCGAGGGCGGAGAGCACCGGGCCGGAACTAGGAAGTCCCCCATGGGAGGCCTCCGCGTAGTAGGTCTGTTGGGGCGGGCCGGATTCCCAATCGACTCTGCCGTCGCCCCTTCGGGTCCCCTGCCATTCCAGCCCGCCGTCGGCACGAACCCCGATCGGGGTGACGTCGGCACGTCCGACGATCGAGAAGCTGTTCTCGACCTGGGCCGAAGCGATCGTTCTACGCAGCACCATCGCTTCGGCTAGTTGCTTCGAGGGAGGCGGGCTGCCGGACTCTCGCCACCATTGCGGACTCCACAACGCTGCTTCACCTGCCCCATCGGCACCAACGTCGGGAAGGGTTTCCACCAGACTCTGCAAACCGCCAAATGCGGCGGCCACTTGAGAGGCTGTTGCTTGCGTGACGAGCCCCATCAGATAGGCGAGGTCGGCGCTGCCGTCGAGGAGGCCGACGCTGAACCACCAGCCTCGGTGAGGGGACCCGAGTAGCACCATCCGGCTATGGCGGCTCGCCGCTGCGCTCCACACCTCGCTGTGGCGGGCAGCCACAGCCCGGGCCACGATGCCGCCAGCGCCGTGAGCCAGCACATGGACCGGCTGATCGGTGGCCTCGAGGTGGGACCGGATCTCCTCGCTCAGTCCCGTCGCAGCCGAAGCGAGCGACCGGCGCCAATCGTAAGGGTACGGAACCACGTCGTAGTGAGCGGAGAGCCGGGTGATGGCCGGTTCGTAGACGTCGAGCAGGCCGCCGGGGTCGACACCGGGAGCATCGGGGGACAGGGCGTCAAGACCGGCGCGGGCCAGGCTGGCGGGATCGGGCCAGATCATCTCCTCATCCCGGACCAGCGTGGTACCGAACAGATCAGGGACCACAATCACGACCGGGACGTCGCCGGTGTCACGCCTCGGGGTTCCCGACCTTGCCGCGCCCGCCCCCGCAGATTCGATCGGGCTGAATGATGTGGGCATCCCGTCCGCGAGGAGCAGGTCGGTGACCCGAGCCCTGCATGGCTCGACCGAGAAGTAGGCAGAATGGGAATACTCGCTTCCCTGGTGAGAGGACACCCCGCCGGTCACTCGTGGTACCCCCTGTGACATCGCCGCGGTGTGAACCACGAAGTCGTGGTTCTGCCGGAAGAAGAGATCGGAGGCGGCCACCGAGATACGTTTGAGGATGCCCGAGCCCTGGACGTCTCCAGCGACCACTCCGAGCCGGTCCTCCAGACGGTGACTGCTCGTGTTCAGCAAGTTGATGAAGGGGGACTCGGGCATCTGCGCCTCGAGTCCGGGAACGAGTCGTGGGTCGGCCCGCTGGTCGAGGAAGACCAGGACCACTTTCTTGAGGATGGTGGCGATCCCGGACTCGCGGACGAGCGGGACCAGGTTGAAGACGTTGAACAGGACCTTGGCGTAGAGATCGAGCCTTCGCGAGGCGAGCAGCGTGCCTCGGGCCGGACAGGCGACCCGAGCGAATCGCTCCACTCGAACACCGCGTTCGGCAAGCTCGGACCGTAGTTCGTGGAGGATGGGCGCCCACGGAAGCGCACCGCTGACGCCCGGAATCTCAGGGTCGTGTGCGGTGAGATAGGCGAGCAGTTCCCCCACTAGCCCACCCCGGGAATGCGTCAGCAGGTGGAGTCGCGCTCCTTCCGGAAGAGCCCGAGCGAAGTCGAGAGCGTTCTCCGCCGGGTTCGCACCAAGTGTTGCGTGCTCGAGAGCGATGATACGCCCCTCGTATGCGCGGCTCAGGCGACGCCAGTGTTCGGTGTCGCGGAAGCCGGCGAAGGCGCCTTCGGTGTGGGAAAAGGTCCCGTGGATGAGTACCAGGAACGGGTCGCGTTCATCATCGAGAACGCCGCCAAGCTCGACGCGTTGGGGAGCCTCGAGGATCAGAGCGTCGTCTACGTGATAAACGCCCGGCACCTTGGGACGTCTTCGCCGTTTTGCCGGTTCGGCGTCGTCGGCGATGGGGCGGTCAATGAACTCGACCAATTTGCGCATCGCCGCCTCAGCCACCTTGTCGAGCACGAACTCAATGCCCAGGTCGGCGACCCCCCCGAGTGGGTCGTTGCTCTGGAGGAACCCCTCCAGATCGTCGACCGCGGTGCGGATTTCAGGCGGCAGCTCGACGCCATACCGCCGCACCTCCCTCACATCGCTCGCGGTACTTCGTGTTGTTGAGGTGCGCTGAATCGCCTGGAGGAGATCGATCGGGCCGGCGCCGCCCCGGCTATCAGACTCCACGGCAAGGCGCCGCGCCGAGGTGAAGTCGACGTATCCATCCCAGTCCTCGATCTCCATGACATCGGTGTCGTCCCCGTCCAGGATGATGGTGTCCCCAGCGGCGCGATCGCTGACACCGACCCGAACAACCTTGGGGGACGTCAGCCGGATGCCGTCGAGATCCGCGAGATCGGAGTGTTCCTGTCGGGTTTCCTCGGCCGGCTCGACCGGCCGTCCACGCACGGCGAAATCGACCATGAGCACACCCCCGGACCCGTCGTTGCTGCAGGCTGTCGAAGCGTAGGGGACATAGCCCAGGGCATCACTTGATGATCTGGCGAATTCCGGCAGCGCAAAAGGACCAGGAGCCGTCCCATGACGAGCCCGTGGGATATCGTGCCCACAGGAGGTCGGGATGAGCGAGCACGGTTGGCGGGGGTTCCTCGCCGCGGATGGTGTCGACGACTGGGTCGTGCTTCATGGTGGAGCCACGTCCGTATTCCGTGTCGGATCGGTCCGAGAGGCGGCGCGGCTGGCCGAGGCCATCGCCCAGGTCCCGGGTCTCGACGGGTCGGGGGCACTGCTGACGATCGGGGATGGCCGCCTCACCGTCCGGCTGAGCCGCGACCTGTGGCAGCTCGAGTCGCAGTACGTGGATCTGGCACGCGCCGTTTCGGCGGTCGCACGGGAGAGCGGAGCGGTCGCCGACCGCTCAGCAGTCCAGGAGGTCCAGCTTGCCATCGCCGCGCAGCCCGAATCGATCGACGTGAACTTCTGGCGCGCCGTGCTGGGCTACGCGCCCATGGCCGACGACAACGCGGTTGATCCGCTCGGACATGGATCGACGGTGTGGATGCAGGAACTCGACGGGGCCAAGCCATTGCGGCACGCGATGCACATCGACGTATCGGTCGCTCGCGAGCACGCTGAGGCCCGACTTGATGCCGCGCTGGCGGCGGGCGGCCGAATCGTGGACGACTCTGAGACGCCAGGGCACTGGACGCTCGCCGACCACGCTGGCAACCGGGTCTGTATCGTCGCATGGCCCGACGGGCCCACCCAGCCGCCTCCTGACGCTCCCGGGCAGCCCGGGCAGAAGCCGTAGCCGGGACGCCGCTTGGGCATCACGCCGTGCCCTATGTGTCAACTGACCGTCGGTACTCGGCTCGCGGCAATCCGGGGGTCCGGCTTGATGTGGGCAAAGGTGCTTCGGGCGTTCCAGGTGGGAAAGGCTCGTACGAGCCACGACGGGCCGTGGAGTTGGATGCGGCGGTCGCGGGTGGCTTCAGCCCAGGGGAGTTGCCGGCGTGCCATCTGACGAAGGCTTCGGCTTCCGCCGTGATGTAGAGGTCCTCGTCGAGGCCGGGGTACTCCA
>DATADW010000060.1:0-3453 GCA_036258335.1 Acidimicrobiia bacterium
CCTCGACGGGATGACGATCCGCGGGATCCTCGACCGGATCGACGAGCTCCCCGACGGCAGCCTGGTCATCACCGACTACAAGTCGGGCAAGGCGCCACCCGAGACCTTTGCCCTGCCGGCTTTCTTCGCCATGAAAATCTACGCGGTTCTCATCAGACGACGCCTCGGCAAGACGCCCACCGAGCTTCGCCTGCTCTATCTCTCCGGGCCCACCATGTACAGGTTGATGATCGACGACCGCCAGCTCGACGCCATGGAACGGCAGCTTCGGGCGCTCTGGCAAGCGATCGACCGCGCCATCGACCGGGAGCAGTTCCCTCCCCGACCCGGGAGGCTGTGCGATTGGTGCTCGTTTCGCTCGATGTGCCCGGCGTGGGAGGTCGTCGAGGTGGCCGAGCCCGTCCTGCCATTGGTCGTCAACGGGTAAGTCGGAAGAAGGAAGACGGAAGACCGAAGACGGAAGACGGAAGACGGAAGACGGCATTAAGGACCCGTTCTGGCGTGGCTCATCGAACCCATAGGGTGGTCCAGCCACGCAAGTAGTCGGGTCGAGGGCCCTGGATCAGGCGGCTTGGACTGCTCCCGTCGCCGGCTCCAATGCCAACTCGATCACGGACCCAACCTCGTCGACGGGGTGGAATGTCATCTCGGTTCTCACCGATTCGGGGACGTCGTCGAGGTCGTGCTCGTTGCGGAGCGGGAGAATCACCTGGCGGATGCCTCCGCGATGCGCAGCCAACACCTTCTGCTTGAGCCCGCCAATGGGTAGGACGCGGCCCTGGAGGGTGATCTCGCCGGTCATCGCGAGGTCGTGACGTACCCGTCTCCCGGTGAGGAGGCTCACCAGCGCCGTGGTCATGGCGATCCCGGCGGAGGGGCCGTCCTTGGGGACGGCGCCGGCAGGGACGTGGAGATGGAACCGCTTCTCCAAGTCGGCGGGGTCGATCCCCAGACCGACAGCGTGCGAACGCACGTAGGAGAGGGCGATCTGCGCCGACTCCTTCATCACGTCGCCGAGTTGTCCGGTGATCGCCAGACCGGGCTCGCCCTCCATCACCTGCGCCTCGACGAACAGGATGTCGCCGCCGGTGCCTGTCACGGCAAGTCCTGTGACGACACCCGGCGCTTCGGTCCGATCAGCGGCTTCTTCGCGGTAAACCGTGGGGCGCCCAACCAGCTCTCTCAGATCGTCCCGGTCGACCACGACTGGAACCTCGTTGCCGGCGGCGACCTTGGTGGCGACCTTTCGGACCAGCTTGCCCAGGACCCTTTCCAGACCCCGGACCCCGGCCTCGCGGGTGTACCCGTCGATGAGGGCGTCGAGCGCACCGTCGGTCACCTCGATCTCATCTGAGCGGAGACCTGCGGAGTCCACCTGTCTCCCCAACAAGTGACGCCGGGCGATCTCCACTTTCTCGACGTCGGTGTAGCCGTCTATCCGGATCACCTCGGTTCGGTCGAGCAGTGGCGCCGGGATGGTCTCGAGCACGTTGGCGGTGCCGATGAAGAGCACATCGGAGAGGTCGAGGTCGACCTCCAGATAGTGGTCGCGGAAGGTGTGGTTCTGCGCCGGGTCGAGAACCTCGAGCAGTGCCGAGGAGGGATCGCCCCTCCAATCCGCACCGACCTTGTCCATTTCGTCGAGCAGGAAGACCGGGTTCATCGTCCCAGCTTCTACCAGCGCCCGGGCGATCCGTCCGGGACGAGCACCGACATAGGTGCGGCGGTGACCTCGGATCTCGGCCTCGTCGTGGACCCCACCGAGGGCGACCCGGACGAAGGAACGACCCATGGCTCTCGCCACCGATTCGCCCAGCGATGTCTTCCCCACCCCGGGAGGACCCGCCAGGAGGAGGATGGCGCCCGCTCGTCGTCCCTCCTCGGGCTGAACCCCGCGCTCTTGGCGCAGTTTGCGGACCGCCAGGTGCTCAAGGATGCGCTCCTTGACGTCCTCAAGACCGGTGTGATCGGCGTCGAGCACCTGCCGTGCGTCTTCGAGCTCCAGATGGTCCTCAGATGTGGTGCCCCAAGGAAGGTCGAACATGGTGTCGAGCCAGGTCCGTATCCAGCTGTGCTCCGGGCTCTGCTCGCCGACCCGCTCCAGCCGGTCGATCTCGCGGGCAACCGCATCCCTTACCTTGGGGGGAAGGTCTGCCTCTTCGAGCTTGGTCCGGTACTCGCCGGCCACGTCGCCGTCCTCCTCACCCAGCTCCTTGCGGATGGCAGCCATCTGCTGACGCAGCACGTACTCCCGCTGGCTCTTGTCGAGCCGTTCCGCAGCGTCCTCGCGCACCTTCTCACGAAGACTGAGCTCGCCGAGCACCGACCCCATCCAGTCGAGCAACAGCGTGAGACGGCGCTCCACCGAGAGCGTCTCCAGGAGCTCCACCTTCTGGGCGAGTGTGAGGTCGGGCGAGTAGGCAGCGAGGTCGGCCAGCTCACCGGGGTCATCCACCGCCAACAGCCGTTCGGCCAAGGCAGCCACTCCCCGGTGCTCGAGAATGGCGCCGATGACAGCCCGATACTCGGCGGCGAGGGTTGCGATCTGCTCTGGATCCTCCACCAGGGGCTCGTCGAGGATCTCGATATCCACCATCAGGGCGCCGTCGCCGCCGATCTGGCCGGCGCCAACCCTGGCGCGGGCCAGGCCCCGGACCAAGGCGCCGCGCACCGCGCCGGAGGTCTCGACCTGCTCGACGGCGGCCACCGTTCCTACCTTGGCATACTCGCCCTCTATCCGGGGCACCAGCAGGACGCGCCCAGCGCCATCCTGAGCGGCGGAGACGGCGCGCCGCGCCTCGGATGACTCGAGGGCGATGGTCACCACCATCCCTGGGAACACAACCCCGTTGCGAAGAGGCAGAACGGGGAGCGTCAGCGTCGTCGAGTCCGACATGAGCGTCCTTCCATCAGATTTGCAGCTTGCAAGTTACTAATGAAAGCGCACTAGTCGGAAGGGTATTCCCAGAGAGCAGTCGGAAGACGGAAGTCGGAAGACGGAAGACGGAAGTAAGAACCAACCAGGGGTTCGGTGCTTCCCCCTACCCGCTGCTCCGCAGCGTGGGCCTTCCCCCCTCCGGGGGGACGGATTCGATTGGCAACCGTCTGCCGTCTGCCGTCTGCCGGCTGCCGTCCGCCGTCAGCCGTCCCACGGTCGCTGCGGAGCAGCGACCGATTTGTCACACCCTCCCGATATGTTGTCCCCTATGAGCACAGATCACACCAGCACCACGACCGAAGCAATGTTCGCTGCGTACGGGTTGGAGGCCACCGAAGTCTTCTCGGGCGATGGCTCCGCCTGTCCGCACTGCGCGGCACGGGTCGCAGTGCTCGCTGCCTGAGGGACGCGTCGCCTTCACCCTGCTTCCTACCCTTCATCGCGTGGCCGTGACTGCGACAGAGTGGCGGGTCGGCCCCGGTGATTGGTCCAAGGCGGTCGCCGATGTCGAGGGC
>DATADW010000061.1:0-12969 GCA_036258335.1 Acidimicrobiia bacterium
CCGAGGACACGATCAATCCGGTGCTGCGCCGGCCGAAGAGCCCGCGTACCCAGGGCGCGGCGAGGCCGCCGACGATCTGGGCTACGGCGAAGGCGGCGGCGGCAATGCCAGCGATGCCAAAGGCGTCCTGGTCTCCGTACAACTCGAGCAGATAAGGCTGGAAGGCATAGAACGCATAAAAGGCGACCCCGAACGAGAACGGAGAAGTGAGCATCAGCCAGCGAACCGGCGGGTTGCGCAGCCCGTTGTCGACCGACGCCCTGACCACCCGACGCACCTCGTTGGAAATCCTTTCGCCACGCTGCGGGGTGAATCCCAGGTCCCGCATCAGAAAGAACGCCACCACGAGCGTGATGGCGAGGACGACCGCCATCAAGGTGTAGGGCACACCGAGGTTGGTCTCTTGTGCGATGAACCCCCCGGCCACCGATCCGATGAGGGTCGCCGCCCCGGCTACCGCCTGTGCCCGGCCGAACACGGACTCCAGGCGACCGGTGAATCCGGTGGCGCTGAGAGCATCGACCAGCCATGCCTCAACCGCCCCCGAGAAGAAGGTGAACCCGAGCCCGAGCAGGATCGAAGCGAGCGCCCAACCCCACATCCCCGCCTGTACGTCCCACATGTACAGGTAGAGCAGGGTCGAGACGAGGAGGGTGGCGCAACCCAGGAGGAACGAGACGCGGCGCCCCCAAACATCCGCCACCACCCCGGTGGGCACCTCGAACACAAGCTGCCCGACGGCAAAGAAAGCGTTGGCGGCGAACGCCGCCGTGTTGCTCAGCCCGGCGTCGAGCAGGAAGAGGGTGTTGATCCCCCAGATGAAGGATGCTGCGAGCGTCGACAGCAGGGTGAGCAGCAGATAGGTGAACTGCACCCGGCGGGCCGAGGGGAGCGCCGTCGTGGTCACGATCCGCCCTCCGGTGGCGCCAGCACATCGCGCACATCGAAGCTCGTCGGCCGGTCGAGTTGGTCGAAAGTGCACGACTCCGGGTCGCGGTCCGGCCGCCAGCGGCGGAACTGACCGGTATGGCGGAGACGGTCACCCTCCATCCAGTCATAGGCGATCTCCACCACCAGCACCGGGCGGAGCGGCTCGAACGACAGATCCTTGTCGGAGTTCCAACGAGACCCCGGTTGCCCGGCACCCTGCTGCCACTCCGGGTTGGTGGTCCACGGGTGTGACTCACCGTCCTCCAACCGATAGGGGGCGATCTCGTCGAGCAACTGGCGGCGCCGCAAGGCGCTGAAGGCGCCGATGACACCGATCGGGTGCAGACCACCCTCCTCGTCGTACAGGCCGAGCAGCAACGAGCCGACCACACGATCGCCCCGGTACCACCTGAACCCGGCCACCACGCAGTCGGCGGTCCTCTCGTGCTTCACCTTGACCCAGAGCCGCCTATTGGGCACATACCTGAGGTCATGCGCCTTCGCGACGATCCCGTCGAGGCCGGCCCCCTCGAAGCGCTCGAACCAGCGCCGGGCGAGAGCGATGTCATCGGTGATCGGCGCCACATAGACCGGTGAGCTCACCACGTCCAGCGCCGCCTCCAGCGCCCGTCTCCGCTCGGAGAAGGGCGCCTCGAGAAAAGAGAGGTCGTCGAGCGCCAGCAGGTCGAAGGCGATGAACCAAGCCGGGGTCTTCTGGGACAACATGGCCACCCGCGACGCTGCGGGGTGGATCCGCTGCTGCAGCGCCCAGAAGTCGAGCTCGCCATCGATTGCCACGACGATCTCCCCATCGACGACACACCGGCGGGGGAGTTGCCGTCGCAGCTCCTCCGCCACCTCCGGGAAATAGCGGGTCAGCGGACGCTCGTTGCGGCTGCCCAACTCGATCTGGTCCCCGTCGCGGAAGGCGATGCACCGGAAACCGTCGAACTTGGGCTCGTACGACATTCCCTCGGGGATCGCCGGCTGCGACTTGGCCAGCATCGGCTTCACCGGAGGCATCACCGGGAGTTCCACGTTGCCTACAACACAACCAATTTCGACAACTTCCCGGTTGATGGCCTTGGCTCTGATAGCCTCCTCGGTCGAATCACACTGGTGTCATTCCCCATGTATCTCAGGTCCCTCCGCCTGGTCGGGTTCAAATCGTTCGCCGACCGCACCCGGCTCGAGTTCCGGCCGGGGGTCACCGTGGTCGTCGGGCCAAACGGCACCGGGAAGTCGAACCTGGTCGACGCCATCGCCTGGGTGATGGGAACCCAGGCCCCAAGTTCGCTCCGCACGCAGCGGATGGATGACGTCATCTTCGCCGGGACCGCAACCCGCCCTTCGCTCGGTCGGGCCGAGGCGACGCTGACCTTCGACAACGCCTCACGCCAACTCCCTCTCGACCTCGATGAGGTCGCCATCACCCGCCGCCTCTATCGCGACGGGACCAGCGACTATGAGATAAACGGTGTCGACTGCCGACTGCTCGACATCCAAGACCTATTGGCCGATGCCTCGGTCGGTCGCACCCAGCACGTCATCATCGGACAGGGGCAGGTGGACTCGATCCTCAACGCCGGCCCCGATGAGCATCGCGCCGTCATCGAGGAGGCGGCCGGGGTTCTCAAGCACAAGCTTCGCAAGGAGCGCTCGCTGCGTCGGCTGGAGCGGACTGAGGCCGATCTGGTCAGGCTGGGCGATCTGGTCGGCGAGATCGAGCGACGCCTCCGCCCGCTCCGCCGCCAGGCCCAAGCCGCCGGTCGTCACCAGGAGGTGGCGGCCGAGATCAGGGCGCTGAGGCTGTGGATCGGTGGCGAGGACCTGCGACGGCTCACCACCCGTCAGGCCGAGTGCAGTGAGGAGGAGCGGCGCGCCGCGGCCCTTGTGGCCGACGCCGAAGTCGAGCGCGACGAGTCCGCTTCCGAAGACGAACGTCTCGATGCGACCGAGACCGAGCTGCGGGCAACAGTCGAGGATGACACCGCGGCGGCGGCACGGCTCGAGACTGCGGTCGAACGTCTGCGGAGGGTGGCCCAGGTGGCTCAGGAGCGGAGGAGGGCGCTGGTAACCAGGCTCGAGACCGCCGGTGAGCGCCGCTCGGATCTGGAGGAGGAGGCGGCTGAGCTCGCCCGCTCGCTGGAGGAGTCGACGGCCGAGCTCGAAGCGGCGCGGGTCGAGGAAGCTCGGACCGAGGACGTGCTGTTGTCGATGGAGGCCGAGGAGCGCTCGCTCGCCGAGCAGCGCGATCTCCCTGCGGAGGGGGCCGCCGCCGTGGTGCGCGGCGACCTTCGGGCACTGGTCGCGGCCACCGACCGCGACCAGCGCGAGGCAGAGGATGTCGGGCGCCGGCTCGAGGTGATCACCGCCCAGCTCATCTCGATAGACCAAGAACTGGTCGAGTTGGGCGACGAGATCAGATCGGCCGATGCCGAAGCGGGGAAGGCCCAGACGGAATACGAGGAGGCCCGGGCGAGAAGCCGGCTCGAGCAGGACACCTGGGAGGCCGCCGAGGAGCGTCTGGGCGAGAGACGGGTGGCCGTTGCAGGGGCGGCGGCGCGTCTCGAGGCTGTGCAGGCGATGGTTGAAGGGCAGGCTGACCCGGAGGCACGGGCCCGGGCGCTGCTCCGACCCGAGGTGACCGGGCCGTTACTGGAGCGGCTCGATGTTCCCCCGCCGCTGGCGATGGCGGTGGGCGCCGCGCTGGGGAGATGGGCCGATGCCGTCGCCGTTGCCGCCGCACGCGATATCGAGGCGGTGGTCGTGGATCTGGTTGCGGGTGAGCTCGGGGGAATCGCCCTGGTCGCCCCGGTCGGCCAGTCGGTGCCGATCCCGACCGACGCCGTCGCATTGACAAGCCGACTCGGCCCCGGCGCCGATCCGGCGCTGGCTCGGGCCGTGTTTGGTGACGTAGTACTGGCGGAGACGTGGTCGGCAGGCTGGTCGGTGGTGACGGCCAACCCCGAGTTGCGGGCGGTGACACCCGCCGGTGACCTGATCACCGCGGTGGGGATCGATCTGGCGCTGCCGCAAGGCGCATCGCCGGCGGTTCTCGCCGCGGCGTCCGCAGCCGCCAAGCAGGCGGACGTGGAGCTGGCCCGCGCCGAGAGCCTCCATACGTCGACGCGCCGCTCCTTTGACTTGGCTCGGCACGATGAGCGTGCCGCCCTCGAGGCACTGGAGGCGATCGAGACCCGGCTGGCGGGCGGAGCGCAAGCGTCACAGCGGCTGGAACACGCACGAAGTGCCCGGTCCGACGAGAGGCAGCGTCTCGAGCAACGGCTTTCGGCAATCTTCGCCGAGGAGAACGAGCGAAACAACCGTATCGAAGCGCTCCGCAGTCGTCTCGACGCACTGGAGGGCGAAGAGGCGGAACGGGTAGCAGCTTGGGAGGGCTTGGCCGAGATGAGACGGCAGGCGGCGGTGCGTCGGGCAGATGCGCAACGCGCCAAAGGCGCCGCCGCTGCCGCCCGCGGGGCCGTCGAGGAGCGCCGCAGCCAGATCGAGTGGAGGCTGAACCAGGTTCAAGTGGAACTGACCACCCTGCTCGCCGCTCCGGCCGATCCCCATGAGGTCGGTCGGCTTGAGGGGATTGAGATTGCGGCACGGCGCGGGCTCGATGCCGTCCGGCATCACCTGGCTCGGCTGAGGGCGCGACAGGCCGACGGAAGGTCGGGCCTGGCTGAATTGATCGGCCAGCTTCGGCACGAGCGACAGCGAAACGCTGCGGCCCGGGGGGTGATCGATGGCAACCGCGAGTTATTGGCGCGCCTGGCGGTGGAGAAGGCTGAGCTTGCATTGCGTCTCGAGGGCGTGGCCGAGGCCCTGAGGCGCGATGCCGATGCCGGCGAGGACGAGGCGGGGCAAGCGCCCCGGCCGATGATCCCCGATGACACCGACCCAGTGGAGCGGCTTGCCGCACTCGAGGCGTTGAAGCGCCGTCTCGGCCCGGTCAACCCACTGGCCGTCGAGGAGCACGCCGAGCTATCGGAGCGCTACCAGTTCCTCGGCTCACAGGTAGAGGACCTGGAGCGGAGCCGCCGTGAGCTGCGACGGGTGATCTCGGTACTGGACGACGAGATCTCGGGCTTGTTCCTCGCCGCTTTCGAAGAGATCCGGGTGGCGTACGAAGCCCATTTCGACGTGCTCTTCCCCGGGGGAAGGGGCCGGCTCCGGCTCAGCGACCCCTCCGATCCGCTGGCGAGCGGGGTGGAGATCGAGGCGCAACCGTTGGGCAAAAAGGTGGGACGGCTCTCATTGCTCTCCGGCGGAGAGCGCTCGCTGGCTGCGCTCGCCTTCCTCTTTGCGGTGTTCGAGGCCCGTCCCGGACCGTTCTACGTCCTCGACGAGGTTGAGGCTGCCCTCGACGACGCCAACCTGAGGCGCTTCCTCCGGTTGGTCGATCGATTCCGCAGCCGGGCCCAGTTGGTGATAGTCACCCACCAACAGCAGACGATGGAGGTGGCGGACACCCTCTACGGGGTCACCATGGAGCCCGGAGGGTCGTCATCTGTTGTTTCGCGCCGGATGCGCGAGGGGATCACCGCAGCGCACTGACCGGCGATGGGTCAGACCGGACGCGAATAAGGCTTGAACTCGCCGGTCCCATCGACACCCCAGCTCACGATGTGGGTAGGGCGGAGTCGAAGCCATTCGGGGGCGAAGTTGGGGAAACGCGGGTTGATCTCGTCGCCACCTTCATCGTGGAGCTCGGCCATGCCCCTGACCTCGACCGCGCGCGCTCCTTCGGAGTCGGCATCATCCACCAGGAAGGTGACCAGCGGATGGTGGGCGGCGTCTCGCCACTTCTTCCCCTCGCCGAAGGCGATGCCACCCAGGTCGATCGTGTCCTCGTCCTGGTTGAAGCGGTAGGAGAGCGGGATGACATGCGGCTGGCCGTCGGCCCCGACCGTGCCCAGCCGGCCCAACGTGTTCTTCTCCAGATACGCGATCTCGTCCGGGGTGAATACGCTCATGGTGCCTCCTCAAGAGTGCCCATTGATGTAACACGAAATGCGGCAGCGCCAGGGGGCACTGCATGCTCTTTCCGTAGACTCGCCGCCAGGTGGATCCCATCCTGTACGTGCTGGCAGCGGTCGTGCTGGTGGTGGCGGTGGTCGCCGTCGGCTACCTGCTGTGGCGGCGCCGCCGACAACCCCCGGCACCTCCGGCCGGGCGGGTTGTCGCCACGCCGCCACGTGGCGGCTTGGTCGGCGGGCTCACCAAGACGAGCCGTGCTCTTGGCGAGGCATTGGGCGGCGTCTTCCACCGCAGCGATCTCGATGACGGCTTCTGGCAAAGGGTGGAGGACGGCCTGATCGCCGCCGATGTCGGGGTCGCCCCCAGCGTGGGGGTAGTGGAGCGGGCCAGGGAGCGGCGACCGGAGGACCCGCCGGCGGCGCTCGAGGCGGTGCGCGCCGCGCTTCTCACTGCCCTCGACGCCGATGGCCGCGAGCTCCGCCTGGTCTCCAAGCCGTCGGTTGTCGTCGTTGTCGGGGTGAATGGGGTCGGTAAGACGACCACCATCGCCAAGCTGGCGGCTCTGGTCGAGAAGGATGGGAGGAGGGCGCTACTCGGGGCGGCCGACACCTTCCGCGCCGCAGCCGACGCCCAGCTGCGGACCTGGGCCGACCGGGTCGGGGTGGACGTCGTCGGCGGTCAGCCGGGGTCGGATCCTGCCGCCATCGCGTTCGACGCCTACAACGCAGCCAGGGGGCGGGGGGCCGACGTGCTCGTGGTCGACACCGCGGGCAGGCTCCACTCCAAGCACAACCTGATGCAGGAGTTGGGGAAGGTGGTGAAGGTGCTGCAGCGCGAGGCCGGATCGATCGACGAGGTTCTCCTTATCCTCGATGCGACCGCCGGTCAGAACGGGCTGGCGCAGGCCCGAGTGTTCACCGAGACCGTGGGGGTCACCGGGATCGTGCTCACCAAGATGGACGGGACGGCTCGCGGCGGGATCGCAGTTGCGGTCGAGCAGGAGCTCGGCGTCCCGGTGAAGCTTGTCGGCGTCGGGGAGGGGATCGACGATTTGGTGGCATTTCAACCGGGCGCCTACGTGGACGCCCTCTTGGCGGACGCATGACCGAGACCCTTGTCGAAGAGGCGCGGCGCGCTGCCGAGCGGGCGTACGCTCCGTACTCGGGGTTCAGGGTCGGGGCGGCGCTTCTCGCCGAGGACGGAGCCGTGTTTACCGGCGTCAACGTCGAGAACGCCGCCTACCCGTCATCCTCTTGTGCGGAGGCGACTGCTGTCGGCACCGCCGTCTCCGCGGGAGCGCGCCATTTTCGGGCGGTGGCGGTGGCCTGCATCGATGCAGCCACGGTGGAAGGCGCCTACCCGTGCGGGCGTTGCAGGCAGATCCTGCTCGAGTTCGGCGTACCCCGTGTGTTGGTCGGCATCGCCAAAGGCGAGGTCAGGGAGCATTCCCTGGAGGAGCTGCTCCCGCACGGGTTCAAGCTCGGCAGTTGATCGGGTCCTCGATGTCTAGATGGCGCCATTCGGCGGGTTCCCCATGAGGCTCGGGCATCTGGAGGCGGCGTGAGGGACCAGGTCACCGCTCATGCCCCTGGCAGGGTCAACCTGATCGGCGAGCACACCGACTACAGCGGTGGCCTCGTCCTCCCGATGGCCATCGACCTCGGGGTGACCGTGGCGGGCCACTTGGGCGGGTCGGAGATAGCGCTTCGGTCCCAGGACCACACCGGCGATGTCCGGCTTCCCGCGGGGGGCGGCGGGGACGCGCCGCCGACGGGATGGGGGCGCTATGTGGCGGCTGTGGTCGCCGAGCTGGCCGAGGCAGGTCGGCCCGCCGTGGGGTTCACCGGCACCATCAGCTCCGACCTCCCCGAGGGCAGCGGTCTCTCCTCGTCGGCGGCGCTCTCGGTCGCCGTCGCCTTTGCACTGTGCGGCGCCGCCGAGTACGACCCGGCGCCCATGGAGCTGGCACTGCTCTGTCAGCGCGCCGAGCAGCGGGCTGTCGGGGTGCCGGTGGGCGTGATGGACCAGGCGGCGTCGATCCTGGGCCGCGACGGTCGGGCGGTCTTGTTGGACTGTGGGTCGCTCGAGCATCGGCTGGTCCCCCTGCCACCGACGATGGCGGTATTGGTGGTGGATTCGGGCATCTCCAGGCAACTCGAGCTGTCGGGGTATTCCCAACGGCGCGGCCAGCTCGAGGAGGGTCTGGACGCATTGGGGATCGACCGCCCCTCGGACCTGTCACCCGCAGACTTGCCCGACCGCCCCCCCTACGTGCCCGACCTGCTCTACCGCCGAGTGCGTCACGTGGTCACCGAGAACGACCGCGTGCGTCAGATGGTGGCGGCTCTCACTTCCTCGGGGGACCCGGACCAGCCGGTGCTGGGCGGGCTATTCGCGCAGAGCCACGCCAGCCTGAGGGACGACTATGAGGTGTCACTCTCCGAGATCGACATGCTGGTCGACATCGCCATCGATGAGGGCGCCATAGCCGCCCGGCTCACCGGCGGTGGTTTCGGCGGCGCCATCGTGGTGCTGGTGGACGCCGCCGCCGCCGTCAGTTTGGGGGAGCGCGTCGCCGCCCGCTACCAGCGCGAGACAGGGCTCGCGGCCACCGTCCGTTTCGTCCGGCCCTCGGAGGGGGCAAGGGTCGAGATCGGCGCCTCCTGAGCATCCGTTGCCATACGTGGGGGCGGACGACCGATCAGCGCTGGCCGAGCGCCTCGATCAGTTTGGGGACGACCTTGTGCACGTCACCCACCACCCCCAGGTCGGCGACACCGAAGATGGGGGCCTCGGGGTCCTTGTTGATCGCCACGATGATCTTGGAGTCCTTCATCCCGACCAGGTGCTGCATCGCCCCGGAGACACCGGCGGCTATGTAGACGTCCGGCTTGACCGTCTTCCCGGTCTGTCCGACTTGCTTGGCGTATGGCACCCACCCAGAGTCGACGATCGCACGCGTGGCGCCGCTGGCGGCGCCGAGCGCCTTGGCCAGATCCTCGATCAGCTGGTAGGCCTCCGCCGAGCCCAGACCCCTCCCACCGGTGACGACGACGGCGGCGTCCTCGAGTTGAGGGCCCTCGCGCTCCTCGGCATGGCTCTCCACTATCCGCCCGGCAGAGGGGTCCGCCTGGGGAAGGTCCACTGTTACCACTTCGGGGGTGGACTCGTCCGTCGGCTGGGCGGGGAACGACTTGGGACGGACCACCACCAGGTAGGGGGCGTCACCGGTGAACCTGGTGGATACCAACTGAGTGCCGCCGAAGATCTCATTAGTGACGGTGAGGCCGTCATCGCCGTGGGAGACGTCGACTGCGTTGGAGACCACAGAGCTGCCCAACCGGGCAGAGAGCCGGCCCGCGACGTCCCGGTCAGTGTACGACTGACCGAAGAGGATGAGGTCGGGGCGGTGCTGCTCGATCAACTCGGCGATCGCAGCGGCAACGGGTGCGGAAGGCAAAACCTCGCCGGCGTCGAGGTGGAATACCTTCTTGGCTCCGTGGGCGCCGAGAGCGGCGAATGCATCATCTGAACCGGTGCCCAGGTATATCGCCTCCGCTCGATCGGCGAGTTGCGCCGCCTTGGTGAGCAACTCGAGCCCGAGCGTTCCCGGAGCGCCCTCTGATTCCTCCACGAATGCCCAGACGGCTGACAGCGCCACCTCAGATCACCTTGGCCCGTTCCAACAGTTCGACGATGCGGAGATGGGCATCTCCCCCGTCCTCGATCTTCTCGCCGGCCTGACGCTCCGGCGCCGGCGACACTTCGACCACCTGCTGATCGACGTCGATCTCTGCATCGAGGTCGGCTGCGGCGAGTTGGTCGATCGGCTTCTTCTTGGCGTCCATGATCCCCTTGAAGGTGGGGTACCTGGGTTCGACCACCCCGGCGGTGACCGAGACCAAGGCAGGAGTGGATGCCTCGACCAGGTCGTAGCCCCGGTCGGTCTGGCGGTGGATCCGCACCGTCGATCCTTCGACCTCGACATGGTTGGCGTAGGTGAGGGCGGGGACATCGAGCAGCTCGGCGATCTGCTGGGGGACGACACCCGAGTAGCCGTCGGTCGACTCTGTGCCGGCGATCAACAGGTCGAACCCTTCGCGTTGCGCCGCGGCAGCGAGCACTCGGGCAGTGGTCAAGGCGTCGGCGCCCTTCAATGCCTCGTCATCGATGACCACCGCCTTGTCGGCGCCCATCGCCAGCGCCTGGCGGATTCCCTGGAGGGAGCCGGCGGGGCCCATGCTCAACAGGGTGAGCGTGCCTTCGGTGGCGGCGGCGACTTGGAGTCCCATCTCCACCCCGTAGCGGTCGGTGTCGTCGAGCACCTGGTCGTTTGGCCTGACCATGAGGTGGGTGTCAGGGTCGAGCTTGGACGGGCTGGCCGGGTCGGGGATCTGCTTGACGCACACCACCACCTGCATGGATGGACCGCTCCTTGGATCGGGCGCCGATGGTAACTGCCTCGTCGGGCGTGCCCCTCGGTGAGGTCAGGCGGGGGTGAGCTCGCCGCTTCTCGCCACGGCGCTCCAGAACCGCCCGCTGTCGCGCACCTTGCGCTCCAAGGTCTCGTAGTCGACGTGGACGATGCCAAAACGCTGGTGGTACCCGTGGGCCCACTCGAAGTTGTCCATCAGCGACCAGACGAAGTATCCGCGCAACGGCACACCCCGGTCGATCGCATCCAGGGCGGCGCCGAGATGGCTGCGCAGATAGCTGACCCTCTCCGGGTCCTTGGTGGGCTCTGTGTCGTCGGCCGGATAGGAGGCACCGTTCTCGGTGATGAACAGCGGCAGATCCCCCGTACGTGAGGCCACGAACTCGAGGGTCTCGGTGAGTCCCTCCGGGTAGACCTCCCACCCCATCAAGGTCCGCTCCGTTTGCTCGATGGGGAGCTCGGGGAGCTGCGGCGAACGCACCCAGTTCCTCGTGTAGTAGTTGACCCCGAGGAAGTCGAGTGGACGGGCGATCAACTCCATGTCGCCGTCCATGACCTCTCCGCGGTCCCACCCCCAGTCATGAAGCCCACCCTCGGGGTACCCGCGTCCCGTGATCGGATCGAGGTACCAGCGGTTTTCCTGGTCGTTGACCACCGCCGCAGCTTCCTGATCGAGCAGGTGCGAGGTGGCTGGGTGCTTGGGTGTGAAATTGAGCACGATCCCGACTTGTGCCTTGGGCGCCGCGGCTCTGATCGCTTCGACGGCGAGTCCGTGCCCGACCAGCAGGTGGTGCGAGGCGGCAACCGCCGCCAATGAGTCGGTCCGACCGGGGGCATGTTCGCCTCTCCTGTAGCCATGGTTTGACACGACGTGGGGCTCGTTGTGGGTAAAGATGTGGCGGACGCGGTCTCCCAACCTGCCAGCCACAACCGAGGCGTACTCGGCGAAGGCCTCTGCGGTGGCGCGCACCGGCCAGCCCCCCGCCTCCTCGAGCACCTGCGGCAGGTCCCAGTGGTACAGCGTCATGAACGGCTCGATGTCACTTGCGAGCAACTCGTCCACCAACCGGTCGTAGAAGTCGAGCCCGGCTGGGTTCACTGGCCCGGTTCCGTCGGGGATGACCCGAGGCCAAGCCACGGAGAAGCGGTAGGCGTTGAGACCCAGCTCGGCCATGAGCGCCACGTCCTCGCGGTAGAGGTTGTAGTGGTCGCATGCGACATCACCGGTGTGACCGTCACGAACCCGCCCAGGAGTGTGAGCGAACCGGTCCCAGATGCTCTCGCCGCGGCCATCGGCTTCGACCGCCCCTTCGATCTGATAGGAGGCTGTGGCGGCCCCCCAGATGAAATCGGGGGGGAACTGTCGGTTCAAGCTGTACGTACTCCTGAGAGCGATTTCAGCAGGAAGATAGGCGGTTGGGGCCCGGCACCCAGAAACACGCCTCCGCTAACGTCGCCGGGAGAGGGGGCCCCGCGGTGAGGAGGAGGTAGGCGATGTACCCCGCGCCGTTCGAATACTCGGCGCCACGGAGCCTCGATGAGGCACTGGCGAGGTTGGCCGAAGTGGGGGAGGAGGGCCGAGTCCTCGCCGGCGGTCAGAGCCTCATCCCCATGATGAAGCTGCGACTCGCCGAGCCCGCCCACCTGGTCGATATCAACCGAATCCCGGGGCTCGACCAGATCGGCAATGACAACGGGCACCTGACGGTGGGCGCACTGGTCCGCCATGCCCAGGTGGTCGACTCCGACCTCGTCACTGCCCAGAGCTCGCTGATGGCGAGCGCCGCCCCTTGGATCTCCGACCCGTTGGTGCGCAACCGGGGGACGCTGTGCGGGTCGGTGGCACACTGCGACCCCGAGGGCGACTGGAACTCGGTGATGCTGGCACTCGGCGCCACCGTCATCGCCCGGTCGGCCGGCGGGGAGCGCCGCATCCCGATCGCTGAGTTCGTGACCGACTTCTTCACCAACTCGCTGCAACCGGGAGAGATGGTGGTCGGTGTGGAGGTGCCAAAGGACGGCCCCCGGTCGGGGGGTAACTACCTCAAGTTGGAGCGGAAGATCGGCGACTACGCCACGGTGGGGGTAGCCACCCAGATCGCCCTCGACGACGGGGGGAAAGTTGCCTCTGCCGGACTGGCGCTCACCAGCGTCGGGTCGATCAACGTCGCCGTCGCCGAGGCCTCGCAGATGATGGAGGGCGAGGAGCCCACCCCCGAACTGTTCGCCGAGGTGGGCAACCTCGCCTCGATGATGTGCGGTCCCGAGGACGATGTGCGCGGTCCTGCCGAATACAAGCGAGCGGTGGTCAAGACTTACACCGAACGGGGCTTTGCCAAGGCGCTGGCAACGGCGCAGCAGGAGGTGGCGTGATGCAGGTCTCGGTGACGGTCAACGGGGCCGCCTACGAGCGCGAGGTCGAGCCGCGCAAGCTCCTGGTCGACTTCATACGGAGCGATCTGGGTCTGACCGGGACCCACATCGGCTGCGACACCACCAACTGCGGGGCATGCACAGTGCTCGTGGACGGGGTCCCGATGAAGTCGTGCACCATGCTGGCCGTCCAGGTCGACGGGCTGTCGGTACGCACCGTCGAAGGGCTCAAGCAGAACGGCCAG
>DATADW010000062.1:0-1981 GCA_036258335.1 Acidimicrobiia bacterium
CCTCGGACACCTCTGCCGGTGTGCCTCCGAAGATGCCACTCCGGGTTCGCATGTCCTTGACGTTGCCTCCGGCGCTGAAAGCGCCACCGGCCCCGGTGATCACGAGGACACGAATTGATGGGTCGGTGTCGGCCTGCTCCAGCGCCGAGATGATGGCGTCGAGCATGTCTCGGTCGGTGATGGCGTTGCGTGCCTCCGGCCGGTCGAGTGTGAGGACCGCTATCCCGTCGCCATGCTCCAGCCGGACGGGGTGCCCGGTCACGGTGAGGTTGGCTGACGGGCGGCTGCGACCAGGGCCGCGGCCCGGTCGGGATCAACCGCACCAGCGGTGAACCCGTCCCGTTTCAGAGCGGTTCCGGCGATGACGCCGTGTGCCGTTGCCAAGAACTGGGCCACCGTCTCCGTGGTGACACCGGAACCGACCACGACGGGCGCCTCGGGCACCGCACGCCGCACCCGGGCCACGTCGTCGGTAGATGTCGGCTGCCCGGTGGCGGGGCCCGACACGATGAGCACATCGGCCCCTGCCCGGTGATAGGTGTCGCTGCTGGCATCCTCCAGCGTGACCGGGCCCAGCGGGACGGCATGCTTCACATGGACATCCGCCCAAACGGCGGTCCCACCCAGTGCCACTCGGTCCCGTGCCACCTGGGCGGCACGACCCTGGACCAGACCCTGGTCGGTGACCATGGCGCCGGCGAGGACGTTGACGCGGATGAAAGCGGCCCCGGTCGCGGCGGCGACTGCCAAGGCAGCCATCGCGTCGTTGCGGAGCACGTTGACACCGACCGGGATCGGCACCGCGTCGCGCACCTCGGCCACTGCCCTGGTCATTGCGGCAACGGTGATCTTGGGGACGTCATCGGCGAAAAAGGGCTCGTCGCCGTAGTTCTCAACGATCAGGGCGTCGAATCCGGCCTCGGCCAGGACTGTGGCGTCGACGACCGCCCGATCGAGAACCGACTGGATCGACCCGCCGAACCGGGGCGCCCCGGGGAGCGGCCCGAGGTGGACCATCCCCACAAGCCGGGGGAGGGTCATCGCCGCTTGGCGAGAACGCGCACCGCAGCCTCAGCGAGGTCGCCCTCTACCTTGAGCGTCAGCGCGCCGGGTGGGATGCGGCCCACCACCAACCGGCACCATTCTCCGGCGGGACCCTTGATGAGGCTCTCGCCGCCTTCGGGGCCCCACACCCACTTCGAGTACCCGGGCCCCATGACCTCGAGCCTCACCTCGCCGTCGTACGACTCGCCGGCGGTGGCGAAGGCCTCGGGGAGCTCGGCCCATCCAATCCAGGCGACATGGCGCAGCCGGGCAGAGTCCTCCGGTTCCCCGCGGAGCACCCCCTCGATGTCGAGCGCATGGGCCCAAGTGTCGCGCAGCCGGTCGGCCGCGATCCGGCGCCCCTCGACCGGCCCGTCGAACCAGGGGACCTGCTCGTCACCCTCCATGCGGGAGAGGGCCTCCACGACCCGTGCCCTCGCCTCGCGCCACCACTCGATCACGTCCTGGGGACGCATGGCATTCGCTCTGGTGGCACGCTCGGCGAGCACCGGGTCGGGACCTTCGGCGATGGCGCGGTCGAGCATCTCGCCTCCGCCGTCGAGTGAGTCGCGCGCCAGTTCCTCGTCGGACGCCAGGTGGGCCACCAGGTCCTTGACCGTGGTGCTGTTCCTGGCCTTCACCGACCAGTCGCGGATCGGGGCGCGTTGCAGAAACTGGTCGAGAGCCTGCTGCTCCGCGACCAGATCAGAGAGGATGTCACGCACGACACCTAATTGTAGCCGTCAACGAGGGGCCCATATGACGGCTCGGGTCGCCACCAACCGTCTCACCAGGCTCGTTCCGCCTGCTCCTCTCCGAAGGCAGGCGGGGGATGAATCGGCTCCTCCGGCTCTCCGACCAGGTCGTTGAGGGCGTCTATCAGCCTGCGGAGGCGGCCATAGCTGCGCCGGTCAAAGACAAAGGCGATCCGAGCGCG
>DATADW010000063.1:0-22887 GCA_036258335.1 Acidimicrobiia bacterium
GGTGCTCTTCGAGAGCAACCGCGTTGTCGGACGAGGCGAGTACCGCGGCCTCGAGTTCCTCGAGGTGGAGTCGAAGCGGATCATCAACGAGGTACCCGCCTCGTCCCGCATGCCCTTCCGTTGGACCATCAACGCCTACAGAGGATGCAGCCATGCTTGTACTTACTGCTTCGCGAGGCCCACCCACGGCTATCTCGACCTGGATCCCGGGAAGGACTTCGAGACAAAGATCGTCGTCAAGACGAACGCGGTCGAGTTGGCGAGGGCGGAGACTGCACCCCACCGCTGGCGGGGGGATCACATTGCGATGGGGACCAACACCGACCCATATCAGGCCGCCGAGGGCAAATACAAGCTGACCCGGGGGATCATCGAGATGCTGGCCGAGCGGGGTAACCCCTTCTCGATCCTCACCAAATCTCCACTCGTCTTGCGTGATCTCGATGTGCTCGTCGAGGCCGCGGCGTGCGCCGATGTCAAGGTCGACTTCTCCATCGGAACACTCGACGAGTCGGTATGGAGGGCCACCGAACCCGGTACGCCACACCCGAGGAAGCGGGTCGAGGCGGTCGCCAAACTCACCGCCGCTGGGATCAGGTCCGGTGTCCTGGTGGCGCCGATCCTGCCCGGGTTGTCCGACGACCCCGAGCAGGTCCGTCAGGTGGTCTCCGCCTGCGTGGAAGCCGGCGCCAGCTACGTCACGCCCATCCTGCTCCACCTTCGACCCGGAGTCAGGGAGCTCTATATGGAGTGGCTGGAGAAGGAGAGACCCGACCTGATCCCCGTACACGAGGCGATGTACCGCCGGGCCTATCCACCGCAGGCCGACCGGGACCGCCTCAGCGCTTCCGTGGCCGATCTGGTCCGTCAGGCCGGGGGCATCGAGCGGTGGCGGCCCCGTCACACACGGCCAAAGGCGTGGCGTCCCGAGCAGTTGCGCTTGCTCTGAGTCCGGTGGCCTCGGAGCTTCGGCTCATACCGCTGGTTACGGTGTCACCGGTGAGCTTTCTCGCCGACGCCGTGGAGGTGCTCTCCGACGCCGAGAGGATCCTCGTCTTCACCGGAGCGGGGATATCGACCGAGTCGGGGATCCCCGATTTCAGGGGGCCCGATGGCCTGTGGAGACGGGTCGATCCTGACTTGTTCACCATCGGACGGTGGATGGCCGATCCGGATGTCCGCCGTCAGGGTTGGATGCTCCACCTCGAGGGGCGTGAGTTGGGCACGGCAGGGATCGAGCCCAACCGAGCCCACCGGGCGGTGGTGGACCTCTGGCGGCTCCGGCGCTGGGCGGGCTGCATCACCCAGAACATCGACGGTCTCCACCAAGCGGCCGGGCTCCCCGACGACGAGGTGGCGGAGCTCCACGGGAGTGCCCGACGGGCGCGTTGCCTCGGTTGCGGGAAATCGTGGACCGTCGCGGAAATCCTGGCGCGGGTGGCCGAGGGCGATGACGACCCCCACTGCGTCGAGTGTGGTGGGTTGGTCAAGACGACGACCGTGATGTTCGGCGAGTTGCTCCCGGCGGCAGCCCTGGAGGCGGCTGAGCGCATGTCTGATTCAGCCGACGCCGTACTGGCCGTGGGTAGCACTCTCTCGGTGTACCCAGCCGCCGACTTCGCCATCGCGCCCACCGGCCGAGGGGCCCCGCTGGTCATCCTCAACCTCGGTCCCACCGATTGGGACCGCTTGGCGACCGTCAGGATCGAGGGCAAGGCGGGCGAGGTGCTCCCCGAACTGGTGGCGGCGCTGGGGTCGTGAGCTCGGCGGCGGCTGCGCCGTCAGCTTCGCCGCAGTCCCCGGAGGAAGCGGCTCACCACATCGCCGTATCGCTGTGGGATGGCGTTCCACGATTGGACGTGCTCGGCCCCCTCCACCACGACCAGCCGAACCAGGTCGGGGCGTGCGTCGGCCAGTTCCTGGCTCTCCTCGACCGGGACCGTGGTGTCGGCTTCCCCATGGAACACGAGGATCGGGACATCAAGCTCGTCGGCGCGAGCGGTGTAGTCGAGAGCCTGCCAATCGAGATCGAATCTCCACGCCGAAATCCAGGTGGCGACTGCGGTGAGCGAAGCGGGCAAACCGATGTCGAAGAACGGGATCGGGAGATTCCGTTGCGAAGCCCCGAACTCGATCGTCTGGAGGAAGTCGATGTTGGGAGCATCGAACACCGCGCCCACCACCCGATCTGCCAGGTCCGACTCGTAGAGAAAGGAGAGCGAGACGGCGGCCCCGGCGGACAAGCCGACGAGGACCACCCTCTGCGCCCCCTCGTCTATGGCGAATCGCACCGCACCCTCCAGGTCTTGCCACTCGGTCTCGCCGTACCGGTACCAACCGCTCGGGTCAGGCGGCTGGCCCGGGTCGTTTCTGTAGGTGATCATCAGGGTGGGCCAACCGAGGTCGTTGGTCGACGACAGCATCCTCATACCCTCCGATCGCGACGCCCCCTTGCCGTGGACCATCACCATCCAGGTGCGGCCGGTCCCGGAGACCAGCCAGGCGTCCATCGGCCCGAGCGGGGTCTCGTATGTCACCTCCTCGAAGGGGATGCCGAGCGCCCGCATGGGGTTGCCGGGGAAGGTGGTCGGATCAACGTCGGTGAGGGTCCCGGTCTCGGGTCGGCCCTGCTCGAATTCGCTGAAGCGACGGACGACCTCATCCCCTTCAAGTTCCCGGACCCCGGTGACGCGCCCATAGCCGCCATCCCACGAGAGCCCGAAGGTCCCCGGCGCCGCCAACTCATTGTCCTCGGGGTCGCCCTGGGCCAGGGTGATCCTCCCTTCATCGATCCCGAGCACCTCCACCGTGGGCTCGTCTTCCGAAGGGGTCGTCTCGAGGGCGTCGCGCCGCAACTCCTCGGAGAAATACCAGCCCGCCGCGGCGAAGACGACGAAGACGACGAGCGCCACGACAAGGAGCGTCCTGAGAAGCCGTCTCACCGGCTCACCACCGTGCTCTTGCCCTCACCCGCCCGCCGGCGCCGACTCTACCGAGGTTGCGGGGTATCGGCGCGGACCTCGAGGGCCAGATGCCCCGGCGACACGGCCGGCTTCAGGAGTCGAAGCTGAGTTCGGCGGTGTCTACGACCGCCGCCGTCCGACCCGGCGCCGAGTGCCCCGACCAGTACATGTTGGTGTGCGAGATCACCTTGTCGGGGGTGGGGGCGCCCCACTCCGAGAGGTCCTCGGTGGTGTGGGCATCCCCAACCAGGATCGTGTCGTAGCCGCGAGTGATCGCACCGTGGAGCGTCGAACGGACGCATTCGTCGGTTTGGGCACCGGTGACGACGAGGCGGCCGACGCGGCGTGCCGCCAGCTCCGACTCGAGTTCGGTGTCCTCGAACGAGTCGCCGTACCGCTTGTGGACGACCGGTTCCGACTCGGCCTGCTGGAGCTCGTCGACGTACTGCCACTCGTCGCTTCCCATAGGCAGGTTGTCGGAGGAGTGCTGGACCCAAATGACGGGCACGTCCGCCGCCCGTGCCTTTTCGACGACGTCCCTGATGTTGCCGACCACCTCGTCGCGCTGGTGTGCGTCGCCGACTACGCCGTTCTGCACATCGATCACGAGGAGGGCCGTGTTTGGGCGGTTCGACAACGTGCTCATGCCGGGCTCCCGGGTCGGGCCCTGCAGAGTAACGGGGCATCACATCCTCGAACCCAGGGTTCGAAACGTCACAGAGGCACGCTTCGGACCCACAGAACGACCAGGCGCTGTCATACCCTTGGAACCCAGCGTTCGAGGCGCTCCAGGGGCGCGGTTCGGACCCACAGAACGAGTCCGAGGCGCGCGCTCAGCCTCGAGGGGGTGCCGTGGTGCGGCGGACCACCAGCCGCGGGGCGATAACCAGATGGCGTGGCGCGGTGCGCCCCGCTTCGACTCGCTCCAACAGCAGTTCGACACCGGTCCGACCCATTTCGTGCCTCGGTTGGTCGATCGTGGTCAGACCTATGTGGCCCAATGCTGCCAGAGCGGTGTTGTCGTACCCAACGAGCGAGATGTCCTCGGGGACGGCCAGTCCGGCGTCCTCGAAGGCGTGAAGAGCGCCGATGGCGGCCAGGTCGTTCGACACGAACACCGCCGTGGGAAGATCACCCGCGACTAGGACCGCCTTCACGCCGGCGGCGCCACCGGCTTCGGTGAAGTCGCCCGGGACCACCCGAGCGGAGCGCTCCAGACCATGACGCCTCATCGCGCCGAGGAAGCCTGATCGCCGGCTCGCCGCCCCGGCGCCGACGCCGCCGTCGACATGCGTGATGCGCGTGTGCCCCAGGGCGCGCAGATGATCGACTGCCATCCCTGCTCCGGCGCGGTCGTCGTTGACCACGCTGTCAACCCCGGCGGCCCTGGTGGCCCGAGCCACCAGTACGACGGGGCAGGTGCGCGCGGCGTTCCGGATCGATCTCGAGTCGAGCACGGTCCCGGCCAGGATGAGCCCGTCCACCCTGAGTTGCAGGAGGGTGTCCATCGCCCGCGCCTCCCCCGCCGGCTGACGGCCCCCGCTGGTGATTAGTGCCCGATACTCGGCCGAGAACGCTGACTCCTCTATCCCGTCGACCACCTCGGTGAAGTACGGGTTGTGGAGGTCGGAGAGCAGGATGCCGAACAGATTGGTTCGCTGCCTGACCAGGCTCCGAGCCACTGCGTTGGGGCGATAGCCCAATTCCTCGGCTGCGGCCAGCACCCTCGCCCTTCGCTCGACGCCCACGTTCGGCGCGCCCCGCATGACCATTGAGACAAGGGACTTCGACACGCCTGCACGACGGGCGACGTCGATGATGGTGGGATGGCTCGACGCCACGACCCGATCCTAGCCACAACTCCTTGGAACGTTCCAAGCCCCTGCTGACTACGGATCAAACTCCGATGCGCTGGTGCTTGCGCTCGGCTTCGTGCTCTCCCTTGGCAACGAGCACCTCCTCGCGATCGCTGACCTCGGGGACGCCCACATCCCACCAGGCGTCTCCCCCGGTCCAACGGTGAGGGTCGGTCGCAACCAACAGCACGGCGGTTCGGCCGGCATCCATGGCACGAGCCAGGGCCTCGGGGAGAGCGTCGAGCGAAGCCACCTCCTCGACCCAAGCCCCGAGGGCGGCAGCATGCTTGGCGAAGTCGACCCGTACCAACTCGCGGTGCCTGGTGTCCTCGAGCATGTTGTTGAACGAGGCGCTTCCCTTGAAGGTCTGCAAGCGATCGATGACCGCAAAACCGCCGTTGTCGCACAACACCAGGACGAAGGGGTGGCCGGAGAGCACCGAGCTGTACAACTCGGAGTTGGCCATCAGATACGAACCATCGCCGCAGAAGGAGATCACGGTGCCGCTCCCTTCGGCGGCCTTCGCCATTGCCGCCCCCCAGGCGCCCCCGATCTCGTACCCCATGCAGCTGAACCCATACTCGCAATCGAATGTGCCGACGCCAACCGAGCGCCAACCCTTGTTGAGCTCACCGGGGAGCCCGCCGGCGGCGGCCACCACGTAATCGCCCGCCCCGACGTGGTCATTGATCACTCTGATCACGGCTTGGTACGAAGGAGGCACGCCCGGGGTCGGTGGCTCTGCTGCCTCGTCCAGATAGGCGTTCCACGTCCGATACAGGTCCTGGCCTCGGCCGAGCCACTCGGCAGGGGCCTGCCAATCGGCCAGCGCTCCCGCCAACTCATCGAGCCCGCGCCCGGCGTCGGCGACCAGAGGAACCGCCAGGTGCTTGGCCGCGTCGTGGGGTGCGACGTTGAGCATCACCAGGCGTAGGGCCGGGTTTCTGAAGACGGACCAAGACCCCGTGGTGAAGTCCTGCATCCGGGTACCCACGGCAAGCACGACGTCGGCGTCGGCCGCAAGCTCGTTCGCAGACGTGCTCCCCGTCACGCCTATGGGACCTGCGAGGTTGGGATGGTCCCAGCGCAGCGAGGACTTACCGGCGACCGTCTCTACCACGGGCAACCGACAGTCCTCCGCAAACCGACGCAGCGATTCCACCGCCCCGCTGTAGTGAACGCCTCCACCGGCGATCACGAGCGGACGGGTGGAGCTCCGCAGGACCGCCGCCGCCGCCGCCAGCTCGGATGGGTCGGGTCCGGGTCGTCGCATCGTATGGGTCCGCTCGGCGAAGAAGGCCAGCGGATAGTCGAAGGCCTCACCTTGGATGTCTTGGGACAGCCCCAGGAAGGCGGGGCCGCAACCCCCGGGATCGAGCATGGTGGCGACAGCCCGGGGCAGGCTGTTGATGATCTGCGCTGGATGCGTGATGCGGTCCCAGTATCGGCAGACGGCTTTGAAGGCGTCGTTGACGGTCAGCGTGGGGTCACCGAAATGCTCCACCTGCTGGAGGACAGGGTCGGGCAGTCGGCTTGCGAACGTGTCACCGGAGAGCATCAGCAGTGGCAGCCTGTTTGCCAGCGCAATCCCGGCGGCCGTCACCATGTTGGTTGCGCCTGGACCGATCGAGGACGTGGCGACCATGATCTGGCGCCGTCTTCGCGCCTTGGCGAATGCCACCGCCGCCATCGCCATGGTCTGCTCGTTCTGACCGCGCCATGTGGGGAGTCGATCCTTCTCCTTCTCCAGCGCCTCGCCGAGACAGGTGACGTTCCCGTGGCCGAAAATGGCGAAGACCCCGGCGAAGAGTGGCAGATCGGTCCCGCCATCCGCCACCCGCTGCGCAACCAGGTAGCGGACGATGGCTTGGGCTGTCGTTAGCCGTACGGTCTCCATCGATGACCTCCTCGGTTGCAAGCAAAGTCCCTTGACAGCGTTGCGCTCGGCACCCTATGGTACCGCCGCTCATTGGAACGTTCCAACTCGGCGGGTGACAAGGGGCCTCCATGGACATAGGCGTGATCGGTGTGGGACGTATCGGAGCGTTTCACGCCGCCACCCTGGCCGACCTTCCGTCGGTCGACCGAGTGGTCATCGCCGATATTGATGCCGAGCGGACGGCGACGCTCGCCGCCGAGCGAGGCTACGAGGAAGCAAGTTCGGTCGACGATCTCCTGGGGAAGGTGGGAGCTGTCGTCATTGCAAGCTCCACTGACACGCACGCCCAGTTCATCCACGCCAGCGTCGATGCCGGGCTCACCACCTTCTGTGAGAAGCCGATCTCGCTCGACCTCGAATCGACGCGCGGTGTCGTCGAACATGTGCGGCGCAGCGGGGCAACACTCCAAATGGGGTTCCAGCGACGGTTTGACCCGGGGTTTCGGGCCGCCTCCGAGCTGGTACTCAGTGGCGGGCTTGGCAACCTCTACCTGGTGCGGATGGCTGGGCACGACCCGGCGCCGCCACACGAGTCGTACATCCCACAGTCGGGCGGCATCTTCCGTGACTTCAGCGTCCACGACTTCGACGCTCTCCGCTTCGTTACCGGCCGCGAGGTCGAGGAGGTGTATGCAGATGGGTCGGTGATCGGGTTCCCGGTGTTCGCCTCCTACGACGATGTCGACACCGCGGTCGCCACCGTCCGCCTCCGAGGTGGGGCGCTCGGCGTCCTCTCGGTCAACCGCCATGACCCGCGCGGTTACGACATCCGAATGGAGCTGATCGGCTCCGAAGATGCGATAGCGGTCGGCTGGGACGAGCGGATGCCGCTGCGCTCGGTGGAGCCGGGGATGCCCCCGCCACCGGCCGAGGCATGGGCCAACTTCCAGCAACGCTTCGAGCCTGCCTACCGCGCCGAACTGAGCGCGTTTCTCGAGGTGGCTGCAGGGCGCCGGAAGAACCCATGCACGCCCGAAGACGCCCTCGAGGCGCTCCGCGTTGCCGTCGCCTGCGACCTGTCCCGCGCCGAGCACCGCCCGGTAAGGCTCGAGGAGGTCTCATGACGGAAAGCGCGGCCACTCCGGTCGGGAACCCGAGATGACAGATCTCCTCGATCGCGTCGCCGGTGCTCCCATCACTTGGGGTGTGTGCGAGGTGCCGGCCTGGGGCCACCGGATGGAGCCCGAACGGGTGCTCTCCGAGATGGCGTCAATCGGGATGAGGGCCACCGAGTTGGGACCAGTGGGTTTTCTCCCTACAGATTCATCCGCTCTTCAGGCTGTGCTCCGGCCCCACGGACTCCGATTGGTCGGCGGTTTCATACCCATCGTGTTGCACCGCCCCGACCGATGGGCGGAAGAGCGGGCTGTCCTGGAGACCGCCGTTGTCTCGATGGCGGAAGCCGGTGCCGACGCCGCGGTGCTGGCCGCATCGGGTAGTGACGACTCCTACGAGACGTCCGAAGAGTTGGGCGACGACGAATGGCGCCATCTCGGCGCCGCGTTGGGGGAAGCAGCCGAAGTATGCAGCAGACACGGTCTCACCGCATCGCTCCATCCCCACCTGGGGACATTGGTTGAGTCGCCCGAACAGATCGAGAGGGCGATGGCCGAATCGACCGTGCCGCTGTGCCTCGACACCGGCCACGTGCTCGCTGGGGGCGGCGACCCGGTCAAGGTCGCACTCGAACACAGGGACCGCATCGCCCACGTCCATCTCAAGGACGTCGATGCCGCCTTGGCGGCGCGTGTCCGACGAGGCGAGTCGAGCTACCACCACGCCGTCACTGAGGGTCTATACCGACCGCTCGGCAAGGGTGACGTGGACCTGACCACGGTCATCACCGCTCTGGAGGATGCCGGATACGACGGTTGGTACGTTCTGGAGCAAGACGCCGTGCTCACCACGGAGCCTGAGCCGGGGAGCGGCCCGGTGGCGGACGCGTCTGCTGGGATGCGGTGGCTAGAGGACAATTTCTCAAAGGTGTCGCCCGGGCCGACCGGGCGCGACGAGGGTCAAAGCGGACCCGTGTGAAGCAGAAGGGAGAACGATGTGACTCGAAAGTCATTGTTGGCGCTGATAGCGGTGATAGCGGTGGCGCTAGCCGCATGCACCACCGGTGGCGGCACCGCCACCACCACTGGCGACGGTGGCACCGATACGTCGGCGGCCGGCGCCGACACGACCGCGGCCGGCACCGGGAGCACCGAAGCGGGGGGCGGGGTGACCCAGCGCGACTACACCTTCGAGGTGGTGACGCACGGTCAGGCTTCCGACCCGTTCTGGTCGGTTGCCGCCAACGGGGTTGCCGCCGCGGCGGAGGACATGGGCGTGACCGCCAACTACCAGGCTCCGGGGACCTTCGACATGGTCGCCATGAGCCAGATCATCGACACGGCCGTTGCCGGCCAGCCCGACGGTCTCGTCGTGTCGATCCCCGACGCTGACGCCCTTGGGCCCTCCATCCAGGCGGCGGTCGATGCCGGGATCCCGGTGATCTCGATGAACTCGGGAAGCGACGTGTTCGCCGACCTCGGAGTGCTCGTCCACGTCGGGCAGACCGAGCGCGAGGCTGGCCTCATCGCCGGGCAGGCATTCGCCGCAGAGGGAGTCACTAACGCCCTCTGCGTCAACCAAGAGGTGGGTAACGCCGCCCTGGACCTCCGCTGCGAGGGATTCACCGAGGGCATGGGCGGGACGGTCGAGGTGATTCCGGTTGACCTGAACGACCCGACCGGTGCCCAGCAGTCGGTGGCGTCGGCGCTCCAGGCGAATGCCGATGCGAACGGCATCCTCACCCTCGGCCCGACGGGGGCGATCCCGACCTTGGCGGCGCTCGATGAGGCAGGGTCACTGGGGACGATCACATTCGCCACCTTCGACCTCTCCCCCGAGGTGCTCCAGGCGATCACCGACGGCGACATGGCGTTCGCCATCGACCAGGCGCAGTACCTCCAGGGATACCTGCCCATCGTGTTGCTCACCCAATACCTGGAGACCGGTGCAATCCCTCTGGGGAGCGTGGGCCGGGTCATCCTGACCGGCCCGCAGCTGGTCACCGCAGAGACGGCGGCCGATGTCGTCAGCTACTCGGAGCAGGGACTCCGCTAGAGAATCGGATGGTGGCCTGCAGGGGGGCGGGCCACCTCCGATAGATTCGAGTGAGGTGCGGAGAGGAGGCAGAGCGTGACCACAGACACCGCGCCACCACCTGTGGCGCCCCCGGCCGACGAACGGGTTCGCCGGGTCGGGTTGTTCAGCCGCCTCCTCGCCCGCCCCGAGGTCGGGGCGATCGTGGCGGTGGTCATCGTCTACGCCTTCCTCGCCATCGTGGCGTTTGACAACAACTTCGTGAGCTGGCAGGCCACCGCCGCCGTCCTCAACACCGCGGCGCCTCTCGGGATCCTCGCCGTGGCCGTCGCTCTGCTGATGATCGCTGGCGAGTTCGACCTCTCCATCGGATCGATCGTGGGATTCGCCGGGATGACCATCATGGTGCTGGTCACGGCGCAGTCGGGCGGCGGCTTCGGCTGGTCGTTCTGGCCCGCCGTGGCGGTAGCTCTCGTGCTCTCGCTGCTGATCGGTGCATTCAACGGGGCACTGGTGATGAGCACCAAGCTTCCGTCGTTCATCATCACTCTGGGTTCGCTCTTCATATTCCGGGGCCTGACCATCGCGCTTACACGGTCGTTGACCAACAGGACCCAGTTGGGCGACCTCGACCAGGTGGTCGGGTACGAGTCGGCGCGACCCATCCTCGCCGGTCAACTCACATTCAGCGGGGCCAGGTTCAGCATCACCATCCTGTGGTGGATCCTGCTCACGATCCTCGCCACCTGGGTGTTGCTCCGGACGCGTCAGGGCAACTGGATCTTCGGAGCAGGGGGCGATGCCAACGCCGCCCGCAACGTCGGCGTGCCGGTAACCAGACTCAAGGTAGCCCTATTCATGACGACGGCTCTGGCCGCCTTCCTGGTGGGGTTGCTTCAGGTGGTCCAGTTCACCGGGGCCGACACCCTCAGAGGGACCCAACTCGAGTTCCGGGCCATCATTGCGGCGGTGGTCGGTGGGAACCTTCTCACCGGCGGCTATGGATCTGCGGTTGGCGCCTCGCTCGGTGCGCTCACTTTCGCCATGATCGACCAAGGGATCAGACTCACCGGTGTCGATGCCGACTGGTTCCAGGTGGTGTTGGGCGCCGTGCTGGTGGCAGCGGTGCTCTTCAACAACTGGATCAGGGGAAGGGCGGCAAAGCGATGACGGCGACACTCACCGCAGAAGCGGAACGCTCCAATGGCTCCCCTCTCCTCGAGGTGGAGCACATCTCGAAGTACTTCGGCAACGTCATCGCCCTCCAGGACATCTCGGTTTTCGTACGTGCCGGCGAGGTGACCTGCCTCCTCGGCGACAACGGGGCGGGCAAGTCGACGCTGATCAAGACGCTGTCCGGTGTGCACAAGGCCGACGAAGGCGTGTACCGATTCGAGGGTGAGGAGGTCGAGTTCTCGTCACCGCGCCATGCGTTGGAGAAGGGGATCGCAACCGTCTATCAGGATCTGGCGATGATCCCCTTGATGAGCATCTGGCGGAACTTCTTCCTAGGCTCCGAGCCGACCCGCGGTTGGGGACCCTTCCGCCGTTACGACATCGAATTCGCCAGGCGGACCACCCGTGAGGAGATGTCCAAAATGGGGATCGACATCCGCGATCCCGACCAACCTGTGGGGACACTCTCCGGTGGTGAGCGCCAATCGGTCGCCATCGCCCGCGCTGTCTTCTTCGGTGCCAAGGTGCTGATCCTCGACGAGCCGACGGCGGCGCTGGGGGTCAAGCAGGCGGGCGTGGTGTTGCGCTACATCGTGCAGGCGAAGCAGCGCGGGATCGGAGTGATCTTCATCACGCACAACCCTCATCACGCCTATCCGGTCGGGGACCACTTCGTCATCCTGCGGCGCGGCCAGGTATTCGGCGACTATGCAAAGGCCGACATCGCCCTCGAGCAGCTGGTCCAGATGATGGCGGGCGGTGCCGATCTCGAAGTGCTCTCGCATGAGCTGGAGTCGGCTTCCCGCCAGGGTGGCGAGGGAGCAGACGAACTGCGGGCGGCCGCCGCCACGTTCCTCGCCGAGGCTGAGGAGAGCGAGACGTCGGGGGCACCGGAGGACAGCCCACCAGGCGAATGAGCCCCTTCGACGTCCTGACGATGGGACGGGTAGGGGTCGACCTCTACCCCGAACAGTCGGGAATTTCCCTGGCCGAGGTTTCCTCGTTCGCTAAGTCGTTAGGGGGAACGGCCACCAATGTGGCGGTCGGGGCTGCCCGATACGGGTACCGGGCTGCGGTGATCACCAAGGTGGGGGCCGACGGCTTCGGGGATTACGTGCGCCGGGCCCTGCGAGGGTTTGGCGTGGACGACCGCTTCGTCGGAACCCATCCCACCTTGCGCACCCCGGTGGTCTTCTGCGAGCTATTCCCACCGGACAACTTCCCGCTTCTCTTCTACCGCGAGCCGACCGCACCCGACATGACCATCACCTCTGAGGAAATCGATCTCGACGAGGTGCGGGCAAGCCGGGTGTTCTGGACCACGGGCACTGGTCTGTCGGCGCAGCCCAGCCGCGATGCAACCCTGGCCGCGCTCCAAGCGAGGGGGAGGAACCCGCTCACCATCCACGACCTCGACTACCGGCCCATGTTCTGGTCGGAGCCCGAGGAGGCTGGACGATGGCAACGAGAGGCGTTGGGGCACGCCACGGTGTCCGTGGGCAACCTCGAGGAGTGCGCCGTCGCCGTCGGTGACGGTGGGCCCGACGAACTGGCGGACAGGCTGCTCGACCTCGGTCTCGACCTGGCCGTGGTCAAGCTCGGCCCCGATGGGGTGCTGGTCGCCTGGGAAGGCGGCAGGAGTCGGGTGGACCCGGTCGAGGTGACCGTGGTCAACGGGCTCGGTGCCGGCGATGCATTTGGCGCAGCCCTGTGCCATGGTTTGCTCCAGGGGTGGGATGCAACCAAGACGGTCCGCTTCGCCAACGCCGCCGGTGCCTACGTCGCCGCCCGCCTCGCCTGCGCCGATGCCATGCCCAACGAGGACGAGGTGATGGAGTTGCTCGACCGTGCCTGAGTCAGCCCCCTTGGGCCCAACGCGTTATGAGCTCGACCGCCACCGGTTCGATCCTCACCCCAAGTGTCGGAGAGCGCCGTCCCAAGACGGCCTCGACCATCGTCTCGGCGAATTGCTCCGCCGGTACCTCGGCCCAGGATGCACCCTCGTCCCAAGGAGAGTTAGCGGAGAGCCCCTGCACCCGGCGGAAGGAGGCTCGGACGTCCTCGGAGAGGCAGGCCAGGTCCACATGGTGGGCGAGCTCGTGCACCAACGTCGCCGCCAGCCGGGGAGCGGTGCCCGGGATCCGGACAGTGATGCTGGAGGTGTCGGCGTCGTAGCTGCCCCGATCACCCAGACTCCATGCGCCGGCCAGGCGGACTCTCCCGATGCACCTGTCGAGAGCCGGCGCCGCCTCGATGAACCGTTCGAAGGTGGCGGCGGCAAGCACGGCAACGTCACCGGGCGTCTCGGGTGTCACCAGCAGTCCGGCTGGCGGTGCGGCGGCACCGAGCCCGGCCACGGCCAACGAGGCCGCTGCCACCACAAGGGTGATGGGGCGACGCATCCCCCGATTCTGCCTGGCCCGGGTGCACCTTGTTGATCAACGAGGAGAGGTGGCGATGGCTGCTCGACGACCGCGCGACGCGCCCCGATCGCGTGTTCGAGCTGGCAGCGAATCGCCGCCGCCGCCCGCTGCTCGGTGAAGACGGGCGGTTGGTGATCATCGCCGCCGACCATGCGGCCCGCCGCATCCTCGGAGTGGGTGACGATCGGTGGGCGATGGCAGACCGCCGGCGGCTGCTCGAGCGCATAATCGTGGCGCTGCGACGCCCCGGCGTTGACGGGTTGCTGGCAACGCCCGACATCTTCGAGGACCTGTTGCGGCTCGGCGAACTCGACGGTCATCTGGTGTTCGGTTCGATGAACCGGGGCGGGCTGACGGGTTCCTCTTGGGAGTTGGACGACCGGTTCACCGCTTTCGACGCACCGACCATCGCCGCGATGGGTCTCGACGGCGGGAAGATGCTGCTTCGTATCGACGACACGGACCCCGGGAGCAACCAGACGATGGTGGCGTGTGCCGGTGCGGTTGGCGCCCTGGCTGCAGAGCGCCTGGTTGCGATGGTCGAACCTCTCCCGGCGCGGCGCGACCCGGATGGGAGGGTCAGGGTGGTGAACGACCCCGATCTGCTCGTCGAGGCGGTGGCCGTGGCATCGGCCCTGGGCCCGGTTTCGGCCTACACATGGCTCAAGCTCCCCGCACCGGCCGAGCCGGAACGGGTGCTGGCAGCGACCAGCCTGCCCTGTCTCCTCCTCGGCGGTGACCCGGGTGAGCGGTCCGAGGAGCTGATGGCAAGCTGGGAGGCCGCCATGGCGCTGCCCCAGGTCCGGGGTCTGGTGGCGGGACGCAGCCTGCTCTATCCCCCCGACGGGGATGTCGCTGCCGTCGTCGACCGGGCGGTGGCTGTGGTCCGGGGGAAGAAGTGAGCGCCGACCTCTTCCGACCCGCCGGCACCCTCACCAACGGGCCCGACCCGGTTGCGGTCGATCCTGTCGAGGCAGGGTGGGACTACTGCGGGCTGCGCGTCTGGTCCTTCACCGGCGGGCAGACCCGTACGCTCCAGACAGGGGATAACGAGGCGGTACTGGTGCCGCTGTCGGGCAGTTTTCGCCTGGAGGCGGATGACGACATGTTCGAGTTGGACGGACGGGAGGACGTGTTCGCTGCCGTCACCGACGTGATCTACCTCCCGCCGAGGTCTACCGGCGAGCTGACCGCCCCGGACGGGGGCGAGCTGGCGATGGCGACGGCGCCCGCCGACCAGGGGCACCCGCCCAGAAGGTTCGACGCCGCCGAGATCGCCATCGAGATCCGCGGCAGTGGAATGGCCACGCGGCAGGTGAACAACCTGCTCTCCGCCGACATCGCCCACGCCGAGCGGATAATCGTTGTAGAGGTGCTGACACCGGAAGGGAACTGGTCATCGTGGCCGCCTCACAAGCACGACGAATGGTCGGACTGTGAGGTCCCGCTCGAGGAGATCTACTACTTCCGCGTCCAGGGTGAGGGTGGGTTCGGGCTCCACCGCACGTACACGAAAGACCGGACGATCGACGCCACGGTCACGGTGCACGATGGAGATGTGTTCCTCATACCCCGCGGCTACCACGGACCCTGTGTGGCCGCACCCGGACACCATCTCTACTACCTCAATGTGATGGCCGGCCCCGGAGACGAGCGGGTCTGGAAGGCATGCGACGACCCGGCTCATGCCTGGGTTCGCAGGTCGTGGGATGGAATTGAGCCCGACCCCCGGCTCCCGTTGACAGAGCCCCGGGGCGACGCTTGGAGGCAATTGTGAGAGATGTGGCATGAGAGATCTGGCACTGCTGCTCGATACAAAGCCAGGCACAGTGGCATCGTTGCTGGAGCGCCTCGCCAGCGCCGGGATCCCGCCTGTGGCCGGTTGCTTCTTCCCCCGGCTCGAAGGACGGATCGCCCACGTCGCGTTCGATGATCATCTGGCCGAGCAGGCTCGTGAGGTCATCATCGACTCGGGCTACACCGTGCTCGACGAGCGCGACGTCCTGATCGTCGACGCCATGGCCGGGCTCTCCGGGGTAGCCAGAAAGCTGGCCGATGCAGGCGTAGGCGTTTACGTCGCCTACTTCAGCCCGGACGGACGCGCCGTCATAGGCACCCAAGACGTGGAGCGCGCCAAGAGCGTCCTCGGCATCTGAAACCACCAGGCGGCAGAGGTGCAGAATGGCCCCGATGGAATCGGCGGACTTCGTCGGCACCGGTGAAGAAGCGCTCGCCGCAGGTCGCTGGGAGGATGCTCGTTCGGCATTCGAGCGCACCCTGTCGACGGTCGTCGCCTCCCACGCCAGTCTCTCCAAATTTCCCTCGATCGATGCAGCCGTTGCCACCGAAGTCGAGAGCACCCCACTTGGTGAGCGGATCACCGAGGACGTATACGAGCGGATTCGCCAGGAGGCAAACGAGATGTTTGCTCGATTCGTCACCGACGAAGGTCGCCTCGAAATGCCATTCGAGAGTTTGGTTGTGGTCGGGCACCGGGAATAGACGGCAGAGTCACCCGCTCCGCTCGCGCCTCCCCTCACCGGGGGAGGCAGGAACATCAAGTCGGCCAAGCGCCGGCCTTGAGGAGCATCGACGCCACCGGGTGGCCGAGTTTCATCTCCAGCCACGCCGAAACCCGCAGCAGGGCAGCCAGGTCGATCCCCGTGTCGAACCCGGCGCGATGGAGCATGAACACGAGATCCTCGGTGGCTATGTTCCCGGTCGCCGCGGGGGCGAATGGGCAGCCGCCGATGCCTCCTACCGCGGCGTCGATGATCGTCACCCCGTTCTGGACCGCCGAGTAAACGTTGGCCAGACCGGTGTTCCGAGTGTCGTGGAAGTGGACCCGCAGCGGCAGTTCGCCGACCACCGATATGACCGCCCCGAGCAGTCGTTCAACCGACCAGGGGTCGGCTACCCCGATGGTGTCGGCAAGCGCCAACTCGCCCACTCCGGTGGCCGCCACCGCCTGGGTCAGTTCGACGACCTTGGCGATCGGAACCTCGCCCTCGAAGGGGCACCCCCAAGCGGCACTGACCGTGCCCGTCACCGCCACTCCTCGCTCGCCGGCGGCGGTGACCACATCGGCCATCTGGGCGACGGTCTCGGCTATCGGCGCTCCCTGGTTCCGCTCGTTGAACGTCTCGGTGGCAAAGACCGGCACGTTCACCTCGGTCACCTCGGTGGCGGCGGCGCGCTGCCATCCCTTCCAATTCATCACCAACCCGATGAGACGGGCGCCGCTCGGCGAGGGCATGGCCGCCATCACGTCCTCGGCGTCGGCCATCTGCGGGACGCGCTTTGGGTGTGCGAAGCTGACCGCCTCGGTCCTGCTCAGCCCGGCATCCACAAGCCGGGTGATCAATGTCACCTTGTCGTTGGTGGACAGCTCCACCGCTTCGTTCTGGAGGCCGTCTCGCGGCCCCACCTCGACGACCTGCAGCGTCTCCACCCGGTCAGGGTACGCCGGGTCGGTGGTCCCACTCGGCTCTGACGAGACGGGCGAAGTCTGGAGCGAGCCGGGAGGGCAGCAGATGAGGGATGCGCCTCTTCACCTCGATCCAGCCGGCGTCGATCCGTGGCACCGGAGCGAAAGCAGTCCGTGAGACACGCTCAACGATCGTCATCTCCCACCACGGAGCCCATGTCGTGGAGAGCAAGGTGGAGGGAGGCAACTCGCACCGTTTTCGGGCCACCTCCCATTGGACCAACAGGTCGGCCCTGTAGGGACCGAGATCGGGCCGGTCGAGCAGCCGCCGCATCAAAGCGGTGGTGACCCCGAATGGCGGGCTGGCCACCACTCTGTATGGCTCGGTAGGAAGCGGCACGGCCAGGATGTCGGCGACCACGACCTCGACGGTCAAGCCGCTTCCGGCAAGACCCCTGTCAAGCCTCCGCGCCCAGATCGGGTCGGCCTCCACGGCCACGACCCTCGCGCCGGCCTCGGCCAGAGGGATGGCGAGCGCGCCAGTACCCGCGCCAAGATCGAGGACCAGTTCGCCGGTGGTGACCGTTGCAGCCATCCGCTCGGCGAGAGCGCGGTCTACGAGGAAGTTCTGACCGAGACTACGACGCCGTCGGTCCCGAGCGGTGCGCGCTGCCACGGCGGCGCACCGTGAAGATACCCATTGGGTCAGGGTAGGGCAGCCAGCAGCGGCGCGCCCCCTGATTCAGTCGCCGACCACCTCGCCGAACCCGGCTCCTTTCGGCGGGTCGATCTGGTCGAGGGTGCACTCTTCGGGCGGTTTGTCGATCCTCCACCTCTCGAAACGAGCGCCATGCCGGAATCTGCCTTCGGCAAGCTGGTCGAAGCTGACCTCGGCCACCAATTCGTTGCGCAGCGGCACCCACGAGAGGTCCTTGCCGCCGGTCCAACGGCTTTCGGCACCGGGCACACGTACGTCCTCGCCGAAGCTCGCCCCACCCACCAGGGGCTGCAGTTGCTCGAAGATGGCTTTTCGGTCCTTCTCGGAGAACCCGGAGGTGTGGCCGACGAAATGCAGTTGGCCGTTGGGGGCGTACATCCCGAGGAGGAGCGAGCCCACCTTCCCACCGTCCTTGTGCTCACGGTACCCGCCGATCACCACGTCGACGGTGCGGCGATGCTTCACCTTGACCATCTCCCGCTTTTCCTCGACATAGCGCTGATCGAGCCGCTTGCAAACAAGGCCATCGCACCCGGCCGACTCGTATTCGACGAACCAACGCCCGGCCTCGTCGGGGTCGGTGGTGAGCGGGCTCAGGTTCCACGGCGAGCCCAGCCCCGCAACCAGACCCTCGAGCCGCCGCCTCCTCTCCGAGAACGGCTGCTGACGGAGGTCGGCCCCGTCATGTGCGAGGAGGTCGAAAGCAACCAAGGCGGCAGGAGTCTGCTCTGCCAGCATCGCCACCCGTGACGCCGCCGGGTGAATCCGGTTCCCCAGAGCGTCGAAGCTGACCCGGTCATCGATCACTACCACGATCTCGCCGTCGACCACGGTCCCGCTGGGGAGGCGCTCCAGCGCCGGGGTCAGCTCGGGGAGGTAGCGGAGAAGGGGCCGGCCGCTGCGGCTATCGAGCCTGACATCCGGCCCGCTCCAGGCGATCATCCGGAAACCATCCCACTTCGGCTCGTAGGCCCAATCGCCCACCGGGATCTCGTTGCGCACCACCGCCTTCATCGGGGAAATCGGCGGAGAGAAGGGCCAGTCGCTCATTGCCGGAGGATGCTAGGGGGCATTCCCCGAGCGGAGGCCGGTACCTTTCTCCCATCAGTGAGGAGGAGCAACGATGACCACCACGGTGCGGAACTTCATCGACGGCGAGTTGCGCGATGCAGCCAGCGGGGCGACCGCACCGCTGATCGACCCAGTCACCGGTGAGGAATTCGCCCGGGCGGCGCTGTCCGGCCCCGAGGACGTCGACGCCGCCATGCGGGCGGCGGAGCGGGCCTTCGAAGCATGGCGGGAGACCACGCCCTCGGAGCGGAGCAGGGCGTTGCTCCGGATCGCCGACACCGTCGAGGACCACGCCGAGGAGCTCGCCCGGCTCGAGGTCGAGAACACCGGGAAGCCGTTTGGGCTCACCCTGGCTGAGGAGCTGCCGCCGGCGCTCGACCAGCTCAGGTTCTTCGCCGGCGCCGCCCGGATGCTGGCCGGGCTGGCCACCGCCGAGTACATGGAGGGCCACACCTCATCTATCCGGCGCGAGCCGGTGGGTGTGTGTGCCCAGGTGACCCCCTGGAACTACCCGCTGATGATGGCGGTCTGGAAGGTGGGGCCGGCGCTGGCCGCGGGTAACGCGGTGGTGCTCAAGCCATCCGACACCACTCCGGTGACCGCGGTACGGCTCGCCGAGCTCGCAGCCGAGTTCCTTCCCCCCGGGGTGTTCAACGTGGTGTGCGGCGACCGAGACACCGGCCGGGCTCTGGTCTCGCACCCGGTCCCGCACATGGTCTCGGTGACCGGGAGCATCCGCGCCGGTAAGGAGGTGGCGGCGGCGGCGGCCGACCAATTGAAGCGGGTCCACCTCGAGCTCGGAGGAAAGGCCCCGGTGTTGGTATTCGACGACGCCGATGTGGAAGCAGCTTCCGAGGCCATCGCCGGGGCCGGCTACTACAACGCCGGCCAGGACTGCACCGCGGCTACCCGGATTCTGGTGGGAGGCGGGGTCCACGACGAGCTGGTCGCCGCCCTCGCCGCCCAAGCCGAGGGGACGGTCACCGGCGACCCGTTCGACGAGAACACAACCTACGGGCCGCTCAACAACGCCGACCAAATGGCCAGGGTCGAGGCATTCCTGGAGCGGGCCGGTGACGGCGTCGAGGTGGTCGCCGGGGGGTCCCGCCTCGACCGCCCAGGGTTCTTCCACCAGCCGACGGTGGTAGCCGGTCTCGCCCAGGACGATGAGCTGAGCCAGGAGGAGATCTTCGGGCCGGTGATCACCGTGCAGCGCTTCGACGACGAAGAGAAGGCACTGGTTTGGGCGAACGGAGTCAAATACGGGCTCGCTTCCAGCGTGTGGACCCGGGACCACGGGCGAGCGATGCGGATGGCGAAGCAACTCGACTACGGGTGCGTCTGGATCAACTGTCACATCCCGTTGGTGGCCGAGATGCCCCACGGCGGTTTCAAGCAGTCCGGGTACGGCAAGGACCTGTCCATTTACGCCTTCGAGGAGTACACCCGGCTCAAGCATGTGATGTCGAATATCACGCTCTGAGTGGGCCCGGCCATCGAGGCATTGATAGTCTCGCCCGACGGGAGTGCCCTCGGGCGGAGGAGGTTCGGAACGATGGTCAAATTCAGCTACATGCACCTGCCGGCCTACCCGCTGCCCGAGTCGATCTCACTGATCGAGAAGGCGGATCAGCTGGGGTTCTACGGCGCCTACTCGGTTGACGAGACATGGTGGAAGGACATGTGGCTCCTCTTCGCCGCCGCCTCGGCCAGCACCAGCCAGATCAAGATGGGGCCGAGTGTCACCCACGTCATCCTGCGCGACCCGACGCTGATCGTCCAGCAGCTGGCGACCCTCGACGAGTTGTCCGGGGGTCGGGCCGACCTGGTGGTCAGCTTTGGGAACATCTCGCTTCTCGCCCAGTACAACCGGCCCTGGCAGGGCACCAAGCCGCTCTCCCGTGTGATCGAGGCACAGGATGTGATGCGCAGCCTGTTGGACGACGGTGCCGTCACCTACGACGGCGATTTCTTCAGCTACTCCGGGTTGTGGACCCTGGCCCGCCCGGTGCAGGAGAGGATGCCGGTCAAGCTGGGCGCCATGGGCGGTCCCCGCTCCTTCGAGGTGGCCGGGGAGCGGTTCGACGGTCTCCACCACGCGCTGGGTTACTCACGCGAGAACTACGACTACGTGATGCAGCACGTCAAGGACGGCGCCGAAAAGGCAGGACGCGACTGGACGGATCTCGACCTCGCCGCCTGGGTGGTCTGGGTGTGCTCCGAGGACTCGGCGGCGGCCAAGGAGGTGGCCCGGATCATGGTCGCCTTCTACCTGTCGGCGATGCCTGACAGCCAGTTGAAGCGGCACGGGATCTCCTCAGCCGACCTCGCCCCGATCTTCGAGGCATTCGGGGCCGGTGATGTGCAGAAGGCGGTGGACCTCACCAGTCCGGAACTGGGCGAGAAGCTCTCGATCTCGGGAACACCCGAGGAGTGTGTCGCCAAGCTGCAGGCCGACATCCTCCCCACCGGGATCAACCATGTCGTGGCGGCCATCACCGACCCCTATCTGGTCAATGCGTTCACCGGTAGGACGATCGACAACTGCCCCGACGCCGCCGGCCAGCTGCAACTGATACACGACCGGGTGATGCCCGCCCTGGGGTGAGCCGCCGGGTCGGCCTGATCGCCCGGCCAATACGCTTGACGAACGTGATCGTGCGACGCGAGCTGCTGCGGGGTCTCGGACGGCTGAACGCGTGGACCACCGTCCTGCAGCGCGCTCGCCTGACTGATCCGCTCGGTGGCATGTGGGAGGCCGCCGACGTGCAGTGGTGGTGGCGCCGCCCCCGCGCCACCGACGAGCTGGCGCTCCCGGTCTGGTTCGATGAGGTCGGCCCGGTGGCTGCTGCGGGGCTGACGGCCTGGGGCGACACCTGGCAAGCAGACGTCATCGCCGTGCCGTCGGTCGTCGACGAGGAAGACGTCTGGGCCGCGACGTTGAAAGCCGCCGCCGGACATCGGGGCGAGGCACTCCAGGTGCTCGTGCGCGATGTCGATGCGCCGCTGGCGGGCCTCGCCATCCAGAGTGGATTCGCGATGACCGACGAGTTGTCGGGCACGGCATGGATGGACGCCGACCAGCGCCCGCCGGTCGCGCAGGTCGATGGGTTCGCGATCGTCGATCGAGTGACACGCGCGGATCGTCCGCACCCGATGATCGCTCGCAACGGCGAACTGGTCGAGCCGCGGCTGCGACAGTGCTCGTTGTACGATCCGACGCTCGATCTGGCTGTCGAGGACGCGGATGGCAGGGTCGCCGGCTACGCGTTGTTCTGGTTCGACCACACAACGCTGGTTGGACTCCTCGAACCGATGCGCGTCGAGGACGATTACCAGCGACGCGGCCTCGCCCGCATGTTGCTCACGAGCGGCCTCGATCGGCTCGCACGCAGAGGCACACGCCGCCTGAAGGTCGGCTTCGAAACCGACGCCGCCCGCAACCTCTACCTCGGCGCCGGCTTCGTTCAGACGTCCATCGATCGGCTGCTCATTCGACCAGCACCGCATGAACAGTGCGGGCAGTGACGCTTTCGTCCGGCGCATCAGCCCGCGACTCAATCGGCCCGCCGTCTTGAAGAGGTGCTCGTGGATGCGCTCGAGCTCGACTCGAACGTCGCTCTAGAGCCACCCGGGCGGTGTGTCGCTGAATTAGGCATACGCCTTGATGCACGAATGAGCGGAGGAAAGTTCCGTCCTCCGCCCGCGTTCCTCCCCAAACGAACCATGGGGCGATCAAGTCGACAGTTGGGAAGTAGCTGCGGTAGCGCGCCGGACTACGAGATTTCCCCGACTTCCAACTCGGCGATCAGTTCCTCGCCGGAGATCAAGGTGTCGGCGAAGTGGTCGTGCATCCAGGCAAGGTGGTCCCAGCGGGAAGCGACGATCCGCATCGTGTCCCAGGCCGGCATCTCCTGCTGGGGGAAGATCTCCATCCGCTCCGGGTCGACCTCGTAGACATGGTCGAAGCGCATCACCACCCCGTCGGTGACCGGCCGGGGGTCGGGTGGCCGCTGCGCTCCCAGTGTGAAACCGAACATCTCAGTCCTCGTAGGCGCTGTCGAGCATGTTCTTCCCCGGGTTCATGACGTTGTTGGGGTCGAGGGCTCGCTTGATTTTCTTCATCACCTCGAAACCCCCTCCCATCTCCTGGGGGACGTACTCGGCGTCTCCCTCCCGGGTCGAGCCGTGGCAGGCGGTGATCGACCCGCCGTACTTGAGCGC
>DATADW010000064.1:0-1732 GCA_036258335.1 Acidimicrobiia bacterium
TGGCCCCTGGACCCAATACCTCCACACCATCGAGGGACGTCCCTGGGTCGAGCACCATGGCGAAGAAAGGGAGCCAAGCCAGCGGATCGCTCGATCGGACCGGGTCTGAGGTGCGCTGAGCCGCGCACGCCGCCACCGCCGCGCTGTTCGACACGGCTACGAACCCCTTGGCGGGCGCGGTGTACACCAGCCCGATACCGAAGGGGTCGGCACCGACCCAGCCCCGTCCGTCGGTGGCGAGCCGGACCGAGCTAAAGCTGCCGGTCAGCTCGTCGAGGTCCCCTTTTCTCTCCAGATGGGCGGCGAGTTGGGGTGCCCACGGCCGGCGAGGCCTCGGCAAGCCGCCCGGTTCGGGCCAGCCCCAACCCGCCATGGCGGTAAGCCCTTTGGGACCGAGGTGCCACGGCTCCCAGCTCATTGCCTCGGGGCGGGTGAACCACCCGGCGAAGGTCACTCGGCCGTTGGGCGATGTCCACACCAGGGTTGCTTCCGGCTCATGTGTCAGCCACCGAGACGATGACCCGAGCACCTCCACCGCCGCCTCGGGGAGCGGGTGGCGCCCCTCCGATGCCACGACCAGGTAGGTCAGCATTGCCCGGCGCTCATTCCACCCCGGCCACGTCCAAAGCCAACCCCGGCCAGGTGTTTTCGGCCTGGTCGAGGAAGTAGCCGTCGCCGGCCTCCCAGGTGTGCCCCGAGCCACGGCGCTCCAGCACGTAGCCGAACCCATGTGTCCGGTATACCCGGCCCCCGGCGCGGTGCACGTCCTCGATCAACGCCCGGTCGACCGAGCGGGCCAGCGGCTGCCATCCGCCGATCCGGTCGAGCTGCTGGCGCCCGATGAGCAGAGCCCCACCACCGATGGTGGTGGTCCAGGTGTCGGCGCCGCCGATGAAGCGACGGATGGTCGCCTCCGAGCTGGCCAGGTGGACGAACTCGCTCCCCTTCCCCACCAGGACGGCACCGGATACTTCCCTCGCCAGCACTAGGTCCCAAATGTGATCCGGCCCGTACCAATCGTCGTCGTCGAACTTGCTGAGCAGCTCACCACTCGACGACTCAACCGCCATCTGCAGCACCTCGCCCAAGGTCAGCGAGGCGTCGGCCTCTATCACCTTGATGTCTCCAGGAAGATCTGGAGCCCGTGCCGCTGCAGGTCCGTGGAGTGCGACCACCACCTCGAGCTCGGGGTAGCTCTGGCGCTCGAGCTGGCCGATGGCGTGCTCTATCTGCTCGGGTCGGTTGGTCGCCAGCAGCACCGAGACCGACGGCGCCGACGCCGATCCACCACCAGCGACCATGAGATGACGCAACCGCGCCGCCGGACCGTGCTCGATCAGTGCGGCGCGGCGCAGGTCGACCATCCGCCGCTCCCGGGTAGTGGGGTGGTCCCATCCATCGGGGTCGACCGTGGCCAGCACTTCCACCAGTCGATCGCCGACCAAGGATGCCAGCTCGGGGTCGAGCCGTTCTACCAACAGTGGAGCGGCCGCCGCAGCCATCCGGGTGAGGTTCACCGCGTGGGACCGGATCGAGTCGTGCAGCCCGGGGTGGTCGAAGACGACCTGTGCCGACCGCAGCGACTCCGCCCACCCCGCTGGATCCGCCGGAAGGTCGAAGGCCGATGTCCCAGGTGCCGTCGCCCCGGCGAGTTCGACGGCCAGCCCGAGACGGGCGGCTGCTTCGAGCGCAGATCTCAGGTCTGTGGGGCTCTCGGTGGCCACCACTCTCG
>DATADW010000065.1:0-3804 GCA_036258335.1 Acidimicrobiia bacterium
ACGGTCGAGCTCTTCGGCGCATTTCCCGATGTGCTCGCCCAGCACCAGAACCGTTTCCTCCATGTACTGGTCGACGAGTACCAGGACACCAACCACGCCCAGTACATGCTGCTCCGGATGCTCTCCGAACAGCACCGCAACCTGTGCGTCGTCGGCGACTCCGACCAGAGCGTCTACGGGTTCCGCGGCGCCGACATCCGCAACATCCTCGAGTTCGAGAAGGACTACCCCGACGCCAGGGTGGTCGTGCTCGACCAGAACTACCGATCCACCGAGACCATCCTCGACGCGGCCAACGCCGTCATCGCCAACAACTCCAAACGCAAGCCAAAGCAGCTGTGGAGCGATCGTGGAGAAGGCGAGCCGGTCTACCACTACCAGGCTGAGGACGAGCACGACGAGGCGGGGATGGTGGCCGACGAGTTGAACCATCTCGAAGACGTGGGTTACCGGCTCGGCCAGGTAGCCGTCTTCTATCGCACCAATGCCCAGAGCCGCGTGCTCGAGGAGGTCATGGTCCGGCGTGGCATCCCCTACACGGTGGTGGGGAGCGTCCGTTTCTACGAGCGGCGGGAGGTGAAGGACGTTCTCGCCTATCTGCGGGCTGTGGTCAACCCGACCGACGAGGTGGCTCTCAAGAGGGTCATCAACGTGCCGAAGCGAGGGATCGGATCGACCACCGTCGGGCACATCGAGCGCTTCGCCCAGACCGGGGGAGTCGGCTTCCTCGTCGCGCTGCGTCGTGCCGGTGAGGTGACCCAATTGACGACGAGGGCACGGTCGCAGGTTGCCGATTTCCTCACAGTCCTCGACTCGCTTGCTGCCATCGCAGAAGAGGGGGGGCCGAAGAGGACCGTCCAGGCTGTGCTCGACGACACCGGCTACCTGCGCGAGTTGGAGGCGGAGCGCACCGTCGAGGCGTTGGGCCGAGTGGAGAACCTGCGCGAGCTGATCTCGGTGGCCGAGGAGTACGAGGAGATCAGCGCCGGGTCCATGGTGGGGGACGAGGAGTGGGACGACCTCACCGGCACACGCCGGCTCGAGTTGTTCCTCGAGACGGTCACATTGGTTTCCGACGTCGACGACCTCGAGGAAGCCAAGGAGTCGGTCACTCTCATGACCCTGCACAACGCAAAGGGTCTGGAGTTCCCGGTCGTCTTCCTTGTCGGGCTGGAGGACGGGGTGTTCCCCCATGTCCGCTCGCTGGGTGACCCCGACCAGATGGAGGAAGAGAGGCGTCTTGCATATGTGGGCATGACCCGCGCCGAGGACCGGCTCTATCTGGTCAACGCCTGGCACCGCACCCTCTGGGGGGGCACCAACTACAACCCGCCGAGCCGTTTCCTGCGCGAGGTCCCGGCCAACTTGGTCAAGGACCTACCCAAACGAGATCGAAAGGACCTCCCGGCTGCCCCGACCCCACGCCGGACGCTGAGCGCCGAGCAGATTGGCCCAGGTGACCGTGTCCGCCACGACAAATGGGGGCTGGGCACGGTGCGGGCTCTGACCGGTGAGGGAGACAAGGCCGAAGCGGAGGTGCAATTCGACACCGAGGGGCGCAAGCGCCTCCTTCTCGCCTGGGCACCTCTCGTGAAGGCCTAGTCCGACCTCGGTCGGGAGCGGCTGACCGCCCTCCAGATCAACAGCACGATGATCGCTCCGATCACCGAGCCGATCAGCCCGCTCGGACGGAGAGCCAGTCCGTCGCCAGCAAGCAGGCTGGCAAGCAGCCCGCCAACGAAGGAGCCAGCCACTCCGGCGATGAGCGATTGGGCGTTTGGCTTGGTGCCCATCCCGAGCACGAGTTGGCCGATCCAACCGACGGCAAGACCGAAGACGAGGAGACCGAGAATGAGGAACACCGCGGCAGGGTAACCGGCCTCAATCGAGCACCGCTTCGACCTCGATCTCGACCTTCCATCGCGGGTCGAGCAGTGCCGACGCCACGACCATCGTCGCAGCCGGGCGGGCATCGCCCATCACTTCGCCGTGAACCCTCCCCACGGCTTCCCAGTCGGCCGGGTCGGTGAGGTAGGTGCGGGTGCGTACTACCTCGCTTGGCCCGGCGCCGCACTGGTCCAAGGCGTCGATGATTATCTCCCAGCAACGACGCGCCTGAGCGGCCGGGTCGGGGTCACAGGTCCCGTCGGGCCAGACCGGCGCCGTTCCCGAGACCATGATCCGGTCCCCGACGCGGAGGGCGCGGCTGAACCCGATCACAGGCTCGTAAGGCGACCCGGAGGAGACGATCTGACGCGCGGTCATGATCAACCGGATTTCCGAGCCTGGTCTACGTCATCGACCAGCTCGCGCCACGAGGCGGTGAACCTCTCCACCCCATGGTCCTCGAGTTTTTGGACCACATCGCCGTACTCGATCCCCACCTCGTCCAGGCTCCGCAGCGTGCTTCTCGCTGCGGCGATGTCCTCCTCCCCGAAGCGCCGGGGGTGGGGGTTGCCGTGCTCCTTCACCACGGCGATCGTCTCGAGCGGCATGGTGTCCACGGTGTCCTTCTGGACCAATGCGTCCACGTACTTCGTGTCGGGGTAGTCGGGGTTCTTGGTGCTGGTGCTCGCCCAGAGCGGCCGCTGCACCCGCGCTCCCGCGGTTGCGAGGGCGGTCCAGCGATCACCGCGGAATGTGTCGAGGAAGTCGCCGTAGGCAACCCGAGCGTTGGCCACTCCCGTCTGGCCCCTCAACTCGAGAGCTTCGGGGGTCCCGATCTGCTCCAAACGTGGGTCGACCTCGGTGTCGAATCGGGACACGAAGAACGAGGCGACCGAAGTGATCACGTCGAGGCGGCCCCCGCTGGCGCGGTACTCGTCGAGCCCGGTGAGATAGGCGTCCATGACCTCGCGGTAGCGATCGAGCGAAAAGATGAGGGTGACATTGATCGAGATCCCCTCGCCGGTCAGTCGGCGGATGGCGGGCACCCCGGCCGGGGTTGCCGGGACCTTGACGTACAGATTGGAGCGATCGACCTTCTTCACCCAGTCGCGCGCCTCGGCGATCGTCGCCTCGGTGTCGTCTGCCACGTCGGGCGAGACCTCTACCGAGACGAACCCGTCGCCGCCGCCAGTGCGTTCCCAGACCGGTCGCAACACATCGCAGCCGGCCTGGATGTCCTGAGTCATGAGCGCGGTCACGATTTCGACGGTGTCGGCGCCCCGTCTCGCCATCTCGCCGAGCTGGTCGTCGTAGTCGTCGCTGCCCGTGATGGCACCGGCGAAGATCGTGGGGTTCGATGTCACCCCGGTGACCGCATCTTCACTGACGAGGCGTGCCAATTCGCCGCTGGTGAGCATCGACCGGGAAAGCTGATCGCTCCAGATCGACTGCCCTAGTGCTGCGATGGCATGCAGCGGGGAGGTCACGCCCCAAGAGTAGACGTCTTCTTTCCGTCCCCCGGAGGGGGGAGGGGACCCGCTGCGCCTTCCTATCCGCCCCCCCGGATTGGGGGCACCAGGACTCCCAAGCGGCACTACCCACTCCACTCGCTCCGCTCGCGCGTCCCCCTGACCGCGGGAGGCAGCCCAGACCTGGGGAGGGAATGGGTACTCCGACCACTACCCTCACCAAGCAATGTCGCGCCGGATCCTGATTGCAAAGCCAGGGCTCGATGGGCATGACCGGGGGGCGAAGGTGGTGGCCAGAGCGCTGCGAGATGCCGGGTACGAGGTCATCTACACCGGTCTCCACCAGACGCCCGAGCAGGTGGTAGAGGCGGCGGTCCAAGAGGACGTCGACGCCGTTGGACTCTCCGCTCTCTCCGGAGCGCACATGACGCTGTTCCCGAGGGTGGTC
>DATADW010000066.1:0-3291 GCA_036258335.1 Acidimicrobiia bacterium
GAGGTGTGCGGCCCGGCGCTGAGCTCCGACGCGCGCACCTCTTCCCAAACCGTCGCCAGATCGGCCTGCTCGGCGGCGACCACATAGACGGTGGTGGCCACGACCCGGTCGAGGCCGGTGCCGGCACCGCGCAGCGCCTCAGCCAGGTTGGTGAGAACGGCCCGTGTTTGCGCCCTTAGATCGCCCGCCCCGACCAGGGATCCCGACTGGTCGATGGGCACGGACCCCGCAGCGAACACGAGCCGCTCGCCGGAACCGACGGTGACGGTGTGGGCATAGCCCGGCGGCGGGGCCAGACCCGGCTCGATGCGGTTCTCCACTGGTGACGATCGTAGGGAACGCGGCCCCTACCGCCTCCTCCGGTGAGGGGGAGGAGGTAGCGGAGCGAGCGGAGGGGACCGCGCACCGTTGGGAGTTCGCCAGCCCCCCGACCCGCTGCTCTGCAGCGGGACCCTTCCTCCCTCCGGGGGAAGGATTTGGATTGGCCGCCGCCTGCCGTTTGCCGTCTGCCGTCTCGCAGGGGCGGGAGGCCGGTGGCTCCCGCCCCTGTCGATCTCAGAAGACGCGGTTGGAGATCTCCGCCGGAGCCAGCAACAGGTCCTTCAGCTCGTCGTCAACCTTGAGCAGCGTAAGCGATGCGCCTGCCATCTCGAGCGAGGTGCAGTACTCGTTCACGTAGCTGCGGAAGACGTTGATGCCCTTCTCCGCCAGCTTGTTGTGCGCGATGCCGTAGAGCAGGTACAGCTCGCTGATCGGTGTCCCACCCAGCCCATTGATCATCAGCGCCACCTCGTCGCCGGACTCGAATGGAAGGTCGGGGACGACCGCGTCCATGAGGATGTCGACGATGTCGTTCGCCGGGACCAGCTTGGTGCGCTCCCGGCCGGGCTCACCGTGGATGCCGATCCCGATCTCCATCTCGTCATCGGCGATCTCGAACAGCGGGGTGCCCCTCACCGGTGGAGTGCACGAACTGAGAGCGATGCCCATGGTCCTCACCTGGGCAATCACCTTCTCCCCGATCCTCACCAGCTCGTCCAATTCTGCACCGTTCTCCGAGGCGGCTCCAACCGCCTTGATGACGAAGAAGTTGCCCGCAACCCCGCGGCGTCCCACGGTCCACGTCGAGTCCTTGACCGCGACGTCGTCGTTGACCAGGAGTGCCCCCACCTTCATACCATCGGCCTCGCACATCTCCTTGGCCATCTCCCAGGCGGTGCGATCGCCGGTGTAGTTGTTGACCAGATGGAGGATGCCCTTGGGCGAATACAACAGCTTGGAGGTCTCGTAGACGAACTCGACCGGCGGCCCGGCAAAAACGTCGCCGGGACATGCCCCGTCGAGCATCCCAGGACCCACGATCATCGTGTGGGCCGGCTCGTGACCGGAGCCCGAACCTTGAATCACGGTGACCTTGTCATCCTTGGGGATGTCGGCCCGATAGATCAGGTTGTACTTCGGCTCGTACTTGAGGGTCCCCCCACTTGCGAGCTGGATCCCGGTCAACATCTCGGGGACGAACTGACGGGGGTCGTTGACGAACTTCTTCACGCCTGGGCCTCCTCATTTCCGTACTTCTCTCGCCATGCCTTGGCTATGTCCTGGAGGATCACCCCGATCGCGGTTGCTCCGGCGTCAACCGAATCACGGCTGCGCTCGCCCGTGTAGGCGGCACGGCCCCGCTTGGCGATCATCCCCAGGGTGCCCTCGGCAGCCTTAACTGCCACGTCGGCGGCCTCCTGAAGGGCGACGACCCCTTCATCGCTCACCCCCTCCCTGAAGCTGGCCTCCAGGCTGTCGACCGCCGGCACCAGCGAATCGAGCAGCGTCTTGTCACCCAGCGATGCGTCACCGCGCGTCTGGATTCCCTCGACGGCGGCGCGCAGGATCTCGATCACATCGTCAGATGAGAGCTCCGTCTTGTCATCGGCGGCCGCGGCGGCCCGGAGAAAAGCGGTTCCCCAGATGGGACCGCTCACGCCCCCCACCTTGCCCGAGATGACAAAGCCGACCTTCTTGAGGAGTGCCCCCACGCTCGATCGATCAAATGTGTCGTAGTCGGCGCTGACCACCTCGAACCCGTTCCTAAGCGAGTATCCGAAGTCGCCGTCGCCGACAACGGCGTCGAGCTGGGCGAAATAGTCGGCGTTGTCGACGATCGTTGTCGCCATCGTCCTGAGCACGAGATCGACATCGTCGAGCGCAGGTCTTGCCATAGATACCTCCTCCTTAGCCTGTATTTCTCATCTCGGGTCAGGAGGCCAGACAGCGCTCCAGATCCAGCAGGGTCACGTAGTCGCCGGGTTGGGCGGAGCTTCGGTTGGCGATTACACGCGTTCGCTCACCCCCCGGATCACCCAGCGACGAGACGACCAGAATCGCTTCGCTGTTGTCCTCCTCCTCCGTGTAGCCGTTGACCGTCATCACGCACCGCAGCCCGGCGGCGGAGGCGGCCAACAGACCGTTGCGGGAGTCCTCGATGACGAGGGTCTCTCCGGCGGTCTCCCCCAGCCTCTGCAGCGCGAGCAGGTAGATATCGGGGGCCGGCTTCTTCCTGTCGACGACGTCGCCGGCGAGTACGACGTCGAAGCGGTCCGCTCGCTCCTTCCCCACCGCCTGCCGGAGGATCGCCATCACCGACGGCTCCGCCGACGTCGAGGCGACGGCGAGCAGCCATCCGGCGTCCTGCGCCTCGGTTATCAGGCGATTCACACCTGGCCGCGGCGGGAGCTGGCCCGAAGCCACCATGTCGGTGTAGATGGCTGTCTTCAGCTTGTGCCACTTGGCCAGCTCGGCGGCCCGCCCCTCCGAGTCTGTCGGCAACCGGTTGGCGGCGGCGAACTCTGGGGTGAGCTCGGTCGCCATCCTCTCTTTGCCACCGGCGACCTGGAGCTTTTCGCCGTAGACCTCCTCTGACCACTCGATGGGAAGATCGAGCCGGCGGAAGGTCTCGTTGAAGGCGACACGGTGCCCATCTCGTTCGGTGTCGGCGAGCACGCCGTCGCAGTCGAAGATGAGCGCGCTCACCAGGCCTTGCCCTCGCTCCCGAACAGACGGATGTGCTCTTTCGCCATTTCCATGACCGCACTGCGTTGCACGGCGAACTGCGAGGGCGGGTCGTATTTACCCGGATTCTCGGTCATGAAGTCATAGCCCGACTGCATGTACCGGATCTTGAGCGCGGTCGAGATGTTCACCTTGGCGCAACCCCGGGCGATCAGGTCCTCGAACTGGTCGGGTGACATGCCGGTCCCCCCATGGAGCGCCACGGGGATGCCGGTGGCCTCGACA
>DATADW010000067.1:0-3690 GCA_036258335.1 Acidimicrobiia bacterium
CCAAAGAACTCGACCATGTCGGTGCGTTCGAACTCACCATGGACCAACACGTCGAGGCCGGCCTCCTCCTGCCACCGCACCGCATCGGTGATGAGCCGGTCGATCTCGTCGTCGTATCGACGCTGGTCGATCTCGCCCCGGCGCAGCGACACCCGAAGCCGGCGGACCTCGGCCGTCTGCGGCAGGCTCCCGGTGGTGGTGGCGGGGAACGGGGGAAGGTCGAGGTCCGCTTGGGCGGCGCGCCGCTCCTCCCTCGGCGCCCTGGGCTCGACCTCGCCGATCGAGGGGAACTCCGGCACCGACGGCGCCGGAGTGGCCGGATGGGCGCGCTCTTGCAGGGCCTTGACCCACGTGGTCAGGGCGGCAGCCTTCTCCCGCGCGAATTGGAACCCATCCGGGAGATCCTCGCCTTCGGTGGTCACAGGGAGGAACATCAGCGACGTCGAGGGAACCACGAGCACGTCGGCGGCCTCCGGCACGTCCGCCAGCGAGACAGCCACCGGCTCATACGGGTCCGACCAGACGCTCCGGCCGTCCATGACCGCCACGAGCAGCCGGTCACGCCCATGCCAGGGCTGTTCTGAGACCCGTTCGGGTTCGGTCTGGACGATGGCACCGGCGTCACCGAGCAAAGCGGCGGCAGCGGCGTCGGCGGAGCCGAATTGCACGGTGACCAGCGGTCGGAGCGATTGGGGCAACTCACCGTAGGCGGCTTCGAGGATGGCGCGATCGCTGTTGTCGAGCTCCAGCCCCAACCACGGCTCGTCGAGTTGCAGCTGCACATCGGTGAACTTCGCCGCCAACTCCCAGAGGGCACGGCCGGCGCTCTGGGCGATGGCAGCCGGGTCGCCGGCAACCCTCGAAAGCTTGACCAGGCTGAACGGCCCGAGAACCACCCATGTGGTCCCGTTGACCGGTTCCCGCCACGGCAGGGGTGTCAGCTTCGTCGGCTGGTCGGTGAGCTCGGGGACGACGTAGTGGTAGTTGGTGTCAAACCACTTGGTCATCTCCCAGGCTTCATGGTCAGGCGTTCCCCTCGCCAGGTTGGACACGCTGACAAAGGGGTCTTCGTCGTGCGCCCAACTCGGGACCGCCTCCAGCATCACCGCCGTCTCCAGAGTCTGGTCGTAGAGGAAGTAGTCGTCGGTTGCGCTTCCCACGAGTCTGCGCTGCTCATCGAGGTGGTCTTGCTTGAGCTGCTTGATCCTGGCCCCGAACTCGTCACGCGGCGTCTTGCCCGACCAGCGGCCTTCCAGCGCCCACTTGAGCTCGCGATTGGGCCCGATACGGGGGTAGCCGAGGAGATGGGGCTTCACGCTCACGGCGCTTCCCCGATCGGGCGATGACAACACGGGCTGACACTCATGGCGTTCTCCTCTCATCCTCGACGCGCTCGTGAGCGCCTCGAGGCGGGAGCAGCCCCGCCTGTCGGCGGCTCATCGTTCGGGCATTGGCACCGTGCCAGAGGCCGGTTGCCGCGGTGTCGCAGGGCCCGTCCCTCGACCGCTCTCGATGAACGCGTTGCGGTGATTATGGCATGCCCGGACCCCGCCCCGCATCCTCAGCCGGGTCGACCCCCGACCCTGGGTAGTCAGCGGGCGATGGTCAATTGGTGGGTGACGCTGCGGTGCCTTGGGACGAAGCCGAGCCGCTGGTAGAGCCCGTATGCGCCCGTGGGGTTGTCGGTGTCCACCCCGAGTGCGGCGTGGTCTAGCCCGTCCTCGAGGAACGCATTCATCGAAGCAGCGAGCAACGTCGAGGCCACCCCCCGTTTACGCCACGAGCGCCTGACACCCAGTTGCTCCACCCACCCCTCCTTGCGCCCGATGGTCTCCCAATCCTCGGGGTAGACGGCGTTTCGGGCGTACCCCACCACATCACCCTCGGCGAGAGCCACAAAGCTCAGGTCGGGGCGGAAGTCAGATGCACTGCCCATGTGCTCCCATGACTCCCGGGGTATCGGGGTCGATCCCCAGTGGTCGGCGAAAGCCTCGTTGTGGGCCTTCCGCACCTGCTCGGAATCGACTTCCCCCCATGGCACCAGGTCGGCCCCATCAATGGCGGTCACTGGGATCGGCTCGGCCAATGACCGGGAGAGGACGTCGTTGTAGCGGACCGGCTCCAATCCGAACCGCTCATAGAGGGCGATGGCGTCCTCGAGCCAGTCCCAGGATGCGGTTCGGACCACTCGGGGGAGTTCGGGTTCCGCCTCGGTCACCAGTTGCCGGGCGCGCTGCAACTGCCAGTTGAACACGGCGGTCCCGACGCCGCGCCGGCGCCATTCGGGGTCGACGCCGCCGAAGAGATAGGCGCGATGCTCGCGCACGGTGCTCGGCCGGTACCAGACCTTGGCCCATGCGACCACCCGGCCCTCGTGATCGACGCCAAGGCGGGAGTCCGATTCTGGGTCGAAAAAGGGCGCTTCGTACTCGGAGACGACCTCATCGAACTGCGTCACCATCGGTTCGTTGTCCTTGACCTCGCTGCGGCGCATCACACGATGGACCTGGGGCAGGTCTTCAGGGGTGATGGGGCGCAACTCGATACCTTCGGGGATCTCCATGAGCCGGTTGAGGCTAACGGGCCGAAGACATTGCCCGTTCTTGCATTTCGGGAGCGATGTGGTCCGGATAGAGCGGGCATCGTCTTCCCGGCGGCCCTTCTTGTAGCATCCCAATCGACCGCAGTGAGCCCCCAGGGCACGCAGCGGCTCTCGGGAGTGGCACGGTGGGGTCTTCCGGTGTGACGCCGGTGGCCCCGTTGGGGATGGAGAGGAGATTGCAATGCGCGCACTGGCCTTTGGCGACTTCGGAGAGGCGCCGTCCGTCATCGAGGCGCCCACACCGGAGATCACCGCACCCGACGAGGTGCTGGTCGCCGTGAAGGCAGCGTCGCTCAACCGGTTCGATGCCGTCGTCGCCGCGGGGTTCCTCCAGGGGATGCTGGAGCACCAGTTCCCCGTCACTCTCGGCCGCGACTTTGCCGGCGTGGTGGAAGCAGTCGGGAACGGTGTCACCGACTTTTCAGTTGGTGACGAGGTACTGGGAATGATCGGCAACATGGTGCTGAGCAACGGCTCGCTAGCCGACCACGTGGTCGTCTCCGATCAGCACCTAGCTCACAAGCCCGAGACGATCGGTTTCACCGAGGCGGCGGCGCTGCCACTCGCCGGCTCAACCGCGATGGCAGCGGTGGACTGGGTCGAGGCAGGACCCGGCAAGGTCGTTTTGATTGTGGGGGCGACCGGCGGGGTGGGCAACTTCGCGATCCAGTTGGCACATGCACGAGGGGCGAAGGTGATCGCCACCGGTCTGGCTGACGACGAGGAGACCCTTCGGGGATTCGGCGCCGACGAGGTCATCGACTTCGGGGGCGACATCGCCGCCGCCGTCAGGGAGTCATACCCGGGAGGCGTCGATGGATTGATCGACCTGGCCAGCGACGGGCCGGCGCTGTCGGCGCTTTCCGATGTGGTCTCCGCTGGCGGCCGCGTGGCAAGCGCGTTGTCGGCCGCCGATGTCGACGCGTTGGCGGAGAGGAACATCGGTGCCACCAACCTTGCGACATATCCGAATGCGGAGACGTTCGCCACGCTTGCCGGTTACGTGGTGGATGGCACGCTCGAGATCCCGGTGCGCGATGTCTACCGACTCGATGATTGCGCCGATGGTCTGGGGCGGTTCCTCGCCG
>DATADW010000068.1:0-7079 GCA_036258335.1 Acidimicrobiia bacterium
GGAGCATCTGGGCGGGGACGACGGTGACCCCGATCACGTAGACCATTGCTGCCGCGGCGGCACCGTAGGTCGAAATCATGTCGTCGGTATGGATGAGCAGGGCGCGTGTGACGTCGAAACCGACCCCGATCAACAACGCCACCCAAAGGATGATCCGCGCCAGCCGGACGCTCCGGTCCCGCCACGGGGTAGACACAGTCAGCATCCCATCAGGCTACAGTCGGCGGCGGTGGCCCAGAGGGTCAGGATCCTTCTCAGCGGCGGCATCGGTTCCGGGAAGAGCACGGTGGGTCGGCTCTTGGCGAGCCGCGGCGTGCAGGTGATTGATGCCGACCTGGTGGGTCACGATGTGCTCGGGCCCGGTGGCGGCGCTGCCGCGGCGGTCGGCACTCGATGGCCCGATGTCGTCGTCAACGGCCAAGTCGACCGTTCCAGGTTGGCCGCGATCGTCTTCCACGACGCTGGTGAGCTCGACATGCTCGAGTCGCTGACCCACCCCGTTATCAGGGCCCGGATCGAGCAGATGATCGGCGACGCCGACGTAGCGGTCGAAGTCCCGCTGCTCACCGACTTCATGGGCGACGGCTGGACCAGGGTGGTGGTGGACGCCCCCCTCGAGACCCGAATCCAACGCCTCCTTTTCCGCGGCATGTCCCTAGGCGACATCGAACGGCGCGTGGGTTCGCAGCCATCTCCGGAGGATTGGCTCGCATGGGCCGACCACGTCCTCACCAACGACTCCACGGAAGCCGCGTTGGCTACCCGCGTCGACAGCCTCCTAGCCCTGTTGCGCAACCAGTAATCGGCGCCTCCGCCTTCGGTCTTCCGCCTTCCGTCTTCCGCCTCCTCCTTCTCACATGCTTGTCATTCGCTCCCGGTATCCTCGGATCGTGCCCCCGTTCGTCATCCACTCCGAGTTTCGACCCGCCGGTGACCAACCCAGCGCGATCGAGCAGTTGGCCGCCGGGATCCAGCGCGGCGACCCCTTCCAAACGCTGCTCGGGATAACGGGGTCGGGCAAGTCGGCCACCATCGCCTGGACTATCGAGGCTGTGCAGCGTCCCACGTTGGTGATCGCCCCCAACAAGGCTCTTGCCGCGCAGCTCGCCAACGAGTTCCGCCAGTTCTTCCCGGAGAACCGGGTCGAGTACTTCGTTTCTTACTACGACTACTACCAACCCGAGGCGTACATCCCTCAGACCGACACCTACATCGAGAAAGACGCCACGATCAACGACGAGATCGACCGGCTCCGGCACGCCGCCACTTCGGGGTTGCTCGTGCGCGACGACATGATCATCGTCGCCTCGGTCTCGTGCATATACGGCCTCGGCTCTCCAGAGCAGTACTCCGGCCAGCTTCTCCGGCTGGTTCAGGGGGTCGACTACCCGATGCAGGCGGCGATCCGCCGGCTGGTCGACATCGACTACCAGCGCAACGAGGTGGCTCTCACCAGGGGCCGTTTCCGGGTCAGGGGCGACACCCTCGACGTCTTCCCTTCCTACGAGGAGACGGTGGTCAGGGTCGAGTACTTCGGCGACACCGTCGATCGAATGCTGCGGATGGACACGGTCACCGGAGAGGTGATCGAGGAATTGCGCGAAGTGTTCGTCTTCCCCGCATCGCACTACGTGACCGCCCGGGAGCGCATGGAGAAGGCGGTCGTGGGGATCGAGAGTGAACTGGGCGAGAGGCTTGACGAGTTGGAGAAGGCCGGGAAGCTTTTGGAGGCGCAGCGGCTCCGGATGCGGACCAACTACGACCTCGAGATGCTGCGCGAGGTGGGCACCTGCTCGGGGATCGAGAACTACAGCCGGTACCTCGACGGCCGCTCTACAGGTGATGCGCCCTACACGCTGCTCGACTACTTCCCCAAGAACTACGTGACCGTGATCGACGAGAGCCACGTGACCATCCCCCAGATCGGGGGGCAGTACGAAGGCGACCGCAGCAGAAAGGAGGTGCTCGTCGAGCACGGTTTCCGGCTGCCATCGGCGATGGACAACCGACCGCTCCGATTCGACGAGTGGCTGGAAAGGGCCAACCAGGTGGTATTCCTCTCGGCAACACCCGGACCGTTCGAGCTTCGGCAGTCTCCAAAGGTGGTGGAGCAGATCGTCCGTCCCACCGGGCTGGTCGATCCAGAGGTAGTGGTGCGTCCCACCAAGGGTCAGATCGACGATCTCCTCCACGAGATCAAGGAGCGGGCGGGGCGAGACCAACGTGTGCTCGTCACCACCCTCACCAAGAAGATGGCCGAGGACCTCACCGACTACTTGCTCGACATGGGGGTGAGGGCCCGTTACCTCCACTCCGAGATCGACACCCTCGAGCGAGTTCAGATCCTGCGCGAGCTGAGGCTTGGGGAGTTCGACGTTCTCGTCGGGATCAACCTGCTGCGCGAGGGTCTCGATCTCCCCGAGGTCTCGCTGGTGGCCATCCTCGACGCCGACAAGGAGGGCTTTCTCCGCTCCGAGACGAGCCTCATCCAGATCATCGGGCGGGCGGCACGCAACGTCGACGGGCAGGTCCTGATGTACGCCGACAAGGTGACCGACTCGATGCAGCGCGCCATCAACGAGACCAACAGACGCCGCCATCTCCAGGTCATCTACAACGAGGAGCACGGTATCGACCCGCAGACCATCCGCAAGAGGGTCTCGGACATACTCGAGCTGCTCCAGTCGAACCAGGCCCCGGCTGCGGAGCGGAGACGGCGCGAGGTAGACGTCCGCCGCACCCTCGACCTCGCCGGCGACGACCTGGCCCGGCTGATCCTCAGCCTGGAGGAGGAGATGCACGAAGCGGCGAAGGACCTCCGCTTCGAATACGCCGCCCGGCTTCGAGACGAGGTCAACGAGCTACGCCGCGAGTTGCGCGACGCCGCCGAAGCCACCCGATGAGGCCAGCGCTGCGGGTTTTCGGTTAGAGCGTCCGACTGATCAATTCGTTATCGGTCGCCCGTGACGAGACGGCTGCGGAATGGCCCCGAGGCGATCTCCCGCTCGACCAGCGTAAAACCGCTCTCACGAGCGAGGTCGACCACCTCCTCCAGGGCCGGAGCATGGCGGGGATCCTGTTCGATCACCAGGGCGAATCGATCGGGGATCGGCGGTGGGTCACCGATTTGGAACGCCATCACCAGATCGTCCTCGCGGCGATCGACGTATCCCGATTCCGGGTAGCGGAGGCGGAACCACATGGGCCGGTCCACCACCAGCGTTCGATCTTCTTGCTCCGACAGCCAGGAGGCACCTTGTTGGGCCAGGTCGATCAGGTCTTGGGCCCGGAGCGAGCGCTCGGTGGCGACATAAGCGGGAGGATCACGCAGCGGGTAGAGCGCCCCCCAACTGTTGGCCACGGCGAATGCCAAGAACGCCGCCAACACCGCCCGAGCCTCGAGCGGCCGGCGGGCTTCGAGCCCGACTGATACCAGGCCGACAAGGGCCGGGACGATGACGAGGTAGTAGCGCGGGAGCACCGGATAGGACGCGGTGAGGATGAGAGCACCCAGATGGGCGGCGACGAACCCGGCAACGAGGCTCAACGACACCCGACGGACCGCTGACGCCGGCTTCGGCAAGGAGCGCGGCCTGAAGGTGGCAAGACCAGCGACGAGGGCTAGCGCCAGCACGTCGATGGTGATGGCGAGGTAGATCCCGCTCAGGGTCAATGGGATGTCGATGCGGCGCGCCCCGCTTCCCCCAGCGGGAGCGGTTACAACCGCGGCCAAGAGAGGCACCACGGCGAGGCCGGCTGCGAGCATCGTGAGACCCCAGCGCCGCCCTCTGGGCGCCAAGTTCTCGAACGCCGGAATGAGCAGAGGAACGGTCATCACTCCGGAAGATTTGAGCGAGACGGCGAGCAGCACGAGCAGAGCGGTCGGGATTGCCTGATGCCGGCTCGCGGTCACCATCGCCAGCGTGGCGACAAGCGCCAGCGGCAGGTCGATGTACACATCGGCGGCTTGCTGGAGGGCTAGGGGAGTGGCAAGCACCAACGCGCTCCCGAGCAGTGCCGTGGGAAGGCTGACTGCCGGCGACAGCAGGCAAAACGCGGCGGTGGAAAGACCCGCGGCGAAGACGAGCGAAAGCAGGTGAAGGAGGAGGAGGCCGTCATCTGCTCCGAGGACTCGAAACACCGCCGCCACCAGCCAGGTCATGGTCGAGGTGGCGTGAGCATTTGCCCCTCCCTCCCAGAGGCTGGGCTGGTCTATCACGGCGGCAAGGTCGCCTCCGGTCTCGGCAAGGGTGGCCGCCGCCGGAACCATTCCCCACGTTGGATCCCATCCAGTGGGGTTCATGAGCCGGTCGCGGTGGACAACGACGAGCACCAAGAGAGCAGCGAGGAAGATCAGCCAAGCGCGCAGGGCACCTGGGCGACGGGGCTCAACCTTCGCCGCGGTGCCTTGGGGGATCGCAGGGGGCAAGAGGGCGCAACGGTATCCTCTTTGCTCAGCGTGTCAGCGTCACCCCCGCCCGGGCTCGATGTCAGCATCGTGCTCCCCGTTTTCAACGAGTCGGACAACATCGACGACGAGCTGGAGCGGATCCACAAGTCGATGGACGCCTCGAGCCTCAGCTACGAGGTGATCGTGGTCGACGACGGCTCGAGCGACGACTCGGTGGAGCGGTTGGTGGGACGGGACGACATCCGATTGATCCGGTTCGCCCAGAACCGGGGGACCGGATCGGCTCGGAAGTTCGGGTCGATGAGCGCCCGAGGCCGTGTCGTGGTGTGGACCGATGTCGACATGACCTACCCCAACGACCAGATCCCCGAACTGGTTGGCGAGCTCGACGGGTGGGACCAGGTGGTCGGCGCCCGCACCTCGGAGCAGGGGACCGCCCGGTTTCTGCGCGGCCCGGCGAAGTGGTTCATCCGGAAGCTGGCCGGTTACCTTGCCGGGGTCCGGATACCCGATCTCAACTCCGGGTTCCGCGCCTTCAGGCGCGATGTCGGCACCCAGTTCTTCTACCTGCTGCCCCGCGGGTTCTCATGTGTCACCACCCTGACCATGGCATTTCTCACCAATGGCTACTCGGTGCGCTATGTCCCCATCGACTACTTCCCGCGGCGGGGGCGTTCCAAGTTCCACTGGTGGACGGATACGCGGCGCTACCTGCTCCAGGTAGTCCGCATGGTCCTGCTCTACGAGCCGCTCCGGGTTTTCGGCCCACCGGCGGCGGTGCTCGGAATCGTCGGTTTCGGGAAGCTGGTCTACGACCTGATCACCAAGGACTTCCGGGTGGCGGAGAACACCTTCGTGCTGCTCGGCCTGGCTGCGCTACTGGCTCTCGTCGGTTTGCTCGCCGACCTGCTCGTCCAGATCAACAAGCGCCGCCACGACGTGATGCCGGCCACCCTGGACACCGGCGCCTCCGAACAGAGCGGTTGAGGCAGACTCGCAAAAGCTGCCTACACGCTTGTCATTTCCACCCGGTAACCTCGGGCGCCGATGTCCACCGACCAACTCGTCATCCGGGGAGCCCGGGAGCACAACCTGCAGAACCTCTCGCTGGAGTTGCCCCGCGATCGGTTGATCGTGTTCACCGGGATCTCGGGGTCGGGCAAGTCGAGCCTCGCCTTCGACACCATCTACGCCGAAGGGCAGCGGCGCTACGTGGAGAGCCTCTCCGCCTACGCCCGTCAGTTCCTCGGGCAGATGGACAAGCCCGATGTCGACTTCATCGAGGGTCTCTCCCCGGCGATCTCGATCGACCAAAAGACGGCGAGCCGCAACCCCAGATCCACGGTGGGGACGGTCACCGAGGTCCACGACTACCTGCGGCTGCTCTTCGCACGGATCGGGATCCCGCACTGCCCACAGTGCGGCAGGGAGGTGGCGCGGCAGACCCCTCAACAGATCGTCGACCGGGTGCTCGAGTTCTCCGAGGGGACGCGCTTCATGGTTCTCGCCCCGGTGGTGCGGGGGCGAAAGGGGGAGTACGAGGCTCTCTTGGCGGATCTCGCCCGGGACGGGTTCAGCAGGGCGCGCATCGATGGTGAGATCCACGAGCTAACCGACGAGATCAAGCTCGACCGCTATGTCCAGCACACCATCGAGGTGGTCGTCGACCGACTGGTGCGTCGTGAGGGGATCGAGCGCCGTCTCTCCGACTCACTGGAGACGGCGCTTCACATCGCCGAGGGGGTTGCCAAGGTGGAGGTGGTCGACGGCCCCACTTTGACCTTCAGCCAGCACCTCGCCTGCGCCCACGACGGCACTTCGTTCGAGGAACTGCAGCCGCGCAACTTCTCCTTCAACAGCCCATATGGCGCCTGCCAGGTGTGCCTCGGTATCGGCACCAAGTTCCAGGTCGACCCCGACCTGGTGATCCCCGACCCCGACCTGTCGATCGCCGACGGTGCTGTCGTTCCCTGGGCAGGAACGAAGGGGCGCTACTTCCAGCGCCTACTCGAAGGGGTCGCAGCCACCATCAAGTTCGATATCGACCAGCCATGGGGCAAGCTCCCCCCTAGGGCGAGGCGGACGGTTCTCGAAGGGACCGGCGACCGGCCCATCAAGGTGTCGTACACCAACCGGTTCGGGAGGAGGCGCGAGTACACCACCAGCTACGAGGGAGTCCTCCCTTTCTTGCGGCGTCGTCACGCCGATGCGGAGAGCGATTCCGCCCGCGAGTACTACCAGGAGTACATGCGCGAGGTCCCCTGTGACGCATGCGAGGGCGCGCGGCTCAACCCGATCGCCCTGGCGGTGACCGTCGGCGAGAGCAACATCCACCAGGTTTCCACGCTCTCGCTGAGCGCCGCCGCCGAGTTCTTCGACCGGCTCGATCTGGACGAGCGCCAACGGCACATCGCAGAGCGGGTGCTCAAGGAGATCCGGGCCCGTCTCCAGTTCCTGCTCGACGTCGGGCTCGACTACCTCACCCTGGCCCGAGGCGCCACCAGCCTGGCCGGTGGCGAGGCGCAGCGGATACGGCTGGCCACCCAGATCGGGTCGGGCTTGGTCGGGGTGCTCTACATCCTCGACGAGCCGTCGATCGGGCTCCACCAGCGCGACAACCAGCGGCTGATCGAGACGTTGGTACGGCTGCGCGACATGGGCAACACCC
>DATADW010000069.1:0-9538 GCA_036258335.1 Acidimicrobiia bacterium
ACCTGCGGCCGTTACCCCGCCGAGGGATCCGAGGATGGTGTGGGGCTTGGCCCTGGCCGCAATCTCGGCGTTGCTGCTCATCGCGTCGGTGGTGAGCCCCTACGACTCCGCCGACCCGAGCGTCGACCTACTGGAACAATCCTCCTGGTTCTGGACGCTGGCTATTGCCGGGGTCGTCATCGCCGTCTGCGGGGTCGTGCTGGCTCGTGGAGGCCACGGCGTCCCGCTCGGGATCCTTTTTGCCATGGCGACGTACGCCACGCTCTTTTATCTGTCCTTCTCGCGCAGCATCTGGACCGAGCAAATGCTCCTGTATGTCGGTAGCCCCTCTTTCGGCATCTTCGCCGGTGTCGGCGGTGGTCTCGCCGGGCTCGCCGCAGGCGCATGCTTCTGGAAGCCCACTGCGCGATCTGAGGGCGATGCGGCATTCGGCGTCGTGCCGATGCTGCTCGCCGCGTCGGGGGCGGGGTTGTTTCTGTTGGCGGCCCTGGTTATCCCGATCAAGCCCTACGGTCAGTCGGGCTCGCTGGCGGTTCACTGGAGCACCGAACCTCTCCACCGAGTCGGTATGGCGTTGCTGGTCATCGCCGCGGCGACAGCGATGCGTCGCCCCGGGCGCCGCGGGCTCTGCTCCGGTCTGCTCGTCGGACTTGGTCTGGTCGGGCTCGCCGGGTGGTGGGGATTCGGTGAGTACATGTTCGAAAGCCAAGGTGCCCGCGGACCTGCGGTGCTGACCGGACTGGCCGCCTCGTTGCTGATCCTCGTCGCCGGTCTGTTGACTATAAGGGCCAAGCAGGCAGCGACCCTCTAGTTCTGGCGTGGCTGGCGCGCCCGGATTCCGGGTGTCCATCACGCAGGAGCAGGGTGGAGAGTGGCGGGGGGTAGGTACCGTTGTTTCCCATGCGAACGGTGCGCGCCGCGAGGGGATCGACACTCCGGGCCAAGGGGTGGCTCCAGGAGGCGGCGCTGCGGTGTCTGGAGAACAACCTCGACCCCGAGGTTGCCGAGAACCCGGAGGAGCTCGTGGTCTACGGGGGACGGGGGAGAGCGGCCCGTTCGTGGGAGGCCTTCGATGCCATCGTCGCCACCCTGCTCGATCTCGAGGACGACGAGACTCTTCTGGTCCAGTCGGGCAAGCCGGTGGGCGTCTTCCGCACCCATTCGATGGCGCCTCGCGTCCTCATCGCCAACAGCCTTCTCGTCCCCGACTGGGCTGATTGGGAGCACTTCTGGGAGCTGGAAGCGGCCGGTCTCACCATGTACGGGCAGATGACCGCAGGCTCATGGATCTACATAGGCACCCAGGGCATCCTCCAGGGCACCTATCAGACATTCTCCGCCGTCGCCGAGCAGAGGTTCGGCGGGTCGTTGGCGGGGACGTTGACGCTCACCGCCGGGCTGGGTGGGATGGGAGGGGCGCAGCCGCTGGCGGTGACGATGAACGGGGGGGTGGCCCTGTGTCTCGAGGTGGACCCTGCCCGGATCGAGCGTCGCCGCCGCGACGGCTACCTCGACCAGGTCGCCTCTTCGCTCGACGAGGCCTTGCAGCTGGCGATCACCGCCAAGCGGGAGCGCCGGCCGCTCTCGGTCGGCGTCGAGGCCAACGCGGCCGATGCCGTCCCCGAGCTGCTGCGGAGGGGGGCTGAGATCGACGTGGTCACCGACCAGACCTCGGCGCACGACCCGCTCAACGGCTACATCCCGGCAGGCCGCACCCTGGAGGAGGCGGCCGAACTGCGCGGCAAGGACCCGGGCAGATATGTAGAGGAGGCCAGACGGTCGATGGCCCGACACTGCGAGGCGATGGTCGGGTTCCACCGGGCCGGAGTCGAGGTCTTCGACTACGGCAACAACCTGAGGGGCGAGGCCCGAGTCGGCGGGTTCGCCGACGCCTTCGAGTACCCCGGGTTCGTCCCCGCCTACCTGCGGCCGCTCTTCTGCGAGGGCAAGGGCCCGTTCCGCTGGGTGGCGCTCTCCGGGGACCCCGCCGATATCGCCGCCACCGATCGGGCGGTGGGAGAGTTGTTCCCCGACGACGCCGGTCTGCAACGGTGGCTCCAGCTTGCTCGGGACCGGGTCCCCGCGCAGGGGCTCCCCGCCAGGATCTGCTGGCTCGGCTACGGGGAGCGCCACATGGCAGGACTCGCCTTCAACAACCTGGTTCGATCGGGCGAGGTGACCGCTCCCATCGTCATCGGGCGTGACCATCTCGACTCCGGGTCGGTTGCCTCCCCTTACCGGGAGACCGAGGCGATGGCGGACGGATCCGATGCCATCGCCGACTGGCCGATCCTCAACGCGTTGCTCAACGTCGCCTCGGGTGCCGCCTGGGTGGCGGTGCACCACGGGGGCGGGGTGGGGATGGGCAAGTCGATTCACGCCGGCGCCCAGGTGGTGGCCGACGGCAGCGACGAGGCGGCGGTCCGCTTGGAGCGAGTTCTCACCAACGACCCGGCCACCGGGGTGATGCGCCACGCCGACGCCGGGTACGACCGCGCCCGCCAAGTTGCCGGGGAGAGGGGCGTACGCGTCCCCATGGGACCGAACCGATCTCCCCTGCCGCAAGACCAAACAGGCCGACCCGGGGACGGGCGCTGAACGGTGGCCGCTGGGCGGTGCAGCTTCTGTGGACGGCGCGACACCGAGGTGCCGACACTCGTCGCCGGGCCCGGCGGCGTTGCCATCTGCCCAGAATGCGCTGAGCTGGCGATCCAAATCAGCCGGGAGCGCACCGACCCACGGTTCGATGGCGACCTCTTGGTGACCGGGATCGGACGGCTCGTGACCAACGATTCGGTCGGGGACGACCTGATCGGCGAGGTCCCCGATGCCACCGTCGCCGTTCGGGACGGGAAGGTCGCATGGGCCGGTCCCGCGGCGGCACTTCCCTACCGGTACCGCGACTTGCCCGAACTCGACTGCGGGGGACGAGCTGTGATCCCCGGGTTCGTCGATTCCCACACCCACCTCGTCTTCGCCGGCGAGCGGTCGATCGAGTTCGGGAGAAGGCGGCGCGGGGAGCGGTACGAGGACATCGCAGCCGCCGGAGGGGGGATTCGGTCAACGGTCGCCGCCACCCGCCTGGCCGGGCCCGACTTGCTGATGGAGGGCGCCATCGCCCGGGCGGGGAGGATGCTCGCCGCCGGGACCACGACGGTCGAGGTCAAGTCCGGGTATGGGCTCGAGCCTCTCACCGAGGTCCATCTTCTCGAGGTGGCCAACGAGATCGGGGAGCGGCTTCCCATCGACGTGGTCCCCACCTTCCTCGGGGCTCACGCCATACCCGAGGAGTTTGAAGACCTCCGCCAGGCATACCTCTGGATGGTGACCCAGGAGATGCTCCCCGTCTGCGCCCCGCTGGCCCGGTTCTGCGACGTCTTCTGCGATCGGGGCGCTTTCGATCAGGACGAGGCGCGGCGGGTGCTCCAGGCCGGGGTGAAGCACGGGCTCAAGCCCCGGCTCCATGCCGGCCAACTCGCAAATGTCGGCGCAGTGGAGCTGGCCGTCGAGCTGCGGGCGGCCTCCGCCGACCATCTCGACCACTGCACCAGCGAGCAGGCGGCGCTACTTGCGGAGTCGCGGGTGGCGGCCGTCCTGCTCCCCGCCGCCTCGTTGTCACTCGGCACCATGCCGCCCGCCCGAATGCTCTGGGACAAGGGCGTGACTGTGGCGCTGGCCACCGACTGCAACCCAGGAACGTCCTTCGTGGAGCGGATGCCTTTCGTGGTGGCGCTCGGTGTGCTCGAGTTGGGCCTCTCTCCTGAGCAGGCGCTGTGGGCCGCCACGAGGGGCGGGTCGCTCGCCCTCGAACTACCGGACCGGGGACGGCTTGGGCCTGGAGCCCTGGCCGACATGGTCGTGCTCGATGCGGACTCCCACCTCCATCTGTCCTACCGTCCAGATGCAGACCACACGTGGAAGGTGGTCAAGCGAGGTGTGGTCGTCTCCGGTTGAGACCCGGTCGTTGCGACCCTTCGAGAGAGGAGCACTCATGGATGTCGACGAACTGCTCGCCAAGGCCAACGACTCGATCTCGGTCAGTCGCGTCTACGGCGAGCCTATCGAGAGCGGCGGGGCGATCATCATCCCGGCTGCCCGTGTGGCTGGCGGCGCCGGCGGTGGCACGGGTACTGACGAGAGCGGTAGCCAGGGAACCGGCGGGGGCCATGGGGTGATGGCTCGGCCAGCCGGGGCGTGGGTAATCCGAGACGGCGATCTCAAGTGGCAGCCGGCCGTGGACCTAAACAAGATCCTGCTCGGCATGCAAGTGGTCGCCGCCATCGCCCTGCTGGCATGGCGCTCGGTGGCGCGGTCCCGTTGAGAGGCTGATGCCCCGCACCGTCTTCCTGACTGGTGCGACCTCGGGGATCGGCCGTGCCGCTGCATTGGCTCTCGCCGGTCCCGGGACCCACCTGGTGCTCGCCGGCCGTTCCGAGGAGCGGACGCGTCCGGTGGTCGAGGAGGCAGCGCGGGCCGGCGGGTCAGCGGACTTCCTCAGCCTCGACCTCGGCTCGCTGCGGTCGGTGGCGGCGGCGGCAACGAGCGTGACCAGCCCGATCGACCTGCTGGTGGCCGACGCCGCGGTGACGGGGCGGGGCACAACGGCGGACGGGTTCGACCTCGCGTTCGGGGTCAACCACCTGGGTCATTTCCTGCTCGTGGAACTGCTGCTCGTATGGTTGTCGGAGGCTGCCTCACCCCGCGTGGTCATCGTCGCCAGCGAGGCGCACCGGTCGGCGGAGGAACTGGATTGGGATGCCGTCCAACGGAGAACCCGCTCGCTCACCGGGTTTCACGAGTACTCCGTCTCCAAGCTGTGCAACATCCTCCACGCCGGCGAACTGGCGCGGCGCAACCCGGCGATCGAGGTGGCGGCGGTGCACCCCGGTGTAGTGGCCACCGGGTTGTGGCGGAGGGTGCCTCAACCGCTGCGGTGGCTGATGACCCGAACCATGCTCACGCCTGAGGAAGGAGCGGCACCGGTGGTACGGCTCTGCAATGCGGATGAGGTCAGATCGGGCTCCTATTGGGACCGGAACATCGAGCGGCTTCCCACCTCGCTGGCTTCTGACGCCGAACTGGCTGCCGAGCTGTGGGAGCGCTCGGAGCGATGGACCCGGGACTTCCGGTGAGGCGGCACGGTTCGGCGTCGTGACCAAGCCGGCCCTCGCCCACGAGCACCCGCTGGCGATCGCCCATCGCGGCACTCGTCATTTCCACCCCGAGAACACCATGCCCGCCTTCCAGGCGGCGGTCGATCTCGGGTTCTGCTATCTGGAGACCGACCTTCATGTCACCGCCGACGGAGTGGTGGTCTGCTTCCACGACGACACCGTGGTCCGCACCACCAACGGTCGGGGGCGGGTCGCCGCCATGACCTTCGAGCAGCTTCGTGTCCTCGATGCCGGCCATCGGTTTGGAGCGCGTAGGGGTTTCCCGGCGCGGGGGAAGGGAATCGTGGTGCCGTCGCTCGAGGATCTGGCCACCACGTTCCCCGATGCGGTGCTGATCCTCGACCTGAAACAGGACGCGATCGAGCGGAGCGTGGCCGACCTGATCGAGCGGCTTGGTATGTGGGAGCGGGTGATCGTCGGCTCCTTCTCCGACAAGCGGCTCCAGGCCTTCCGTGCCCTGGCGAGGGGTAGAGCAGCCACATCGACCGGATCGGGCGAGACCTATCGGATCTGGCGAGCCGCTCGGAAGGGGCTGGCTGTCGACACCCCGGCCGACGCCCTCCAGGTACCGATCACCTACCGCGGCATTCGCGTCGTGGACCGCAAGACCATCGACGCCGCCCATGCCTCCGGACTCCAGGTGCACGTATGGACGGTCAACCGCCCCGACCAGATGAACCGCCTGCTCGACCTCGGAGTTGACGGCATCATCTCCGACCGCATAGACCTCCTCAAGCAGGTCTACCTAGCCCGCGGCAAGGGGGGACCGTGGAATCCGGCTCCCATTCCCTGAAGGGAGGGGGTTGGGGGGGAGGGTGATGGGCGACGGCCGGGTCACCCGCCTCCGCTCGCTCAGCTCGCGCCTCACCCTCACCGGGGGAGTTCCGTCAGCCCAGCGTCGGCATCCAGCTCGGTCGGCTCTGCTCGAACGCGGTGATGTCCTCCTCGTGGCGGAGTGTGATCCCGATGTCGTCGACGCCTTCTTGTAGGCGCCACTTGGTGAAGGGATCGAAATCGAAGCGAGCCTCGAAACCGGCCGATGTGACCGCCTGTTCCTCGAGGTCTACGACGACCTCGGCTGTGGGGTCCGCCTCGGCCAGCTCAACCAGCCACTGGACTTCCTTCTCGGTGAGCGTCACCGGGAGGAGCCCGATCTTGGTGCAGTTCGTGTGGAAGATGTCGGCGAACGAGGGGGCGATGATGGCGCGGAAGCCCCAGTCCTGAAGTCCCCATGGGGCGTGCTCGCGCGACGAGCCACAGCCGAAGTTGGGGCCGGTGACGAGGATGCTCGCCCCGGCGTACTGCGGTTTGTTGAGGACGAACTCAGGATCCTGCTGGCCATCGGACAAGCGCCGCCAGTCCCAGAAGAGGAAATCCCCGTACCCGGTCCGCTCCACCCTCTTGAGGAACTGCTTTGGCATGATCTGGTCGGTGTCGACGCTCCCCCGGGGGAGAGCGGCCAGCGTGCCGATGATGGTCCGAACCGGGTCCATCACCCCTCCCCGAAGCGGAATCGGGTTGGCGACGAGGGGAAGTCGGTGAGGTCGTAGGCGATGACCGTGGCGGGGGCGATCTCCCAGAGCTCCCAGCTCTCGTCCATCGACCAGTCGTATTTGGAGTCGACGTTGGCAGCCAGTTCGGCGAAGCGCTCAGGACTGGGCTTGGTGATGGTTGCCCGTCCCCTGAAGATGACATGGGTCTGCCCATCCTCGATCCCAACCTGGACCGCGGGGTTCTCCGCCAGATTCCGCCACCACCGGGTCTCCGGATCGCCGCCGAGGTAGATGCGGTCGGCGGCGAAGCTGGCATGAATCGGGGTGAGGTGAGGGGCGCCGTCGGGGAGGGTCGTCGCCACCCAGTAGGTTTGGGCGGAAGAGATCAGGCCGCGGATCTTCTCCCATTCGAGCATTCCCGCCGCGTCGGTTTTGATCCCGTAACCCGCTGGTATGACCGGCCGGTCGCGCCTGGGTGATGTCATGACCTCTCCCAATCGCGCACGTCGACGAAGTGGCCGGCGATCGCCGCCGCCGCTGCCATCACCGGGCTCACCAGGTGGGTGCGCCCGCCGCGTCCCTGCCGTCCCTCGAAATTGCGGTTGGACGTAGAGGCACAACGCTCGCCTGGTTGGAGGATGTCGGGGTTCATCCCCAGGCACATCGAGCAGCCGGCGTCACGCCACTCGAAGCCGGCCTCCTTGAAGACCCGATCGAGACCCTCCTCCTCCGCCTGGAGCTTCACCAACCCCGAGCCGGGCACAACCATCGCCGAGACCGAGGAGTGCACCGAGTGCCCCGAGACGATCTCGGCGGCGGCACGGAGGTCCTCGATCCGGCCGTTGGTGCACGATCCGAGGAAGACGCGGTCGAGCCGGATCTCTCCGACCGGCGTCCCCGCCTCGAGATCCATGTAGGCGAGGGCTCTGGCGGCAGCGTCCCGATCGAGGGGATCCTCCATCGCCTCGGGGTCGGGGACTGCGCCGGTCACCGGGACCGTCTGCGCCGGGTTGGTGCCCCACGAGACATACGGCACCAGGCTCTGGGCTTCGATCCCGATCTCGGTGTCGAACTCGGCACCCTCGTCGCTGGGGAGCGACCGCCACTCGTCGAGCGCACTCTCCCAATCCGCACCCGAGGGTGCATGGGGCCGGCCTTCGAGGTAGGCGAAGGTGGTGTCGTCGGGGGCGATCATCCCGGCGCGCGCTCCCGCCTCGATCGACATGTTGCAGATGGTCATCCTGCTCTCCATGGAGAGCGAACGGATGGCGTCTCCCCGGTACTCGATCACATGACCGATGCCGCCGCCGACACCGATGCGGGCGATGATCCCGAGGATGAGGTCCTTGGCGGTGACGCCGTAAGGCAGCGTGCCGTCGAGTGTGATCGACATCGCCTTGGGCCGTGCTTGGGGAAGCGTCTGGGTGGCCAGGACGTGCTCGACCTCGGAGGTGCCGATACCGAAGGCGAGCGCCCCGAAGGCCCCATGGGTCGCGGTGTGGCTGTCGCCGCAGACGATCACCATCCCCGGCTGGGTGATCCCCTGCTCGGGACCGATGACGTGGACGATCCCCTGGCGCGGATCGTCGAGCCCGTAAAGGGTGATGCCGAACTCGGCGCAGTTGGCCACGAGGGCGTCGATCTGGCGCTTGGATAGCGGGTCGCTTATCCCCAGTTCCCGTCCCAGTGTGGGAACACCGTGATCGATGGTGGCGAGGCTCAGGTCGGGCCGGCGCACGGTGCGGCCGGCCAGCCGGAGGGCGTCGAAAGCCTGCGGTGAGGTGACCTCGTGCACCAGGTGTAGGTCGACGAACAGCAGGTCGGGCTCGCCCGGGGTGGAGCGGACGAGGTGGCGCTGCCATACCTTGGAGAAGAGGTTCTGAGGGGTGGCCATGGGGATGAGCAGGGTAGCGGTGCCCGCCGCGGCGCCCGGAGCCGCCGCCGATACTGTCGGCTTCCAAGGAGGAGAGATATGGCGGCCGGTGTGGGGTTCGTCGGGATCGGCAGCATGGGCGCGGGGATGGCCGCCAACCTGGTGGCCGCAGGCCATCGTGTGGTGGTGTGGAACCGGACGCGGTCAAAGGCGGAGGAGGTGCGCGGCGCCGAGGTCGCCCCCGGCCCGGCCGAGCTGGCGAGGGAGTGCCGGGTGGTGATGATCTGCGTGTCGGACACCCCCGACGTCGAGGAGGTGGTCGACGGGCTCCTGGAGGGTCTTGCATCCGGGACCCTGATCGTCGACCACTCCACCATCAGCCCTCACGCCACGAGGCGGCTCGCTGCCCAGATGGCAGAGCGGGGGGCGGCGTGGCTCGATGCCCCCGTCTCCGGTGGCCCCGAGGGTGCGGCTCGGGGAACCCTCTCGATCATGGTCGGGGGTGACCCCACCGATGTGGAACGAGCCCTGCCCTACCTGAGCGCGTACGGCGGGAAGGTGATTCATGTCGGGCCTGTCGGGTCCGGTCAGATGGTCAAGCTGGTCAATCAGATCCTGGTGGTGGTGAATCAGCTCGCCGCCTCGGAGGCGCTGCTCTTTGCCCAGATGGGTGGGCTGGAGCTGGAGCCGACTCTCGATGCGGTGGTCGGGGGGGCGGCGGGATCGTGGATGCTGGCCAACCGCGGTCCCCAGATGATCGTGCGCGACTGGACGCCGGGGTTCACCATCGACCTCCAGCAGAAGGACCTGCGACTGGTGCTCGAGGCAGCCGATCAGATCGGGTCACCCCTGCCCGGGACCGCTCTCGTCTTCCAGCTCTACCGGGCGCTGCAGGCGAGGGGCCTTGGGGCCGAGGGGAACCACGCCCTGGTGAAGGCCCTCGAGGAGATGGTCGGGGTCGCCCTGGGCGATCCTCCCGCCGCTACCTAACCTGCGAC
>DATADW010000070.1:0-43133 GCA_036258335.1 Acidimicrobiia bacterium
GGGTTGGCGTAGATGGTTGTTCCGTCGATTGTCACCGCCATCTCCCGACCGCGAGTGTCGAAGATCGTGCCCCTTCTGGCGGCGAGCTCCTTGCGGGTCAGCCGCTGTTCCAACGACTCCGCTGCCCACCGATCGGACTCGACCACCTGCACGTAGAACAGCCGGGCGCCTGCACCCAGCCAGGCAAAGAGCAGCAAACCACCGACTGCGAGCAGACGTGCGTCGGACAACCCCAGGCGCCGGCCCTTGCTTCGGCCGGCCACGTTCACTCCTCCCGCTGGCGACCGCCGGGTGGTCGGAAGGGTCGCTCCGCCCGCGGGGCCTTGGCCCCGAGTCGAGAACTCCTGCCTCCGGCCCCATCGGCACCAGCAGCTCCGATGTGACCCATCACGGGCCCGACGCGCTCAAGATCGACCTCAGCTCGGCCAGGCGTCGTGGCGACCCGGCCGTCCTCTCCACGCCCTTGGCGGCCACAGTCTCGGTGCCGCTGGGGAACACCATCCCCAGCTCCTCGGCCAGTGGGGCGATGCGCGATGGCGACTCGAGCCTGGCCACCTCCAGCCGGAGCTCGCCATAGCGCGCCTGCTCGGCTGCGATCCGCCCCTCGAGCTCCTGGAGCTCGAAGGCGGTGCGGTCGAGGGTGATTCGGGACCAAATGATGGCGAAGAAGGCAACGACGGCGATCGTCGAGAAGAGCAGCCAGGGCCCCATGGCTGGGCGGCGGGCACTTCGTCCGGGGAGTACCCGGAGCTGAGGCCGCCTGACCAGCCTGGACAGCGGCCGGACGGTCGGCGCGGTCACGTCGTCACCTGGCCGTTCATGCTGCTTCCTCCACCCGTTCTACGGCGCGCATCCGGGCGCTTCGAGATCTTGGGTTCGCCTCTACTTCGGAAGGGGTTGGACGAAGCGGTCTGCGGGTCAGGAGACGCAGTTCGGCCGTGCCTCCGCATACACAGACCGGGAAATCCGGAGGGCAGGTACATCCGCGGGCGCCGGCGGCGAAACGCCGCTTGACCAACCGGTCCTCCAGCGAGTGGTAGGAGATGACGATGGCCCGGCCCCCCACCCTCAGCCGCTGCAATGCCGTCTCGAGGCCCTCCTCCAGCGCGGCGAGCTCCTCGTTGACCACGATCCGGATGGCCTGGAAGGTGCGGCGGGCGGGGTGCCTGCGGCTCCGCGCCCCCGCCGGCACTGCCCCTGCCACGATCTCGGCCAGTTGAGCGGTGTCGGTCACGGGACGCGCCGCCAAGATGGCAGCGGCGATCCGGGAGGCATGGGGCTCCTCGCCGTAACGGCGGATCGCCCCCGCCAGGCGAGCGGCGTCCCACCCGTTCACGACATCGTCGGCGCTGATCGCCGCGTCGGGGCCCATCCGCATGTCGAGCGGCCCGCGGTGTCGGTAGGAGAACCCTCGCTCGGGGTCATCGAGCTGGCGGCTCGAGACGCCGAGATCGAAGAGCGCGCCGTCGATCCGGTCGACTCCAGCCCGGTCGAGCGCCTCGCCAAGATATCGGAAATCGCTCTGCATCACGTTCAGCCGCAGTCCGAGCGACGATGCATTGGCGATGGCCGCAGGGTCCCGGTCCAGGCCGATGACGGTGACATTGGGATGCCTGTCGAGAAGGAGGGCCGTGTGGCCCCCGCCGCCGAAGGTGGCGTCTACCACCACCCCGCGCTCGATCGGTTGCAACACCTCGGCGACCTCCTCTGCCATCACCGACTGGTGGAACGGGGCGGGCTGCGGGTCCTGGCTCATGGCCAGCCCCCCGGGCGCTGGGACCAAGTTGGAAGCGGGCGGAGTAAGGGGCCTTCCAATTCGGTACTCCGGGGGGCTGGCGATGAACCAGGCTCACCGCCGCCGGTCGCTCGGTGTCGGCTCCACCTCCCTCAACTCTCGCCCGCGTCCTGCTCGGCACGGGCGGCTTCCCTCACCCACGTGGCGGGCTCCCAGATCTCGACCCGGTCGACTACGCCGACAAGGGTGACTTCTGCCTCGGCTGCCATCCCGGCGAAGTCCCGCAGTTCCTGAGGGATGGCGATCCTCCCCTGCTTGTCGGGAGTGATCGGATGGGCCTCGCCAAATCGAAGACGTCGTCGTCGCCTCACCTCGATCCTCCGCCGATCGTCGTTCAGGATTTCCTTCACCTCTTCAGCCCAGGTCTCGTTGGGGAAGAGCTCGAGACATCCGTCCTCGCCTTTGGTGAGGACGGCACCTTCTTCCAGATCGCGGCGGAACTTGGCGGGCAGCACGACACGCCCCTTCTCGTCGAGGGCGTGGCTGTACGTGCCGAGTAACACGTTGTATCTGCTCCGTCCTGCATACCGCTGATCCTCCGTCGTGCCGCAATCTGCCCCATTTTCACCCACCTGTCAACACTCTTCCGCCTTTTTCTCCCACCATGACCCACGGCAGGGTCGGCAGCCCCACTCCCCTCCCCCGGTAGGGTTGTCGCGTGGCCCCGCTCCTCCCCGATGCGCCACTCCCCCACCTGTCTGCGTGGCAGGAGCAGGGGGGCGGGATCGCCATGGCCGAGGCCCGCCGTGTGGGGCCGGATGGCGTCGTCGCCGAGATCCGCGCTTCGGGGCTGCGGGGCAGGGGCGGCGCCGGCTTCCTCACCGCGCTGAAGTGGAGCGGAATCCTCCAAGAGGCACCATCGCGTTGTTACGTGGTGTGCAACGCCGCCGAGGGTGAGCCTGGGACCTTCAAGGACCGGGCATTGATCCGGGCCAACCCCTACCAGTTGCTCGAAGGAATTGCGGTGGCCGCCGAGACCATTGGCGCCGTCGAAGCCTATGTGGGAATCAAGGCGCGTTTCCACCCGGAGATCGAGCGGTTGGAGATGGCCGCGACCGAAATGTCATCGGCTGGTCTGCTGGGCGATGTGCCGGTCCGGATCGTCGAGGGCCCCGACGACTACCTGTTCGGGGAAGAAAAGGGCCTCCTCGAGGTCATCGAGGGAAACGATCCGCTCCCCCGGTTGGTGCCTCCGTACATCGAGGGGCTCTTTGCCGATCGGGACTCGGCGGGCCCGGCGGTGGTCAACAACGTCGAGACGCTGAGCAACATCCCACGGATCATGCGCGACGGCGCTGACGCCTTCCGGAACGAAGGGACGCACCAGAGCCCAGGGACGATGGTGTTCACCATCTCCGGTGCGGTCCGTCGGGAGGCGGTGGCCGAGGCACCCCTCGGAGCGCCCCTCTCCTTTCTCGTTTACGGGCCGGGGGCCGGTTTGGAAGCGGGACGTAGACCGAAGGCGGTCATCTCGGGAGCGTCCAACGCCCCGCTCGGCGCCGGACAGCTCGACACACCGCTCTCCTACGAGGGGATGGCCGCGGCCGGCTCAGGGCTCGGCGCCGGCGGCCTGATCGTCTACGACGACACCGACTGCATGGTCCGGGTCGGCGCCGTCCTCTCCACGTTCCTCGCCAGGTCGTCGTGCGGCCAGTGCCCGCCGTGCAAGCTGGGGACGACCGCCATCGCCGAAAGGCTATGGCGTCTGGAGCATGGCGGGGGCAGCATCGAGGCGGTCGAGGAGATCGCCGCCTGGGTCGGGCAGGTCACCGACGCCAACCGCTGCGGGCTCGGGCTGGGCGAACGGGTGTTGACCGCCGGGCTCTTGGAGAGGTTCTGGGACGAGGTGGAGGCCCACCTCACCGGTGAGTGCCCGCTGCCCGGCGAGACCATCCTCCCCATGATCGACGACTGGGACCAAGAGGCGGGACGATTCGTCTACCGATCTTGAAGAACCAGGAGCGCCCGTGTGGTTGCGGGTCAAGGGTTTGAAGACGAGACGGAAGGCGGAAGACGGAAGGCGGAAGACGGAAGGCAGCAGCGACAGCCCGAGATGGGAATCATGTTGCGGCAGGTGCCTGAGGGGGGCGGATCCTCTCGCCCGTCCTCAGTCTTGGAGGCCGGCGTGTACGGCCCTCCAAGCAGGAATGAGCGCGGCCGGAGGCCGCACGCTTCAACTGCCCGGCGGCCTGCCGCCGGGCATCTGAGCTACGCCGTTTCAGCCAGGTAGGGATGCCAGCGCGGATCGACGCGGTGACCTGCCGAGGCGTAGATCCACCCGTAGCGGCGTGGGGACGCTGGCGGGCGATGGAGCGCCAGCCCAGCTTCGGCCGGGGACCGATCTCCCTTGCGGAGATTGCAGCGGCGGCAGCAGGCCACGACGTTGTCCCAGCTGTGGCCACCGCCCCGCGACCGTGGTACCACGTGGTCCACCGAGTCGGCAGGTCCGTGGCAGTACTGGCAGCGGTGGTCGTCGCGGGCGAAAACGGCGTTGCGGGTGAGGGCGGCGCGGCGGTTGAAGGGGACGTGGACGTACGAGAGGAGGCGCACCACCGAAGGGACTTGTACCACCACCGTCTCGGCGTGCCACACCCCGTCACCGAGCTCGACCATCGAGGCACGCTCGCGAAGGACCAGGACCACGGCACGCCTTGCCGGGACCACCGACAGCGGTTCGTTGGAGGCATTGAGCACCAAAGCCCTGGTCACCTGACCTCCCGTCAGAGCAGCCGGAGGGTACCAGCGAGGTCGCAGCTACCCCGACGGGTGGGCTCCCCGGACGCGGCGCAACTCCGCCCGCCAGCGCAGCACGGCCACCAAGTCGTCGGGGCGAACCGGATGCTCGGCCGATCCGTATGCCGTGGCGATCCGCCAGCGGAGATAGCCTGGCTCGGGGATGGGGAGGAAGGGTGGGCGGCGCCACCACCCCGGCTCAGCCATGGCCCCTAGGAAGCGCAGACCCTCAACCCACAACCGCGGCCTCACCGCAACGGCGAGAGCCGCCTTGAGCCAATCGGACACCAGAACATTGTGGTCACTCAAGACGTCGGAGAAGATGAACACGGCGCCGATAACATCTCATCCTCGACCGGAGGACGCTTGCAGCCCCAGACCCACATCCCCACCGCCGAGCACGTCGACTGGTTCGTCGACCGGCTCTCGGCAGTGGTATCCAATATCGAGCTCGTAATACAGGGCAAGCGCGATGCGGTCGGGCTGGTCATCACCGGTCTCATCGCCGGCGGTCACGTTCTGGTCGAAGACGTCCCCGGGGTAGGCAAGACCCTCCTGGCCAAGTCGCTCGCCCGCTCGATCGACTGCTCGTTCCGGCGCATCCAGTTCACCCCCGACCTCCTCCCCTCCGACATAACCGGTGTCTCGGTATGGGACCGCCAGGGCAGCGACTTCGTCTTCAAGCCGGGTGCGATCTTCGCCAACATCGTGGTTGGCGACGAGATCAACCGCGCCAGCCCCAAGACCCAGGCCGCCCTTCTCGAGGCCATGGAGGAGCGCCAGGTCACCGTTGACGCGGTGACCAGGGAGCTCGCTCCCCCATTCATGGTCATCGCCACCCAGAACCCGCTCGAGCACGAGGGGACCTACCCCCTCCCCGAAGCGCAACTCGATCGGTTCATGATGCGGATCAGCATCGGCTATCCGAGCCGGGAGAAGGAGTTGGAGATGCTCGACACCCATGGGGTGCGCTCCACCTTCGATGCTCTCGAGCCGGTGGTCACCGCAGAGGAGGTGCTGGCGATGCAGCGCGTCGCCGCCGCCATCCACGTGGCGCCTTCGGTCAAGTCCTACATAGTCGACATCGTGGAGACGACCAGGTCGCATGGCGACCTCCTCCTCGGGGCATCGCCCCGCTCCGCGCTCTTCCTCCAGCGGGTGGCGCGGGTGCGGGCTGCACTCGCCGGCCGGGAGTACGTCACCCCCGACGATGTGAAATCCATCGTCCAGCCGGTGCTGCAACACCGCATGGCGTTGCGACCCGAGGCACTGATGCGCGGGACGACGGTGGGTGCTGTGGTCGATGGGGTGCTGGGCCGGCTGCGAGTGCCCGGTACCCGCACCGGGACCTGATGCCTACCGAGCGAGGCTGGGCGGCGCTGGGCGCTGGTTTGGCGTTCTTCGTGCTCTGGTGGGGCTTTGGCGAAGCCGAATTGCTCGCCGCCGCGGTGTTTCTCGTCGGGGCGTTCCTCCTGGCTTGGGTGGTGATCCGTCTGGCTAGCCGGCCAGTGGTCATCGCACGGAGGCTGACACCCACCTTGACCCACGAGGGAGACGTCGTGGCGGTGACGGTCTCGATCGGCAATGTCGGCGGCCGGTCGCTATGGAACGTCGGCTTCGAGGACGAGGTTGCCGGATTGGGCACCGCCCGGTTCGTCGCCGGCAGGCTACCGGCGGGCGAGACCTACACCGCCGGGTACCGGATACTCGCCAAGCCGCGCGGGCTCTACCGGGTCGGGCCGGTCAGAGTGAGCGTGACCGACCCCCTCCATCTCGCCGCGTCGATACGGGTCGCCGGCAACGCCGACCGGCTCATCGTCTACCCCGCTGTCGAGCAACTCGAGGGCTTTCCCCTCGTCCGCGGGCTCAACCCGGCGCTGCACGCCACCCGACCCGAGTTCAGCCACCGCGGTGGCGAGGACTTCTTCACGCTGCGCGAATACCGGATCGGCGACGACCTACGCCGAGTCCACTGGCCGAGCACGGCCAAGCGCGACGAGCTCATGATCCGCCAGTTGGAGACACCGTGGCAATCACGGGCGCTGGTGCTGCTCGACGTCCGCCGGACCAGCTACGAGAGCCGCGCCGCCTTCGAGCGCGCCGTCTCCGGTGCGGCTTCAACCCTGCTCCATCTCCGACGCCACGGATTCGACTGCGACCTCTGGGCCGGTCCGGCCGACGTGAGCGGTGCCGAGGTCGATGCGCATCCTCGTTCGATGGAGCTGCTGGCGGTGGTCGATTGGGTTGACGACATCGACCTTCGGTCGCTCGCCCTCCGCATCCGCGCCGATGGCGCCGGTGGGGCGCTCGTTCTCGTCACCGGTGTCGCCGACGATGACCTGGCCGCGGTCCGCCAGCTGCTCTCGCCCGACTTTGGTGCCACAGTGCTCCTCTCGGTGACCTCGGCTGAGGCAACCGAGACAGTGCAATTCCAACGGGCCGGGGCGGTGACGGTGGTGGTTCCTCCCGATGAATCCTGGGCCGCGGCTTGGAGCTCGGCAATCGAGGCGACGTGGTCTACCGCACCAGTCGTCTAATCGGCGCCGCCGCCATCGCATTGGCGCTGCTCCGCCTCATGGCGGTGGTGAGCCCGACCGAGACCGGGGCGCCTTGGCAGGTGGTTGTCGGCGCCGCCGCACTGCTCGCCGCCGGGCTCACATGGGCTGCGCTGGCATACCGAGCACCCGCCTGGCTCCTGATCCTGGCTAACGCCGCCGGTCTGGCCGTCATGGTCACCAGGGTGGCGGCACCGGACACGGCAATCATGGGGGTCCTCCCCGGAGCGGACACCCCCGCAGCTCTTCTCCCCGAGCTCACCGTCGCCGTCGACCTGGCCCGATTCGCCGGTCCGCCGCTGGTGCCCGTGGCCGGGCTGGTGGCACTTCTGGTCGTGCTCTTCTGGGTGATGGGGGGCCTGTTGGTCTGGGCCACGGCGGTGCGGCGCCCGCTTCTCGGTGTGGTCCCGCCCCTGCTGCTCGGGCTGCAACTCGCCACCGTCGACCGGTTGCCGGCACAGCCCCTGTGGATAGGAGCAGGGGTGCTCCTCATCGCTGCCGGCCTGGCCGCGGTGGCTCACGATGAGCGTCTCGCCGGTTCCGGTCGGCTGCGACGGCCGACCGGCCAGCCTGCGCCAGCCGAGGACCGGGGCACCCTGGCGGCGTTCACCGGGTTGCTCGCCGTCGTCGCGCTATTCGCCGCAGTCACCCTCGCCCCGGCCGTCCCCGCCGAGGGCAGCTTCGAGTGGCGGACAAGGGGACCGCTGGGCAGTGGGGTATTTGGGGGTGTTTCCTACAACCTGTTCGCCGGGATCCAGCAGACGCTGGTGGAGCAGTCCGAGGTGCCTCTTTTCCGCGCTGCGGTCTCGGGCGACGTGCCGCCCAGCCAGCTCTATTGGCGGCTGATCACACTCGACAGCTTCGACGGCTCGCAGTGGCGACACAGCGAACAGGCGGCTCACCATCCCGCCGAGGGCGACAGTTTCGAGGATCCGCGTCTCGCGTTCCAAGGTCGCACTACCGAGGTCCGACAGGTGGTCGTAGTTGACAACCTCCGCCAGTCGTACCTACCGGTGCTCTATTCGCCCGTCGCTTTCGGGAGCGAGGAGGAGCTGCTTCGCCGCAGCTTCAGGGTGAGGGCGGACGGTTCGATCAGATACGACCTGCTGAGCCGGCCGGGGCTCACCTACGAAGCGGCGTCGCTGATTCCCACGCCGACGCTTTCCGCCCTGGCAACCGTCGATGGCGAGCTTTCTCCGATGTTCGCCGGCGCCGCCGAGGCGGGGGTCTTCGACGGCTCACCGGTCCTGAGCGGCCCCGACCGCCGGCCGACGGCGGCCGCTGGCTTCCTCGAGCTGCCCGAGCTCGATCCTCGCATCGAGCGGGCCGCCGAGGACCTGACCGCAGGGGCCACCACCGAGTTCGAGAAAGGCGTCTTGCTCGAGCGGTTCTTCCGTGACAAGGACCTGTTCACCTATACCGTCGACATCGACCCCGGGCACTCCGCCGAGGACCTCGCCGACTGGCTGTTCACCGAGGACAGCCCCAACTATCGGGAGGGCTACTGCGAGCAGTTCGCCACCGCCATGGCGGTGTTGGCCCGGACGGTGGACGTGCCCAGCCGGGTTGTGCTCGGGTTCACCCCCGGCGAGTCCGGCCCCGACGGCGTAGTCACGGTCCGACAGAAGAACGCCCACGCTTGGGTCGAGCTCTGGGTGGACGGCCAGGGCTGGGTCCGCTTCGACCCCACCCCGCGCAGCGACGGGGTGAACCCGGCCACCACCGCCGACATGGGTTTCGACCCCTTCCGATATGTGCCGGATGTCGAGGACGGAGAGTCGGGAGCTACGCCCGGTGAACCGTCGCTCCGCAACCTTGCCGAGTTGCTGGCCCGCGCCGGCCAGTTGGAGATCCCAGATGTCTCGGCGGGGAGCAGCGCGACACCGGGCGGCGGGATCGACCTGCCTGTCTGGTCGTGGGTGCTCGGGGCGCTCGCCCTGATCCTGGCGATCATCCCGGCGATCAAGCTGGTCAGGCGCAGGCGGCGGATGGCGCGATTGGAAAAAGGGGACATCTCGGCTGCCTGGGAGCAAATCGTCGAACATCTCGGCGACTTGGGCAGCCCCGTTCCCGAGTACCTGACGCCGCTCGAGGTTGCCGCCGGGGTGGGACCCCCGCTGCGGAACTTGGCCGAGGTGTACACCGCCGCAACCTTCGGGCCGGGCGGGCTATCGAGCGGCGACGTTGGTCGGGCGGTCGAGTCGATGCGCAGCACCGAGCGCCACCTGCAACGGACACACACCCGTTGGCAGCGCTTCTTGGGCTGGCTCAGGCCCTAGGGAGGCTCAGCCGCTGGCCGCTTGGCCACCCAACTCGGTGGCCACCTCATCCTCGCTGCGCCGCAGGATCTCGAGGAACCGCTCCCTGTCGAGCTCGAACCGTGTCACATCCTCCTCGACCGAGCGGGTGATCTCGTCGATGGCGACGAAGAACGCAAGCTGACCCTCGCGCAGGGCGTCGAGCAGTTGATCGTCGTTGGCCGCCACCCTGAAGATGGTCTGTCCGTCGGTGACCAGCTTCACCTCCGAGAGGTGGGTCTCCATGTCCGCCTCGCGGCGCAGGTAGCCCCAGGCGCGGCGGACCCGCTGCACCGACATCCCCTGATCGAGGAGACTGCGGACGACACGCAGCGCCACCAAGTCGCGGAAGCTGTAGAGACGGCGCACTCCCGGGCGGCCCCGGGTGCTCTGCACGCTGGGGCGGAGCAGGTCGACGCGGTCCCAGTAGCGCAGCTGATGATGGGTACAACTGGTCAATGCTGACGCCTGCTGCGCCGTGAAACCTCGTTCCACACTCTCCCCAACAATGTCACGCGGCGCAGGCGCCGCCCCTCCAGCTTCGTACCCCTGCGGCCCGGTATCGCCTCAAAGGCTCACCCATGCCAGGGGGGGCGGCCACTCTACCCGGAGCCGACCACCTCAGGATCGCCGAAAGGGCCACTTCCTGCGGAAGCGGGAAAACCAAGCTTCCGAAGGTGCGTCCTGTCGGTCGCTGTTGTGCCGGCGGAGTCTTATCGCCTGGACCATCGCCGTCGCCGAGATCACCATGACGACGAAGCCGATCGCTGCCACCCACGACGCCTGGGTGAAGGTGAGCAGCATCAGCGCCGCACCAGCCACCAGACCAACAGCCGCCATCTTCGGACCGAGGCGTGGCCGGCTGCGAGTGATGTCGCGGACGGCCTTGGCCAGTTGAGGATCCTCTTCATAGAACTGACGCTCGATCTCGGCGAGGATGCGCTGCTCTCTCTCGTCCAGCGGCATTGGGTGCTCCCGAACGGTCCAGTCCTACAAGCCGCATTGTACAACGGAAGCCCTCATGAGGAACCGGGCGAACCGGGCTAAGGGCGGCGGTCCCCACCCGGGCCCGGGCGGTATGGTGCCGCCATCGCCGACCTGGTCCACCTCGTCCGGCACGCAGAGGTGCGCAACCCCGATGGGGTCGTCTATGGCCGGCTCCCCGGGTTCGCCCTGAGCGAGGATGGTCGGGCTCAGGCTGCAGACCGCGCACTCCGATTGCGGCGCCGGCCGGTGTCCGCGGTTTGGTCTTCCCCGTTGCAGCGTGCGTTGGAGACGGCAGCGCCGATCGCAGCCGAACACCGACTGCAGGTCCGCGTACACCCGGGGCTCACCGAGTGGCTCCTGGCCGACGCGTGGGAAGGCCTCTCCTGGAACGAGCTGACAACCGCCCGGCCCGGTGAGTTGGAGGCATATCTAACCGCACCAGGCGACCTTCCGTTCTCCGCCGAGAGCCTGGCGCAGCTCGCCCTGAGGGTTGGCGGGGCCGTTGCCGAGCTGGAGCAGCGATGCCCGGTGGGCGAGATGGTGGTGGTGGGTCACCAGGACCCCTCCCAAGCGGCCCGGCTCTGGCTGACCGGACGTCCCCTGACCGGTCTCCACGACGACAAGCCCGGCCACGGCAGCATCGCCACCCTTCGGCCAGGCGACCCCTGGGTCGAAGTCAGCTCCTGGCACACGCCGCCACAGGACTGGCCTGGCGGCCGAGGGGTGTAGGCGGGTCATCCCGCGACAGGCTGAAACGCTCTGGCACCCTCTCAGCGCCGCCCGGAAAACCGCGGGCCCGGCGGGGGGGTGTGAGGGGGGGTCGTCCCCCCCCCATGGGCTGACTACCGCCCACCCTGACGCCACTCGGCTATCGAGCGGTAGGCGAGCACAACGACCACCAGCACACCGAGCCCGGCGGCGATGGCAGAGATGATCGCCACCACAACCGCGGTGCCGGTACACCGCTCCGGCAGGCAGTTGACCGCGGTGACTGTCCAGCCAAGGATGCCACCGAGCACGGCGGCCACCACGGTTGGAACCGCCACCCAAGGATTGGGCATCCGCCTTCTTCCGGTCACGACTCCTCATCCCGACGCCGAAGGCGCGGCCTGGGGAGGACCGATGGCTCGTTGCCTGCCTCCTTCTGCGATTGATGCCAGGCGGACGCCTCGGTGCCGGTCTCCACGGGGGTCCGCACCCCTTGTGTCGGGAGCCTCGGCGGTGGGCCGGCCACCAGCGGCGCCACCGCCAGCCGCGCATCGGCAGACCAGGCGAGCCCGGCGAGGACCATCACAGCCGCGGCGAGGACAACCGCCCCCCAGAGTGGGGCGACGATCACCGCGGGGACGGCGAGCGGGATCAGCCCCAAGCGGAGAACCCAAAGCATCGGCATCACCGCCCGGGCATACAGCGCGGCAAGAAGGAGTGATCCGGCAGCAAGCAGCCAACCTTGCCAGCCGGGGCCCGATGGATTGGTCAGGGCCACCACCGCCGGCAGCAGTAGCAGCCCGAGAGCGAGCAGGACCGCCCGGGCCGGCGGCCCGGTCGCGGCGGGGAACAGGCGGACCCACCCCCGAAGCCACGGCCCAGCCCAGGCCACCGCCGCAATCCCCGAGCCAGCGAGCCCTACCCACCACAGAGGATCGGGCTGGGTGATGGCGGCGGCAATGCCGTGCATCCCCAAAGCCACCCATCCAAGGCGTCGCGCCCATCGGCCGTGCGCCACGAGCAACCCGCTGATCGAGACGGTGGTCACCACCAGCAGGTCGAGCGCCAACAGGACGGCCGACTGCTGAGGGATGAAGGTCCCGGGGAGAGCGAGCCGTAACGCCCAGAGCAGGGTCGAGACCCCAAGAGATGCGGCAACGAACAACGGCGCCATGAGGTCATTGTGGTCTCGGGAGCAGCCGAGTATGCCCTGGTGCCATCGACGGCCATCCTGACGGGCTGCCGTCTGCCGTCTCGCTTTAGGGAGACACCAGCGGGCTGGCGTGGCGGGACACCAGCCGCCATCCGTCGCCGCCCCTCACCCAGGTGTCGGTCATGACGAACACGCCGGTGCGACTTCTCCCGTCCATGGTGGCCCGCTGCCAGAGTCGGCTCCTCACGACGGCAACCACCCCATGATCATCGACCTCCAACCGCTCGATCCGGTAACTGTCCAGCTGATACCGGTTGGCGGTGATGTCGAGGTACTCCCGACGATCCCGCTGCTCGGCGCCCTCGCGTCCGGTCACCAAGACGAAGCGATCGTCGAGGAGGGCGTCCAACATCTCGAGGTCGGCGCCGGCCACCGCATCCTGTAGGCGTAGTGTCAACTCGGCAGCGGGATGATCACCCACGATGTCCCCCCGATTCGCTGGCGTGCTCAGTCGCCGTGCCTGGCGAGCACCAGAGCGACGTTGTGCCCGCCAAACCCGAAGGAGTTGCTCATGGTGATGTCTACGTCGGCTTGGCGGGCTGTGTTGGGCACGTAGTCGAGGTCGCAAGCCGGGTCGGGAACCTCTTGATTGATCGTCGGTGGGAGCATGCCGTCGCGGATGGCGAGGATGCAGGCGATCGCCTCAACCGCCCCGGCTCCCCCGAGGAGATGGCCGGTCATCGACTTGGTGGACGACACCGGGGTCGCCGCCGCCATCTCCTCCCCCAAAGCCAGCTTGATGGCCTCCGTCTCGGTGACGTCGTTGGCCTCCGTTGACGTCCCGTGGGCGTTGATGTAGTCGATGTCTCCAGGCTCCACCGACGCGTCCCGCATCGCCTGCTTCATGGCGAGGGCGGCGCCGCGCCCACCCGGTCGGGGCAGGGTGACGTGAAAGGCGTCGGTGGACATGCCGTACCCGATGATCTCGGCGTGGATCCTGGCCCCCCGGGCGATGGCCCGCTCCCGCTCCTCGAGCACCAGTGCTCCTGCACCCTCGCCCATGACGAACCCGTCGCGGTTGCCATCGAAGGGGCGCGACGCCGCCTCGGGATCCTCATTGCGAGTGCTGAGGGCGCGGGCCTGGTTGAAGGTGGCGATCCCGAAGTCGCAGATGCACGCCTCCGAACCCCCGGCCAGAGCAACGTCGGCGGCGCCTCGGCGTACCACCTCGGTCGCCTCACCGATGGCGTTGGCCGATGCGGCGCAGGCGGTGACCGTGCAGTTGCTGGGCCCGAGTATCCCGAAACGGATCGCCGCCAGACCGGCGCCCATGTTGGGGATGGTCTTCGGTGTGCCGTATGGGCTGATGCGGTGCGGTCCCCGGCTTCGCAGCATGTCGATCTCTTCGATGAAGCTCTTCATCCCACCGAAGCCGACACCGCTCACAACAGCCACCCGCTCGCCAGCCTCAGGATCGTCGATGAAAGAGCTGATCCCGGCGTCGGCCATCGCCTGGTCGCAGGCGACCAGGAACAGCTGATTTGTCCGGTCGATCCGCTTCAACTCCCGCCGCTCGAAATGCGCCTCGGGGTCGAACCCCTTGACCTCGGCAGCGATCTGGGTGTCCAGATCGGAGGTGTCGAAAGTGGTGATCGGGCCGACGCCGCTGTGGCCCTCCAGCGCGGCCTTCCAGAACGCGTCGACGTCGAGTCCCAGAGGGTTGACCGTCCCGATGCCGGTCACCACAACTCGTCGCCGCTGTGCCCCGGCTCCGCTCCGTCCGCCCCGGTCCGGTGGCGACATGTCCTGCCTCAGCCCGCCAACTTCGCCTCGAGGAGGTCGACAGTCTCGCCGACGGTGCGGATGTCCTCAGCCTCCTCGTCGGGGATCTTCACCCCGAAGGCATCCTCTAGAGCCATGAGCAATTCGACCACGCCGAGCGAGTCGATCTCGAGATCGTCCTCGAGGTCGGCATCCACGGTGATCTGGCTCTCGTCGAGGCCTAGCTCCTCGGTCAAGACCTTGGTTAGCCGACTCTCAATCTCGGAACGGTCCATCCCTGTTCTCCTGTCCTGTCGCCGGCCGGCAGCCTACAGCGCCAACCCTCCATCGACGACCAGGACATGGCCGTTGACGTAGGAGGCTTCGTCACCGCAGAGGTATGCCACGGCAGACGCCACTTCATCTGCGGTGCCGAACCTGCCGATGGCAACCGATCCCACCGCTCGCTCCCGCGCCTCGTCGGGGATGTCGGCTGTCATCTCCGTATCGATGAAGCCAGGCGCAACGACGTTGACTGTGATGCCCCTCGAACCGACCTCCTTCGCCACCGATCTGGTGAACCCAACGATGGCGGCTTTGGAGGCGGCGTAGTTGGCTTGGCCGGGGTTGCCGGCCAGCCCGGCGACCGACCCTATCGACACCACCCGGCCGAACTTCCCGCGGAGCATCCCGCGCAGCGCCGCCCTCGTGCACAGGTAGACGGAACGGAGGTTGACGGTGATCACTTCGTCCCAGATGTCTGGCGTCATCCTCAGCAGCAGCTCGTCGCGGGTGATCCCGGCGTTGTTCACCAGGATCTCAACTCGCCCGAGGCGCTCGGCTGCCTCCGCGAAGAGGGCCTGCACCGCATCTGGGTCGGCGACATCGGCGCCGATCGCCACTGCTTCGCCACCGGCTTGGCCGATGGTGGCAACGACCTCATCGGCAGCGTCTGCCCGCTTCGAGTAGTTGACCGCAACCCTGGCGCCGCAAGCGGCTAGACGAAGGCTCACGGCGCGCCCGATGCCGCGGGAGCCTCCGGTGACCAGCGCCACCCGACCGGGGGTCACCCGAGATCGGTGCCGTAGTAGGCGAAAGCGGGCTCGAGCACCTCGATGGCGCTTCTGCCGGATGATGGCAGCTCGACATCGGAGGTACCGAGCGGAGTCACCCTGTCACCCCAGCGAACCACAGCCGCGGCCCAGGTCAGCCCAGCGCCGAAGGCGGCGAAGACAATGTTGCAGCCCGACTCGACCCGTCCCTCTTCAACCGCTTCGGCCAATGCGACCGGGATGGTCGCCGCCGAGGTGTTGCCGTAGCTCTGTATGTTGACGTAGACCTGCGAGCTGTCGAGCTTCAACCGCCTCGCTGTGGCGTCGATGATCCTCAGGTTTGCCTGGTGGGGAATCAACAGGTCGACATCCTCCAGCCGGAGGCCGGCCTCGTCGACCACCCGCGTCGACGCATCGCCCATGGCCACGACGGCGCGGCGGAACACCTCGGGGCCGTTCATCCGGATGCCCATACGGCGGGGGTCGCGAGTCCGGGGGACGCCGGCGGTGCCCATGTCGGGCACCACAAGCAGTTCGGTGCACGTTCCATCGAGCCCGAGCTCGGAGGAGAGGACCCCGGCCGGCTCGTCTGATGGCTCCAGTAAAACCGCTCCTGCGGCGTCGCCGAACAAGACGCAGGTGGTGCGGTCGGTCCAGTCGATCAGGTGGCTCAGCTTCTCGGCCCCGACCACGAGGATCCGGTCGAGGGCGCCGGAGCGGACCATGGCGGTCCCTGTCACCAGGGCGTAGATGAACCCGGCGCAAGCTGCGTTGAGGTCTTGCGCTCCGGCTCGAAATGCACCCAGCTTTGCCTGGAGCCGAGAGGCGGCGCTGGGTATCACATGGTCGGGTGTGCAAGTGGCGAGAAGGATGAGATCGACCTCATCAGGAGTCACACCAGCGGCTGCCAGAGCCCTCATCGAGGCGACCGCTGCCAGGTCCGAGGTGTCGACCTCGGCGATGTGGCGCTCCTTGATCCCGGTGCGGGTGGTGATCCAATCGTCCGAGGTCTCGACGATCCTTTCCAGATCGGCGTTGGTCAGCGTGGCGGGGGGGATGCACTTGCCCCAGCCGGTGATGGCGGCGTATCTCATTGAGCTCCTCGGAGGACGGGTCATCGTACCGGAGCCATCAACCGCTCCACCGTCTCCTCGATCTCGCCGATCGCGTTGACGGTGAACACTTCGGCGTCGGGGACGGTGCGCTTGGCCATTGCGGTGGTGACATCACCAGGTCCGACGTGGACAAATCGGGTGGCGCCCGCCGCCGCCATCCCTTCCAGGATCGTGGCAAACAGGACCGGGGCGGTGACCTGCCGCGCCAGCAGAGCGGATACGTGATCGGTGGGCATGGGACGGGCGGTGACGTTGGACCACACCGGGAAGGCGGGCGGGTTGAAGCTCACCGCGGCCAGCGCCTCACGCAGTGGCTCCACTGCCGGGAGCATGAGCGGCGAGTGGAATGCCCCGGACACCTTTAGCGGCACCACCCGGCGCACCCCCAGCTCACGCCCCCGCTCGGTGAGCGAGGCGATGTCGTCGGTGCCGCCGGCCATCACCACTTGGCCGGGGGCATTGATGTTGGCGACCCACAACCGGCCGCCATTCCCCCGGATCGAGCTGGCCAGCCGCTCAGCGGCGTCCACCTCGACTCCGAGCAGCGCAGCCATCCCGGACGGTTCGGCGTCCGCCGCCTGGTCCATCGCTCTGCCGCGCGCCGCCACCAACGACAACGCGGCCGGGTAGTCGATTACTCCGGCGGCGGCCAGAGCGGTGTACTCGCCGAGCGAGTGCCCGGCGGCACCGACCGGGCAGGACCCATCCAGCCGGGCAGCGAGCTCGTCCCAGAGCGCGTACGAAAGGGCGAACAGCGCCGGCTGGGCGCGGTCGGTGCTGGTGAGCACCTCCTCAGGGCCTTCTAGGCAAACCTCTCTCAGCGACCACCCCAGGACCTCGTCCGCGGTCTCTTCGAGAAGGTCGGGCCGTGCCTCGAAGAGGTCCGCGCCCATTCCCACATGCTGGCTCCCCTGACCCGGGAAGAGGACGCAGAACGACATCGAGATTTTGGACGGTGGCGCTACCCCCGGGGTTACGCCGTCATGGATAACGGATCGACCACTCCGAGGTTGGGTTTCCCACTTCTGGCGGATCGAATCTCTCGCGCCATAGGTCGTCCGCCATCCGGTTCACCACGTCGGCGATATCGAGCGACTCGGTCCAACCGGTGGGGATGGGCTCGTCCCCGGTGATGACTCCGACGAGGGAGCCACAAACGATTCCGGTGGAGTCGAGTCACCGGAGTGATTTACCGAGGCCAGGATGGCTCTCGGTGCGTCTGAGCCGGCGAGAGCAGTCGTATCCCTGCGTACGGAGCCAGCGGAGATAGGCCCGGTGATTGTGTCGCTGCGATCGGCGGCGGCGCCCGAGCGTTGCTGCACCGAGGCACGGACCAAGCCCTCTGCGGTGAACAACGCCATCTGTGTGTCGTCGGTGACCGCGCCGCTGCCGCCGACATATCCAGTGACCCCACCAGGACCCAGCCGTGACCCGATCTCGGACAACGACCAGAATTCGATCGGGGCCCCGACAGCATCACCCACCGCCCCTGCCAACAGACAGCCACGAAAGAGAGCCGCCGCAGGTGCTACCGATTCCGTTGGCTTTCCTTCCGTCTTCCGTCTTCCGTCTGGGTGCCGCTCAGCCTCGCTCTTTCAAAGCCCCATCCAAAGCCCCGAGCAGACGCTCCACGTCCTCCTCGTCCACGTCGCGGTGGGTCACGAAGCGGAGCACACCGGGACGGATGAGACCGACCCTGATCCGGGCGGCGGCAAGTATGTCGATCACCTCTGTGGCGGTCCACGGGAGCCCGGCGTCATCGACCATCACCATGTTGGTCTCGACATCATCGGGATCGATCGCCTTGGGAAAGCGGTCCGAGAGCCCGGTGGCGAGCCGCTCGGCGAGGGCGTGGTCCTCGTGAAGCCGATCGCGATCGGCCAGCGCAACCAAAGCCGCTGCGGCGATCACCCCGGCCTGGCGCATGCCGCCGCCCAGCTGACGCCGCCGGTAGCGGGCTTCGCCGATGAGCCCGGCATCACCGCAGAGGATCGAGCCGACCGGGGCGCCCAGCCCTTTGGAGAAACAGAACTGGACGGTGTCGGCGAGGGCGGCATATCGGTCAGCGGGCACGCCCGAGGCGGTCACCGCGTTGAACAACCGGGCGCCGTCGAGGTGGACCGCCAGACCGTGGCGGCGAGCGATCTCGGTGGTGGCGGTCATTACCTCGAGGGGGACCACCCGGCCGCCCGATGCGTTGTGGGTGTTCTCCCATACCAGGACCGAGATCCTGGGGCGGATGGTCCCTGCGGCCGCCATCAGGTCGCCGAGGGCTTCGGCGCCGATAACGCCACCCCTGCCGCCCACGGTGCGAAAGGCGACGCCGGAGATCATGGAGGCTGCTGCCCGCTCGTAGTCGCGCACATGGGCGTCGTCCACCGCCACCAATTCGGTCCCTGGGGCCGCCAGCAGGTTGATGGCGAGTTGATTGCCCATGGTTCCCGACGGGGTGTAGAGCGCTGCCTCCTTGCCCACCAGCCGGGCGGCTTCCTCCTCGAGGGCAGCGACAGTTGGGTCCTCGGAGTAGACGTCGTCACCCACGTCGGCGGCAGCCATGGCGCGCCGCATGGCTTCGGTAGGGCGGGTGACGGTGTCGGATCGAAAGTCGGCTGTGCCGTCGGAAAACGCCATTGGTGGAACGGTACAAGGGTCGCATTACCCTTCTCGTGTCCGTTCCGACGTCGAGGTCTTTCCGCTCATGAGTGTCTCAATCCCGGTTCTCAACACCATCGAGATCCGCATCCCACCCACCTTCGGGAGGTTGTACGAACTCGCCTACAACATGTGGTGGGCCTGGGACCCGACCGCCCGCAACCTTTGGCCGGCCATCCACTCGGTCGCATGGGAGAGATACCACAACCCAGTCGAGTTGCTCGGCGCGGTGGATCCCAGCGCTTGGCAGGCCCTGGAAGGCAGCGACAGCTTCAACGATCGCTACAACGAGGTCATCCGCAAGTTCGCCAACTACATGGCGGGTGAGGACACGTGGTGGAAGCGACACCATCAGTCCGACCTCACCGGGCCGATCGCCTATTTGTGCACCGAATACGGGGTTCACTCCTCGGTCCCCTTTTACTCGGGAGGGTTGGGCGTGTTGGCCGGCGATCACGTCAAGGCCGCCTCTGATCTCGGACTGCCCTTCGTCGCCGTTGGCCTGCTCTACAGGAGGGGCTACTTCCAGCAGGAGGTCGACTCCGAGGGTGAGCAGCAGCACACCTACCCCGAGCTAGACATGACCCGGCTGCCTATCCGCCCGGTGGCAAGCAGCACGGGCGGGCAGTGCAAGGTTCCCATTCAGTTCCCTGGGCGCACCGTGCTGGCCGCGGCCTGGTGCCTCCAGGTCGGGCGGGCGCCGATCATCCTGCTCGACACCGACATTGCCGACAACGAGCCGGCCGACCGACCGATCACCCACACCCTCTACATCCGGGGTAGGGAGATGCGCTTCTGCCAGGAGCTCGTGCTCGGGGTGGGCGCGGTCCGCTTGCTTGCAGCCCAATCCATCGAGCCGGCGGTCTGGCACGTCAACGAGGGTCACGCCGCCATGAGCCTGCTGGAAAGGATCTCGGTGGGTGTCAAGGGCGGTGCATCGCTCGAGGTCGCCGAGAAGGAGGTGAGGTCCCGGACGGTCTTCACCCTGCACACCCCCGTTCAGGCTGGGAACGAGGTGTTCGAGTTCACCTTGGCGGAGAAGTACCTCGCACCATGGGTGACGTCGATCAAGACGGACATGACGTATCTGACCCGGCTCGGCGCCACCGAGAGCGATCAGCATGGCCGTTTTGACCTGGGGGCCATGGCCATCCGGCTTGCGGCGCTGGTAAACGGCGTGTCGAAGCGGCATGCCGAGGTTGTCTCCCGGGACTGGTCACACCTCCTCAACGCCCCGGCATTCGCCATCACCAACGGGGTTCACACCCCAACCTGGATGGGCCGCGACCTGGGGCGCGAGCTCGCCGCGCTGATCGGGCCCGATTGGCCGACGCTGCTCGTCGAGCACCCCGAAAAGGTGGAGGCGATCGACGAGATGCCCAACGAGGAGTTGTGGGCGTCACACCTCGCTCGGAAGCAGCTTTTCACGCGGTTCGCCCGCGGTCGCTTCCGCCGGCAGTTTGCCCGGCACGGCAGCTCGCCAGACGAGCTGCGCTCCGTCGAGCGGATGCTCCCCCCCGACCGGCTCACGCTCGGCTTCGCCCGGCGCTTCGCCACCTACAAGCGGGCAACGTTGATGTTCCACAACGTTCCATGGTTGCAGGCGATCCTCACCAACCCAGACCGGCCGGTCCAGGTGGTGTTCGCCGGGAAGGCGCATCCCGCAGACCGACCCGGGCAGGACTTCATCCGCCACATAGTCGAGCTGTCACGGAGCCCGGAGCTGCGCGGCCACATCTACATCATGGAGAACTACGACCACCGGGTCGCCCGCTTCTTGGTGCAGGGGGTCGATGTCTGGGTCAACAACCCACGCCCCCCCGAGGAGGCGAGCGGGACCTCGGGGATGAAGGCGGCGATCAACGGCGCCATCAACGCATCGGTGCTCGACGGATGGTGGGCCGAGGCCTTCGACGGCGACAACGGTTGGGCGTTCGGCTCAGCCAGCGAGAACCACGACCATAGCGCCCAGGACAACGCTGACGCCATAGCCTTCTACCGACTGCTCCAGGATGAGATCGTCCCCCTTTTCTACCGACGCGACGAGCAAGGCGTGCCCCAGCAATGGGTGGAGTTGATGAAGCGTTCGATGAAGTCCACCCTCGTCGCTTTCTCAACCCAGCGCATGGTCGAGGAGTACGCCGAGCTGGCGTATTTGAAGGTGGGGAAGTAGGGAGAGTCCATTACTCGTTACCAAGTACTCAGTACTCAGTACTCAGTACTTAACAGCACTTTCCCGATCGTCTGCCGGCCCTCCAGTGCCCGGTGCGCCTCGGCTGCTTCGGCCAGGGGGTAACGGGCGCCCACGGTGACAGCGAGCCGACCGGAACCGATCCAATCGAACAGTTCGTTGGCCCGCTGCTCCAGGTCGGCGCGCTCGACGATGTAGTCGCCCAGTGCGGGGCGGGTGAGGAACAGCGAGCCGTTGCGTGAGAGCGTGAGGACATCGATGGGAGGAACCGGCCCGCTGGCGTTCCCGAAGGCGACCAACATCCCCCGTCTCCGCAGTAGACGAAGGCTTGTCTCGAACGTGGCGGCACCCACCCCGTCGTAGACCACCGCCATCCGACGTCTGCCGGCGACGGACTCGATCTGCTCCAGAAGGTCGCCGTCGCCGGCAACGATGACGTGATGTGCCCCCGCCGACCGCGCCACCTCCGCCTTCGCCTCGGAGCCAACCACGGCGAAGCTCTCCCCGCCCACGAAACTGACCATCTGGGTGAGGAGTGTCCCCACCCCCCCTGCCGCGGCGTAAAGCAAGCAGGAATCGCCGGTTTGGACCGGGTATGTGTCGTTGACCAAGTAGTGCGCCGTCATCCCTTGGAGCAGCGCCGCCGCCGCCGTCTCCAGCTCCACCTCGTCGGGCACGGGCACCGCCCGGGCCGCCGGAATCGACACGAGCTGGGCATAGGAGCCGTAGCAGTCGGTCCAAGCGACACGGTCGCCGGGCGCCATGTCGGTCACATCTGGGCCGGTCGCTTCGATCACCCCGCTCCCCTCCTGGCCGGGGACAAATGGCAGTTGGTGGGGGTAGAGCCCGGTGCGGTGGTATGTGTCAACGAAGTTGAGCCCGGCTGCGGCCACCCGGACCAGCACCTCGCCGGGCCCTGGGGTTGGGTTGGGAAGCTCGGCGGCATGGAGCACCTCCGGCCCGCCGAGTTGCTCGATCTGGATGGCATCCATCGTCACGCCGCTCCCATCGTTGCCAGAAGTCCGGTCAAACCGCCACCCCTCGCTTTCCAGCCGGAAGAGCGTCGAGAGCCCGCTTTATCCCACGGACCGCCTGGCCAATGCGGTGTTCGTTCTCCACGAGGGCGAAACGGACGTGGCCTTCACCCGCCTGGCCGAACCCGATGCCGGGGCTGACCGCCACCTTGGCCTCATCGAGCAGCTTGAAGGTGAATTCCAGCGAACCCATCGCGCGATACGGCTCGGGTATCTCCGCCCAGACGAACATCGTCCCCCTGGGTCGTTCGATCGGCCAACCGGCCCGCACCAGGCCATCGACCAGGGCGTCGCGCCTGCTCCGGTAGACCTCGTTGACCTGGTCCACATACCCGTCGCCCTCGTTGAGGGCGATGATCGAGGCGATCTGTATGGGCTGGAAGGTCCCGTAGTCGAGATAGGACTTGAGCTTGGCCAGCGCCTCGACCATATGGGCGTTGCCCACCACGAACCCGACCCGCCATCCCGGCATCGAATGGCCCTTGGTGAGCGTGTACAACTCGACCCCGACGTCCGCCCCGCCCGCCTCGAGCAGACTCGGAGGGGAGTACCCGTCGAATCCGAGGTCGGCGTAGGCGAAGTCGTGGATCAAGAACACCTCGTGCTCCTTGGCGAAGCCGACGAGACGCTCGAAGAAGCCGAGCTCGACGCAGGCGGTGGTGGGGTTGTGGGGGAACGAGGTGAGGATCACCCGCGGCCGCGGCCACGAGCCGAGAAAAGCCTCCTCCATCCGGGAGAAGAAATCGGCATCGATCGAGTGGGGCACGCGGCGCACCTCGGCCCCGGCCAACACCGGGGCGTAGATGTGGATCGGGTAGCTCGGGTCGGGGACCAGGGCGAGGTCCCCCGGCTGCACCAACGTCCACATCAGGTGAGCCAAGCCTTCCTTGGCCCCGATGGTGCTGATCACCTGGGTATCGGGGTCGAGGTCGACCCCGAAACGGCGCCGGTAGCGCTCGGCGACCGCCCGGCGCAGGTTGGGGAGACCGCGCGAGGTGGAGTACCGATGGTTGCGTGGGTTACGCGCCGCCTCGACCAGCTTGTCCACCACAAATGGGGCGCTTGGGATGTCCGGGTTCCCAAACCCGAGGTCAATGACGTCGTCGCCGGCGCGTCGCGCCTCCAGCTTGCGCTGGTTGACCGCGGCGAACACATACGGCGGCAGCCCATCGATCCGTCGGAAATCCATGGTGATAGGTGGTAGGCGATAGGTGGTAGGTGAGTTGACGGTACCGCACACGGCTGGCCAGGTCTCCGCCTTCCGCCTTCCGCCTTCCGCCTTCCGCCTACAGAAGAGGCCACACCCTCTCCACGAACAGCTCCCAGGTGGGAAAGGGCTCGCTGCTGGGAAGGAGCGAAAGCACCAACTCGTCGGCACCGGCCTCGAGCAGCGCGCCGAGACGGCTCGCCACCTCCTCGGGAATCCCGGCGATGATCCCCTGGCTACCGCCACGCTTCTCGATGAATGCGGTCAAGTGGGCGGGGTCGGTGGCGACGAAGACGGCACCACCCCAGCTAATGGTGATGTGCCGGCTCGCCGCACGCCACACCTCGGATGCTTCCGCGGCAAGGGCACCGGGGTCGGCGCCCCAGGCATTCCAGCCATCGCCCTGTTCGGCGGCCACCTCCCGCACCCTTCGATGACGACCGCCCACCCAGACCGGCGGTGTGGTGAGCCCATCATCCTCGAGCTGCCTGATGGCGACGATGGTGCGCCGCAGCGTCTCGAGCCGCTCCTCGAACGGTGGGAAAGCAAGTCCATAGGCGTCCATCTCACCCTTCGATGCCGTGTCCCCCGCTCCGAGCCCGGCGACCATCCGCCCACCGGACACCGCTTGAACCGCGGCCACGCCGGAGGCGGTTGCGTCGGGGGGACGGGTCGTCGCCCTCGCCACCAGCGAGCCGACCCGGATTAACGATGTTGCCGCGGCCACCGCTCCGAGTGCGGCGAACAGCTCGACCACCGGCCGCTTCGGGCCGTCCAGCGGATAGAGGTGATCGAAAAGGAAGACACCGGTGAACCCCAACGCCTCGGCGCGCCTCGCCGCGTCGACCAGGGGGGTGCCATCGGGGTGGAACTGAGGGAGAGTGACCGAAACGGGCGGCGTCACCTGGCGAGCTTGTCCAGCAGGTTGCGGACCTGCGTTGGGATGAGGTCGGTGGCGAAGTCGAGCACCTTGCGCACCGATTCGAGGGACTCGGCCGGTCCGGGCCAGAGCTCATCAAGCACTTGGTCGGGGACCGAGGCAAGCAGCTGGCCCAAAGCAAAGGCGATCAGGATGGCGTCGTCCGCCCAACCCGCTATGGGGACGATCTCGGGAATCAAGTCGACCGGCGAGACCAGATAGGCAACAGTGCCGCCGAGGTAGAGCTTGCGAGACAACGGCACTCGGGGATCCGCAATCAACCGCCCCAGCAGCAATCCGAAACGTGGCAGGAGGAGTGCACCATCCATGATGGCATCGACGAGAGCACTCTGCTCTCGTGGGATGATCACCTCATCGGGCTGAATGGCTTCGGTCACCGGACCACCATATCGGCAATCGCGGGACAACGCCTCAGCCGGGGCCGGCAGCCTCCAGCGCAGCCAGCCCAGCACCGATGAGACCTGCGTCCGCACCGAGCTTGGCGGCGACGATCGGAGTCGGCGTTCGGTGCTCCGCTCCCTCGAGCAAGTCGACCACGGCCGGCCGACACGGCTCGAGGAGAATCTCCAGTTCGCCGACGATCCCCCCGCCGACCACGACCACCGCGGGGTCGAGGACGGCTATGAGGTTGGCTATGCCGACGGCGAGCCAGCGGGCGACACCCTCGACGGCGCGCAGCGCAGCCCCATCGCCCTGCCGTGCCGCCGCGGTCAGGTGCCGTCCCAATGCCCGACCATCACCGGACAGCGTCGCCACCGTCCCAGCTGGCTCCGCAGCGGCGAGGCCGACAGCGAGCTCGTCGAGCCTACGGCCCGAGCACACCGTCTCCCAACAACCCCTTTGGCCACAGGCGCATGGCGCCCCGTTGGGTACCAGCTTCATGTGGCCGATCTCACCTGCGAAACCCCTCCCCCGGTAGACGCTGCCGTCGATCCAGATGCCACCACCGATCCCAGTCCCCATCGTCACCATGAGGACCGGCGAGTAGCCCTGCGCCGCCCCGACGAGCGCCTCAGCACGGGCGGCGAAATTGGCGTCGTTGTCGACCACCACCGGCAACGACAGCCGCTCAACCAGCGCCGTGCCCAGATCGAGCTCGATCCCGGGGGTATGAGGTCCCCAGACCAGAGTGCTCGGATATCGGACGAGGCCGGCAACACCCACCCCGACCGAAATCACGGGCGGCGCCGGGCTCTCTGAATCACCGCGGGAGAGCCTTTCGACCTGCCTGACCATCTCGTTCAAGGCGGCCTCGGCATCGGCCGGCGCGGGAACAACCTGCCTCGAGTAGGCCTCCCCACTGGGGTCGACGCGCGCCGCAGCGAGCTTCGTACCCCCCAGATCGAGACCGACGGCATGTCGAGACGTGTCAGTACCCCGCTCTGCGCCTACTCGACCGGTATCCGTACCGGCGGCTCGGGCTCCTCCCCATCATCGATGCGCCGATGGCTGATCTCTTCGAACATGGCCTGGGCGGCGCGTATGGTCTCGATCCCGGCAATCGCCAGGTGGATGGCGGCTCGGCGTCCACCGCGAAACAAGGCGGAGGTCACCGAACGCCGCTGCTCTTCCGCCACCGTCAGCTGCCCGTCTCGGCGAAGGTGACCTGCAGCGAGCCATCCTCGAGGCGTGCACGGGAGACCTGACGCCGTCGCAGCGAGTCGGGGAGGACGAAGCTACGCCGGTAGGGACCAACGGTCACGTAGAGCTCATCGCCGTGCCGGAGCACTTCGAGGTCGCCCCTGTCCACGAAGGGAGCGGCCATGCTCAACGTAACCTCGTTGTCCTGCTCCTCGACGGTGAAGGGTGAGGTGGCGCTGAACCCCCGCACCGGGTCGCGCACCCCGTAGAGCTCACCGGCCAGCCGTCGCAGGCGCTCCACCCCCACCATCTCCTCGTCGAAGAGCCGCAGCGGGAGGATCGGGATATCGGGGAAGGAGGAGATGATCGTCTCCATGTGCTTGGCCTGGATGGCCCGCCAGCCGGCAAAGTACGGATCGTCGACTGCCTCGGGGAGCACCCGGTTGACGACGACCCCGTCCACCCCATACCCGAAGAGACCAAGATAGGTGTAGGTGCGGCGCGCCTCGTCCACCACCATCTTCTCAGGGTTGACCACGAGGCGCGCCGAGGTCACCTCCGAGTCGGAGAGGAGCCGCTTGACGTCCTCGACCCCTTCGAAGATCGAGTTGGCGGCGCTGAAGACCTCGTCTCCGGGGAGCGGGATGTTGGTCATCCGGTTGAGCACAGGACGGGCCGCCTTGAGGATGCGCCGCTCGGTGGGGAGGATGCGATCGACGTACCAGGAGAGCACCTCGGGGAGCGACAGGAGCCGGAGTGTCTCCGCGGTCGGGGCGCAGTCGACCACGACCGCGTCATAGTGCCCGGAACGGGCGTGCTCTTTCACCTCGAGCAGAGCGAACAACTCGTCCATCCCGGGAAAGACGAGGAACTCCTCGGCCTCGATCCCGGTCACGCCGCCCCAATCGAAGACCGCCATCAACTGGCGCCTGATGGTCCCCCACTGCCGTTCGAGTTGCTCTTGGGCATCTACCTGTTGGCCGAGCAGACCGGGCACCACCTCCCGCGGTCGGTCACCGAGCGGAACGTCGAGGGCGTCGGCCAGGCTGTGGGCGGGGTCCGTCGAGGCGACGAGGGTGCGATAACCGCTGTCGGCGGCGGCGATGGCGGTGGCGGCGGCGACCGTCGTCTTCCCTACACCTCCCTTCCCGGTGACGAGCACGATCCGCATCAGTCGTCCGCCAGTTCCTCGGCCCGAGACCGGAGGCCGCGCAGCGCGGTCCCGACGATCTGCTTCTCTACCTGGCGGCGGAGGAAACCAGGGATCTTGAAGGCGATCTCGGCGCGCAACCCGTACACCACCTCGGTCGCCCCGTCCTCCAGCGGCTTGAAGTCGTAAGAGCCCTCCATCAGGGTGATGTCCTCACCCGGCTCGGCGACCCATGACATCCGGCGCGGTGGGTCGTAGTCGTAGACGAGGTCGTACTCGATCTCCTTGACCATCCCCTCCACCACGAAATGGGCCCGGTGTGCCATGCCATCGGGGGTGCGTTCCAGGACCTCGACCCGTCGCACGCCCGTGGCCCACTCGGGGTAGCGCTCAACGTCCGCAGCCACCTCGAACAGGAGCTCGGCTGGTGCCGAGATCTCGATGCTCTGGACGGTGCTTTCAGCCATCGGCGCAACGCTCCTCTGCTATAGGCGGGAGCGTGAGGCTACTCACCGCCCGCTTGCCCCCCGACCGCCGGATGGCGGACAGGTCTCCCAGTGGCGCGGAAATAGCCAACGTTGACACACCTGGTAGTGCCGACGCGCCAGGTCGTGGCTTGGGGCTGGTGCACGTCGCCGAAGTAGTGATACCTGGGCCGGACCCGCCGGACGTATTCGAGCAGCGGCCTCGAAGCTCGCTCCCTGAACCCCGTGACGACATCGGTGTGCAGCGCCGGCACCTCCGGTGGGAGGTGCGAGCAAAGGACCTCGACTTCGCCCATCCTGGCCAGCTTGGACTCCATGAGGTCGTCGCTCACCTCTCCCCTCGCCTGGATGACGGTTGGGGCTCCGCCACCGACGAAACCGAAGGTGGTGCCTTCGATCTCGACCGCTTCGCCGTCCACGAACCGGCAGCCAGGGGGGAGGATGGAGCGAAGGACATCGGGCCAGTCGACGTTCCCATAGGTCACAAAGCCCCGTGCCGGTGCCAGCGCCTCACGGCACCGCTCGTACTGGGCCGCCACCAACTCGGCCACCTTGGCCCGAATCTCCTCTTCGTGTCCGGCGGTGTGCCGGATCCAAAGCCTTCGGTTTGTGTCGAGGTCGCCGCGGCCCCTCGCCGTGGCCACCTGGCCGACAAATGCAGACCCGAAGATCTCGGCCATGATCCCGTCGGTGGTGCGATAGTCGACGAAGTTGATCAGGTCGCCGAGGACGAGCAGGGTCTCGCCGGCCGCGGCCACCCGACCGAGGGCGCCAAATGCGCCATGGATGTCTGACACCAGGAGCATCGCTCAGCCGGTGACGGCCCCGTGCTCGGCCGATCCGACGAGACGAGCGTATTTGGCGAGCGCACCGCTGGGATATCGGGGCTCCAGTGGCTTCCACCCGGCCCGTCGCCGGTCCAACTCGGCATCGTCCACCATCAGGTCGAGCCGGCGGGCGGCGAGGTCGAGCACGATCTTGTCGCCATCCGCAACCAGGGCTAGCGGGCCTCCGGTCACCGCCTCTGGGGCGACGTGCCCGATGCAGAGACCTGTGGTGGCACCCGAGAACCTCCCATCGGTGATCAGGAGCACCTCGCGGCCCAAACCGGCACCCTTGATGCCCGCCGTGATCTGGAGCATCTCCCTCATCCCGGGCCCGCCCGACGGTCCCTCGTACCGGATCACCACCACCTCGCCGGGGTGGATGTCGTGATGGAAGAGGGCGTCCAGGGCGCCCTGCTCGCCGTCGAAAACGCGTGCCGGTCCCGAGAAGCGCTCCAACTCGATTCCAGCCACCTTGACCACAGCGCCCTCCGGGCAGAGCGAGCCGCGAAGCACTGCGATCCCCCCCTGGGCGGCGAGCGGGGAGTCGACGGACCGGATCACCGATGGGTCGCTCGGTGGATTGACCCCCTCCAAGTTCTCGGCCATGGTGCGGCCGGTCACGGTCATAACGTCGCCGTGGAGCAAACCAGCGTCGAGCAGGGCTCGGAGTACCGCAGGGACCCCGCCCACCCGGTCGAGATCGACCATGTGGAACCGGCCGAATGGCTTGAGATCGCCGAGATGGGGGGTGCGCCTGCTTATTCGGTCAAAGTCCTCCAACTCCAACTCGACCCCCGCCTCGCGGGCTATCGCCATCAGGTGGAGCACTGCGTTTGTGGACCCACCAAGCGCCATCACCGTCGTGACTGCGTTCTCGAACGCCTCCCTGGTGAGGATGGCGCGGGGCCGTAGCCCGCGCTCGAGCAAGGCCATGACCGCCTCGCCCGAGGCAGCCGCGTACGCCACCAACCTCGGGTCGACCGCCGGCACGCTGGCGCTCCCGGGCAGGGACATCCCCAGTGCCTCGCCAACCGAAGCCATGGTGTTGGCGGTGAACATCCCGGCGCACGAGCCGGCGCCGGGACAAGCGTTGCGCTCCAAGTCGAGCAGATCGCTCTCGCCGATCCGGCCCTCGGAGAGGGCGCCGATCCCCTCGAAGACGTCCACCAGCGAGATATCCCTATCCCCAAGCCGGCCAGGGAGACTGGAACCGCCGTAGAGGAAAACCGCAGGGAGGTTGAGCCGAGCTGCCGCCATCAGCATCCCGGGAAGCGACTTGTCGCAGCCGGCGATGGCGACCAAGGCGTCGAATCGCTCAGCGTGCATCACGAGCTCAACCGAGTCGGCGATCACCTCGCGGGACACGAGAGAAGCCCGCATGCCCTCGTGCCCCATCGAGATTCCGTCGGAGACGGCGATCGTCGCGAAGGTGAGCCCGACGCCACCTTTGGCGCGAACCCCTCGCTTGGCCTCGGCCGCCAGCATCGGACCGGTCAGGTTGCACGGGGTCACCTCGTTGCCAGCCGAGACCAGCCCGACCTGGGGACGTACGAAGTCGTCCTCCTCGAGCCCGACGGCCCGCAGCATTGCACGGGCCCCTGCCTTGGCGAACCCCTCGGTGACGTCCTGAGAGTGGATCTTGGGAGGCATGCTGCGATGGTACGTCGCCCAGAGACGGCGGACGGCAGACGGCAGACGGCAGCCAAGCCGAATCACCCGGGTGTTCCTGCGTGACACCGAGGTCGCCCCGACACCCCAGTCACGCAAGAACCGGGGCGGTGGCGGCGGCAACCGATCTTGCGTGACTCAGTGGTGGCGGATTCAAGCGCTGGCCGCGACAAAGGCATCGAATCGCTCGGCTGGGGTGTCCCATGCAAGGGTCTTGCGTGGTCGTTGGTTGAGTAGTGCGGCTATGTGTTCGAGTTGCTGTTGGGTGTGTTGGGAGAGGTCGCTGCCACGGGGGAGGAACTGGCGGACGAGCCCGTTCCAGTTCTCGTTGGCTCCCCGTTGCCACGGCGAGTGAGGATCGGCGAAGAACACCGGGATGTTGGTGGCGACGCTGAACCGGGCGTGGTGGGCGAGTTCGGTGCCTTGGTCCCAGGCGAGCGACCTCCGCAGCTGGTTGGGGAGGCGGACCATGTTGACCGAGAGACACGCGGCGAGGTGAGCGGCGGTCTTGTTATCGAGCTTGATCAGCATCCCGAACCTGGTGGTCCGTTCCACCACGGTGGCCACCGCCGACCGTCCCCCGGCGCCGACGATCAGGTCTCCTTCCCAGTGGCCGGGCACCGCCCGGTCGTCGGCCTCGGGGGGTCGTTGGCTGATGTTGACCATGTCGGGGATCTTGCCGTCTCGCTGTGCGGGGTTCACCCGGCTGCGGGGGCGGCGCCGCTCCCGGCCGGTGCGCAACGCCCTGGCCAGTTCTCTGCGCAGCTCCCCCTTGGGCTGGAGGTAGATGGCCTGATAGACGGATTCGGAAGACACCCACCACTCCGGGTCGTCGGGGTGCTCTTGACGCAGCTTGTTGGCGATCTGCTCAGGCGACCACTTCTTGGTCTTCACCAGCTCCACCACCGTATCCCACAGTTCGGGGCGGGTCACCCACCACCTTTCACGGGTGCGGCGGGCCGCTTGGTCGGCCCGCTCCTGAGCCCGATAGGCCCGATACCGTTTCCGCTCTCCGTCGACGTTGGCCTTGATCTCCCGGCCGATGGTGCCTCGATGCCGGCCCAGGCGAGCCGCCATCTCACTGTCGGTCTCACCAGCGGCGATACCCAACATGATCTCCTCCCGCTCCTCGATGCGGAGCGCCCCCAGTCGTGGTGTTCGTTCACGCAGCGTCACCACCCCATGCTCGGCCTTCAGATTGTCGACGGTGCGTCTCCCGATGCCGGCGGCCACTGCCGCTTGCGGCACGGTGGCCCCTCCCGCCAGGGCCCGCAACGCCAAACGGGCCCTCACCCACGGAACCCTCGGTCGTCCCATGACACTCCTTCCCGTCAGGATGTCGCGGTGACCGCTTGAATCCGCCGGTCGCTCCGACAACTCAGCCACGCAAGAACTGAGCGAGCGGGGTCTGGCGCTCAGACGGAAAGAGATGGTGGGATCAGCCGGTGGCGCGTCTCGGAACGAGTCGGAGGCCGGGGATCAGACCGGCATCGGCGAGGTGGTCGAGCGCCTCCATCTCGCCGTCGTCCAGCTCGAGCGGCCCGCGATGCGGTTCGAGCAGGAAGGTGACGACACAGTCGTCGCATGCAGACGTGTGCTGCATGGCGCATTGGTCACAGTCGATGAGCATCGAGGTCGCTCCCGCTTGGCTCGTCTCAAGCTATCGAGAGGGTGTGACAGCGTTAGCCCGTGGGGGGCGACCCCCCTACACCCCCCTCCGGCCTTCGATGCTCACGCCAGCACGATGAGGGTGCCTTGCCGTCTACCGTCCGCCGTCTTGAGGTGCCGTCCGCCGTCTAGGACGAGGCCGCTAGCCCTAACACCACTGCCAGCAGCCAGCTGGTCAAGGAACCGACCAGGAAATACTCGGTGATGATATCCACCTGCGATGGGCCGTCGGCAGCATGGCGACCCTCCCCGACGACCTCGATGGCGCGCTCCCTGGCAGCCTGTAACTCAGGGAAGCGGAGAATCCCCTTGGCCGTGGCCACCACGACCGCAGCCGTCAGCTGTCCGGCCAGGGCCAGCGTGAAGATGAGAAGCCTCTCCACCACTCCGATGACCCTCCCACCCCGAAGGGTCTGCTCCGACCGGCGGAACTCTGTCCCCGATGCGGCGAGCACCGTCCGGACCACGCCGTTGGCCGGGACCGCCAACGCCGCCACCGAACCGATCACGACCAGTCCGGGGGAATCCGCTGACGCCGCGGCCCACACCGCGCCCAGCACCAGCGTCAGCATCAGCGATGCTCCTAGAACGGCCAGAGCCGCCCAGGCCCGCGACGATGGGAGCACTGCGGACGGGCTGGCGGGGAGCCGGAGCAGGTTCCACCCAGCGGAACCGGCTGCCACTAAGCCGGCCGCCGCCAAGGCAGGCGGCAGTTCGAGACCGACGAGCAGGGCGGCGAGAAGGCTGGCCACGCCTCCAGCCACCGCACCGATCGCTATCCGGATAGTTGAGCGAGGCTCGCCGCCAAGGCCGGCGGCGATGGCGTCGCACATGCCTATCCCGAGCAGGACCACCGCCAACCAGGTCATGACCCTCCCCCGAAGAGGGAATGCGCATGCCATACGGCGTGCCAGCCCTTGTCGGCCGAACGCTGAGCCACCGCCGGCTGAGTGACACCGAGATCCTCGGCGACCTCGCGTTGCGACTCACCGAGAAAGAGACCGAGGCAGATGCGGGCGTCGCTCCTGTCGGCCCGAGCCAGCAGCGCATCGCGGGTCAGCAGGAAGGCATTCACCGCAGCTTCGAAAGCCGGTTCGCTTCCCGCGAAGGCCGTCTGCGCGCTCCGTGGCCACCTGTTCCGCGTGGCATTGCCCTCAATGCGGTCGATCGCCTCTCGCGCCTTCCACCATGCGGTGCCACTTTGGCCGTACGGCGGCTCCGCAACCGGGGCCTGGACGATTTCGCCCTCGCCGATGCCGAACCTCAGCCCTGCCGGCGATCGCGGGTCGGCGATGAAACGCCGCAACCGGAGCAGGAGGGTGGCGTCGAGAGCCGCGGCCAGTGTGGAATACACACCCTGGAACTCATCACCGATGGTTTGAGCGAGGGCCTGGACGGCCTCGACCTGCGAATTGACCCAGTCGAGCTCGGTGGCGAGGTCCTCCAGCAGGTGGCGCTGGTCGGAAGCCTGCCGGGACCCAACAACATCCCCGATGACCGCATGGACCATCCCATCACACTACGACATAAGTGTGACGTTTATGAGAAGGGGCTATCCTTAGACCGGCGGCGGCCCAAGATCGGTGGTGGGCAGCCAGGCAATATCCGGTGGGAAAAGGAGATCAAGGCTCCAGTCCATCGCCACCCTTGCCTTGCGAAGCAGGGTCGGGAGCCGGAGCAGGTAATACGACCTCCACAAGAACCAGGCGATGAACCCCGTGACGGGGACCCCCATCACCAAGCCCACTGCGTTGCGGTGCCCCAGCGAGACCAACTGGCCCATCGTGTTGTAGCGGAAGCTCGGCGCCTTGCCGCCGGCGATCAACTCTGGCAGATGGCGCCCGAGATATTTGCCCTGCCTGAGGGCGAACTGTGCCGTCGGAGGTGAGGTGCCGCCCCGTCCGTCGGGCACCGCCGCCAGGTCTCCGAGGGCATATACACCGGGTGCCACCCGCAGTTGGTCGTCGGTGACCAGCCGTCCCCGATCGGTTGGCAGACCCAACGTCTCCACCAAAGGGTGCGGTCGGACGCCCGCCGCCCACACCACCGTGGCCGCCTCGATCGTCCGCCCATCGGCCAGTTCCACACCGCTGGGTGTGACCTGCGACACCGAGGTCCCCAAGATGATCCGCACCCCCCTCTCCCGAAGAGCCTGCTCCGCCTTGGATCCGAGCCGTGCTGGGAGCATCGGCACCACCCTCTCCACGGCGTCGATCAACGTCACCCGAGGCGGCGGGGCGGTTGCATAGAACTCGGGCCAAGCCCGGCTGAGAAAGTCGGCCAGCGCAGCCGCCAGCTCGGCGCCGGAATATCCCGCCCCGACAACGGCGACGTGGGTGAGCTCCGGATCGGGCTGCTCGGACGCTCTCTCCAGAAGGGCGAGGACCCGATTGCGAATCCGCAAACCGTCGGAGATCGTCTTGAACGGGAGCGCCAGATCGGCCACCCCGGGGACTCCGAAGGTGGCGGAGATACCACCCATGGCCAGGACCATGGCGTCCGCCTCGAGTTCGATCGGCTCCCCCCCGAACGGAGGCCCGACCGACACGCTGCGCCGTACGAGGTCGATCGACAGGACCTCGCCCTGGACGAGCCTGGCGTGGGGGCACAGCTGGCGGACCGGGCTGATGATGTGACGCGGGTCGACGTCCGCCGCCGCCACCTCGGCCAGCATGGGGGTGAAGAGCAGGAAGTTGGTGTCCGAGACAATGGTCACCTCGGCCCGAGCGTCGAGACCCCGGGCGACGCTCACCCCGGCAAATCCACCTCCGATGACAAGAATCGAGGACCCCATGGGGTGATTGTGACAGCCCGGGTGCGGCCGACTTTCATCACGCCGTTCTGTGGGCCCCAAACGCTGCTGTGCGACGGTTCGAACCCTGGGTTCGCCGGTCTTCCTCCACGCCGTTCTGTAGGCCCGAAGTGTTGCTGTGGGACGGTTCGAACCCTGGGTTCGCCTGTCATCGTCACCGGCGGTTCTGTGGGCTCCAAGCTCGCCTGTGCGACGTTTCGAACCCTGGGTTCGTGCTCTCAGCGGTGGAGCCAGTCGGCCACGGCGACGGACCAGATGGTGAGCGCGCCGACTGCGGCGGCGCGCTCGCGGACCTCGCGATCGTTGCTCACAGCCACGACCGTGCCATCGATGCTATCCGCCAGTCGGACCACCTCGTCGTCGCCGGACTGAGCGAACCGGACCTCGATCCCCCCTCGTCGCCGTCCGGAGGATGGTTCGTTGCGCGTGTCGAAGACCGCGATAAGCCGCAGCGGAGCGAGCGCCATCCGTCGCAGCCGGGCTAGCCGCGCCACCAGCCTCTCCCGGGCGTCGGCGGTCGAGAAGTCTCCCGGTGCCTCGAGCAAAAAGCTGAGGTTGTAGCCGTCCACGACCAAGGTCAGCGGCTCGGTCTGTCTGAGGATCCAGTCCACCGCGTCCGCCTTGTCCGGGGCAATGGCCCCGGGCAACGAGACGGGCACAGGGGGAGGTTCTGGCTCTTCTTCTTCGGCGCTCGCCGCGGGACGCAGAGCCGCGGTGAGGTCGTCGAGGAGCCGGGCAGTCTCCCGAGGATGGCGCCGGGCAAAGGCCGAAGGCGGCGCCGCTACCGGCGTTTCCCGCGCTGCCCGCCGCGCCTTGAGCAGATCCTCACGCAAGCGATTGATTCGCTCGTCCGCTTCGTCCAGTTCCCGCTGCAGGTCGGCCAACCGCCGCTCCGCTTCCTCAGCGCGCCGGGCGGAATCGGATGCAGACATCGGTGCAGCCGTCTTGCGCGCCCTGGTCTTCGCCCGTGCCGCTTCCGCCTCGGCCGATTCGGCGCGGTCGCCTTCCGCCTTCGCCTTCTCCCGGGCCGACTTGAGCTCGGTTTCCATGCTCTGCACCTTGGCCCGTAGAGCCTCGACGGTCCCCGCCTGAGACAACTCCTCCTCGGCGGCAACGATCGCCTCGAGCCGCTCCTCCCACCCATCGGGGCGCAGCAGGAACAGCGCGCTGGCCGCCAACTTTGGCGAAGCAGCATCGGGATCGGGTTCAGGCCAGGCCTCCACTGCTTTGTCCCGCAACCATTCGTCGCCGTCGAGCACTTCCGCCAGCGATCGGGCCAGCGGTGGCGGCAGCCGCCGCGCCGTGCTCCGCGCCACGCGGTGAACTGAAGCAGGGACGTCCTCCGGCTCCATTTCCCGCAGCGCCCGCCGTGCCGCATCGACCGCGGGAAGCAGCAGCGGCGAGGCGAGATCGATCATCCCGGCATGGTGCCACCCGCCACCGACGAACGGGGGCGGTCAGGGACCTTGCACGCCCCAGCCAACATCGCTAGGACTACGCCGGCAGAGGCCAGCCTCCCAACCCCGTGGCCGCAGGATGTGGCTCACGCGACCATTCTGTTCAATTGTTGATGACACGGGAGGTAGAGATGGCGGTCGGCTTTCAGGTGACCTTCGATGCGGCAGATCCGGCGGCGCTTGGCCGGTTCTGGGCAGAGGCGCTCGGGTACGAGGAAGACAAACCACCGGAGGGGTTCGCAAACTGGGAAGATTGGCTCCGCAAGTCGGGGATCCCCGAGGAGCATTGGAACGATGCCTACGCCCTGAGCGTCTCCGACGGTGCCGGCCCGCGGATCTTCATCCAGAAGGTCTCCGAGCCGAAGACCGCCAAGAACCGGGTCCACCTCGACCTCAACGTGGGTGGCGGCCTGAGCCGCCCAATCGAAGAGCGACGGGAGAAAGTCGACTCCGAGGCTGATCGGCTGACCACCCTCGGCGCCTCTCGGCTCCGAGCAGCTGAGGAACGGGGTGAGTACTGGATCGTCATGCAGGATCCCGAGGGAAACGAGTTCTGCCTGCAGTGAGCCGCCGTCTGCCATCGCCATCGATGCACGGGACTGATCGGTCCCTTCCGTCTTGCATCTATTGTCCTTTGACACGGTGCCCGCCATCCCGCATACTGATCGCAGGATGAAACAGACCATCCTCGTACTCCCGTAGCGCGCACGCCGACGAACGGCGTGTGCGCCTGATGCCCTCCGGAAGCCCCGGAGGGTTTTTTGATCCCCAAAGCCAACCGAGGAACCACCATGAGCACCGGTGCCGACATCCTGATCAGAGCCCTCGAGCACGAGGGGGTTGATCTCATGTTCGGGGTACCGGGGGGCGCCATCCTTCCCGCCTACGACCCGATCCTGGCCAGCCCTATCCGTCACATCCTCGCCCGACACGAGCAGGGCGCTGGCCACATGGCCGAGGGGTACGCCTGGGCGACCGGACGGGTCGGGGTGTGCATCGCCACCTCGGGCCCGGGAGCCACCAACCTGGTCACCCCGCTGGCCGACGCCCTCATCGACTCGGTGCCGCTGGTCGCGATCACCGGGCAGGTCCCCACCCACGCAGTGGGCAACGACGCGTTCCAGGAGGCGTACACCACCGGGATCACCATGCCCGCGACCAAGCACAACTATTTCGTGACCGAGGTCGAGGAGATCCCCGACATCGTCCACGAGGCCTTCCACATCGCCGCCACCGGTCGGCCCGGCCCGGTGCTGGTGGATGTGCCCAAAGACATCCTCAACCGCCAAACGACATGGCGCGAGCCGTCCCCGCTCAACCTCCCCGGTTACAAGCCGACGAGCGAGGGCCACCCCAAACGGATCAGGGAAGCGGTCGAGTTGATCGCCGCCGCCCGGCGACCGGTCCTCTACGTCGGGGGCGGCGTGATCAAGGCCGACGCCAGCGCCGAACTTCGAAGATTCGCCGAGCTGGCCAACGTCCCGGTGACCACCACGCTCATGGGGCGTGGCGCAATCCCCGACGACCACCCGTTGGCGCTGGGGATGCCGGGCATGCACGGCACCTACACCGCCATTACCGCCCTGCAGCGAGCCGACCTTCTCGTCGCCGTCGGGGTGAGATTCGACGATCGGGTGACCGGCAACCCGGCCAGCTTCGCCCCCGGGGCCAAGGTCATCCATGCCGACGTGGACCCGGCAGAGATCGGAAAAGTGCGGGTTGCGGACATCCCGATCGTGGGCGACGCCCGACGTGTCCTCGTTCAGCTGATCGAGGCATGGGGGATGCGGCCGGCACCTGACCGGTCCGAGTGGCTCGAGACCCTGGCGGGTTGGCAGCGCCGCTACCCCCTCCGCTACGAGCAGCGACCGGATGGGCCGATCAAGCCACAGTTCGTGGTCGAAGAGCTCCACCGTCTCACCGGCGGCGACGCCGTGCTTGTGGCGGGTGTCGGACAGCACCAGATGTGGGCCTCCCAGTTCTGGCGTTTCACCGAGCCGCGGCGATGGATCAACTCCGGGGGGCTGGGGACCATGGGCTTTGCCGTACCAGCAGCGATCGGGGCCAAGGCGGGGCGGCCAGACGAGCTCGTCTACGCCATCGACGGTGATGGGTGCTTCCAGATGACGCTCCAGGAACTGATCACCGCCGCCACCGAGCAGATCCCGATCAAGGTGGGCGTGATCAACAACGGCGCTCACGGGATGGTCAAGCAGTGGCAGAAGCTCTTCTACGGCGGCCGGCTCTCCGCCAGCCTGCTCGGAGACAAACTGGACTACCCCAAGCTGGCCGAGGCAATGGGGTGCGTCGGTCTCCGGGCGGAGACCCCCGACGAGGTTGCTCCCGCCATCGAGAAGTCGCTGGCAGTGGACGACCGGCCGGTGGTCGTCGAGTTCGTCGTAGACCCCGATGAGATGGTCTTCCCCATGGTCCCCGCCGGTGGCTCCAACGACGACGTCATCCTCGGGCCGGAAGGCACCACCGTCGGCGTCGAAGCCGCGAGCGACCTCCCATGAGGGCCGACCTGCGGTCGGCCCGTTATGGGTTTTGGGTCTTGGGTCTTGGTTTTGAACCCATAACCCAGAACCCAGAACCCAAAACGGCGGACCGGAGGTCCGCCTGATGCACCACATCCTTTCGGTTCTGGTGGAGGACAAGCCGGGGGTGTTGGCGCGGATCGCTTCGCTGTTGGCGAGGAGGGGGTTCAACATCCACTCGCTCGCAGTTGGGCCGACCGCCGAAGAAGGCATGTCGCGGATGACCGTCGTCGTCGACGCCCCTGAGTTGGAGCAGGTGAAAAAGCAGCTCCACAAGCTGATCAACGTGGTCCGGATAACCGAGCTCGCCCCCGAATCGTCGGTCGAGCGGGAGATCATGCTGGTCCGGGTCTCCACGCAACCGGGCAAGAGGGGCGAAGTTCTCGACGTGGCCGCCATCTTCAAAGCGGTGGCGGTGGACGTCGGGGCGGCATCGATCGCCTTCCAGGTGGCGGGCACACCGGGCAAGGTCAACGACTTCCTCGATCTGGTCAGGCCGTATGGGATCGTCGACCTGGTCAAGTCGGGACGGATCGCGGTGGCCCGTGAGCCAAAGGTCAAGGGGGGCAAGTTGCGGGCGGTCGGTTAACCGAGAGCGAGGCTGAGCAATGGCAACCATCTGGTACGACGGTGACGCCGACCCGTCGCTTATCCGCGGACGGCGGGTGGCGGTGATCGGGTACGGCAGCCAGGGGCATGCCCATGCGCTCAACCTCACCGAGTCGGGGGTGGCGGTGACGGTCGGGCTCCGGGCAGGATCCGCCAGCGCAGCCGCCGCCGAGGAAGCCGGGCTCCGGGTCACCACTCCGGCCGATGCCGCTGCCTCCTCGGACCTGGTGATGCTGCTCGTCCCCGACCAGCACATGGGCGACATCTATCGGGCCGACGTCATGCCGAACCTGGACGCCGGTGATGCCCTCTTTTTCGCCCACGGTTTCAACATCCACTTCGGTGAGATCGAGCCACCTGAGGACGTCGACGTTGTGATGGTGGCGCCCAAAGGCCCGGGGCATCTGGTGCGCCGCACCTACACCGAGGTGTCGGGTGTCCCCTGCCTGCTCGCCGTACACCAGGACGCCACGGGCAAAGCACGCGATCTCGGTCTGTCATATGCGTGGGGCATAGGTGGCACGAGGGCGGGTGTGCTGGGAACCACCTTCGCCGAGGAGACCGAGACCGACCTGTTCGGCGAGCAGGTCATCCTGTGCGGCGGAGTGGCATCGCTGATCAAGGCCTCGTTCGACACTCTGGTCGAGGCGGGATACCAGCCTGAGTCGGCCTACTTCGAGACGCTGCATGAGTTGAAGCTGATCGTGGACCTCCTCTACGAGGGCGGCCTCTCCTGGATGAGGTACTCGGTGTCCGATACCGCCGAGTACGGCGACTACACCCGGGGCAACCGGATCGTCACCGACGAGACCCGGGCCGAGATGCGCCGTATCCTCGAAGAGGTCCGCTCCGGCGCCTTCGCCCGGGAGTGGATGGCCCAGGCGCGCGAGGGTGCGCCCTTCCTCCTGGAAAACCGCGCCGCCGAACGCGAGCAGCCCATCGAACAGGTAGGCCGCGAGTTGCGCCAGATGATGCCTTTCTTGACGCCTCAGGATGCTCCATGAGCATCCTGAGGCAGTCGGAAGGCGGAAGTCGGAAGTCGGAAGCAAAGACACTTCCCCGACCCGGCCTGGCGCTTACTGGGCCGGGCGGCCTCACAGGCTGACCCGGCCAGCCATCCACTCATAACTTCCGTCTTCCGTCCTCCGTCTTCCGTCTAAGGAGCGAACGCAGTGAGCGACTCTGACAAACTGATCATCTTCGATACCACGCTGCGCGATGGGGAGCAGGCGCCGGGGATTGCACTGACGCCGGAAGAGAAGCTGGCCATTGCCCATCAATTGGCGCGGCTTCAAGTAGACGTCATCGAGGCCGGGTTCGCCGCATCGTCCGACGGCGACTTCGAGGCGGTCTCCCGGATCGCATCGGAGGTGAAGGGCTCGGTCATCGCCTCGCTGGCCCGCGCCCACCCCGACGACATCGACCGCGCCTGGGACGCGGTGCGGAGCGCCGACAAGCACCGCATCCACGTCTTCATGTCCACATCGCCGATCCACATGGAGAAGATGCTCCGGATGACCCCGGACGAGGTTATGGCGGCATCGGTCGAAGGGGTCCGCCGGGCTCGGGGCTACACCGACGACGTCGAGTTCTCCCCCCAGGACGCCACCCGCTCCGATCCCGGCTTCATGATCGAGGTGTGCCGGCGGGCGGTCGAGGCCGGTGCCACCACCGTCAACATCCCTGACACCGTCGGGTTCGCCACTCCGGCCGACTTCGTCGAGCTGATGCAGCGGGTGTATGCCGAGGTGAAAGGCGACCGAGATGACGTGGTCATCTCGGTCCACTGCCACAACGACCTGGGGCTGGCGGTCGCCAACTCGCTGTCGGCTATCCACGCCGGTGCGCGCCAGATCGAGGGCGCCATCAACGGGATCGGCGAGCGGGCCGGCAACACCTCGATCGAGGAGATCATCATGGCGGTCTCCACCCGCCCCGATGCCTTCGGGGTCGAAGTGGGCGCCGACACCACCCAACTCTTCGAGACCTCGCGCCTCGTCGCCCGATTGACCGGGTACCCGGTGCAATACAACAAGGCGGTGGTGGGGCGCAACGCCTTCGCCCACGAGTCGGGGATCCACCAACACGGTGTGCTCCGAGCCCGCGAGACCTACGAGATCATGGACGCCGCCGCCGTAGGTCAGACTGCCGCCCAGATCGTGCTGGGCAAGCACTCCGGTCGGGCCGGATTCGCCGACGCACTGGCTCGCATCGGCGTGAACCTCGATGACGAAGCATTCGTCAGGGCCTTTGCGCGCTTCAAGCAGCTAGCCGATCGCAAGATCCAGATCGGCGAGGAGGAATTGCGCGCCATCGTCGAGGACGAGTTGGAAGAGCCGGAGGACCGGGTACGGCTCGTTTCGCTCCATGTCTTCGGTGGCAACGATGTGACCCCCACTGCCGATGTCCAGGTCGAGGTGGAGGGAAGCGTCCGTCGGTTCCGTGGCGAGGGCGATGGGATGATCCATGCCGCCTTCGCCGCACTGCGCCACGCTTTCGCGTCGGATGCTCGTCTGGTGGACTACCGGGTGGAGCCGGTCACCGCCGGCGCCGACGCCATGGCCGAGGTCAACGTCGTGGTGCAGACCGATGGCGCCACTTATCGGGGGCACGGCGTCCACACGGACGTAGTGGAGGCCTCGGCAGAGGCTTTCTGCAACGCCCTCAATAGAGCGGCACGGGTTGCCCAGCGGAGTGCGACCTCTCCCCGGTGACCACCTGAACCGGTTCGACTAGATGAACTCGGGCTGGTTGCGTCCCTCGCCGTAGTCGGGGATCTGCTGTACTGCCCAGCCGTTGCCGTCCGGGTCGTTGAAGAAGACGAACTTCCCCCAAGGGAAGTCCTGGATGTCGGATATCTCGAGCCCTCTTCCCACCAGGTGGTCCCTTGCCGCATCGATGTCCTCGACCACCAGCTGAAGACCCTCGAGCGAGCCCGGCTCCATCTCGGTGATTCCCTCACCGATCGATACCGAACAGCCCGACCCGGGCGGGGTCAGCTGTACGAAGCGCAGACCGGGCCGGACGGTCACGTCGTTGTCGACGCTGAAGCCGGCCTGCTCGTAGAACGTCTTGGCCCGATCGACGTCGGTGACCGGGACGGGGATCAGTTCGAGCTTGAAGTCCATCGGCCCAGAGTACCCGGGCCAAGCACTTGCCGACCGGCGGGACTTTGGAGGCAGTCAGTCCGAGGTCACGGGCATGGGACCTGGTTGCTGTCGGGCACGTAACGCTCGCACTCTTCCTCGGTGAGGTCCCTGGTCACCCTGGTTTCCGCCAATTCGACCAACCGTTCGGCGTCGAGAGGGAACCGCCGCACGACATGACCGTGATCCATGTCGCCGTCGACGTAGAGCAGGTCACCTTCCGGGCTGAACGCGACCGGCCTCGGGACGTCGGGTGCCTTCCCCAACTCGTGCAGGACGTTACCGCTGTGGATGTCCCATAGTCGGATGTTTGGATCGTGGCCCGCCGTAGCCAGGACTCCGCCCGGTCCCAGGGCGACGTGAGCCACCCCGCCGCTCCCCACCTCCTCGAACATGACCATTGCCTCCTCGACCGAGGCGCCGCCGACAAGCGCCTCGACGTCCACGACCCAGGCGTGGCTGTTCTGCCCCCCCACCGCCAGGTACCGCCCAGTGGGATCGAAGGCCACGGACAATGGCAAATCGCCTTCGACTTGGATGGCCGCGACCAGTTCACCGGTTACCACGTCATGGATCTCGACCAACTCAAAGCCAACGTTGATCGCCAGGTACCGGTCAGCGTCGAAGACGCCGGGCGGGTTGAAGGCGTTCCCGGAACCCACCACCGGTCGGTCCCCAAGGTCGAGAACCACGTCGCCGGTGGCGAGGTCCACGACCCGGGTCCGCCCGTCTACTTCCCCGGGCGCATTGTCGGGCGAGCACTGGGGGAAGATGTCCACCACTTCCCACGCATCGAGCAATAGCATCGACCCATCGCTGCTGAACCCCTTGGGCCAGGTACACGGCGGCATTGAGAAAGCCTGGTCTCCGGCCATCAAAGACTGGATCGACGCCTCGGGGACAGGATCTTCCACGCTGGGAAGCAGGACCTCCTCGACGATGGCTAGGAGGCGCCAATCTGGGCTGACGGGTGCCGGCAAGAACCAGTTGATCGGACCGCTGACCGACCCCAG
>DATADW010000071.1:0-17038 GCA_036258335.1 Acidimicrobiia bacterium
TGGCGGCGTAGCCACGTACCGTGGGTGACTCCTTTGGTGAGTCGAACCAGAGATGCACCCTCCCATCTCCATCGACTTCGGTGGCCAGGAAGAAGGGGGTGGCGCACTCGACCACCTGCTCCATGCCGTCGGCCATCTTCCGCGGCGGCAGCGGGGGGAGCCGCTTCGAGTAGTCGAGCAGCGCCTCGAGCCGGAGCTCATTGGGCGCGGCGGCGAACATGTCGACGATGCGCTGCAAACTGGAAGGTACGCCCATCAGACCTCAGTGTAAGGTTGGATGATTGCACTATGGCGATGGTGCTTAGAACGCTCCGATGTAGTTGCTAGCCGGGAGGGGCGCACGACCCCTCTGCTGCCTGTCCGTTTCTTCCGAGGAGGAGTCATGACCGCACCACTCGACGACGCCCCGAAGTTCCAGGAATACGCCCACCCCGAGAAACTGGTCTCCACCGACTGGCTGACGGAGCATCTCAACGACCCCGACATAGTCATCGTCGAGTCGGATGAGGACGTGCTCCTCTACGACACCGGTCACATACCGGGCGCGGTCAAGATCGATTGGCACGCCGACCTGAACGATCCCCTCATCCGGGACTATGTCGACCCCGACCGCTTCGCTGCGCTGTTGTCCCGGGCCGGGATTCAACCCGGCCAGACCGTCGTCTTCTATGGCGACAACTTCAACTGGTGGGCCGCCTACGCCCTCTGGGTCTTCAGCCTCTTCGGGCTCGACGACACCAGGCTGCTCGACGGGGGACGGCAGAAGTGGGTCGACGAGGGCCGGCCGCTCACCACCGACAAGCCCGATCGGGCGTCGAGCGAGTATCCGGTGCCCGAGCGCGACGACTCGAAGATAAGGGCCTTCCGCGAAGAGGTGCTCTCCCATTCCGAGGTGGGCAACCCCCTGGTCGATGTCCGTTCACCCGAGGAATACCGGGGTGAGTTGCTCCACATGCCCGCTTATCCCCAGGAAGGGGCGCTTCGCGGCGGGCACATCCCCGGGGCGCGCAGCGTCCCCTGGAAGCGGGCGGCCAACGAGGACGGCTCTTTCAAGAGCGCCGACGAGCTCAGGTCCATCTACGAGGGTGAGATCGGTCTCTCTTCGGACGACGACGTCATCGCCTACTGCAGGATCGGCGAGCGCTCCAGCCACACATGGTTCGTGCTAAGCCAGCTGCTGGGATATCCGAAGGTGAGGAACTACGACGGCTCGTGGACCGAGTGGGGCAACGTGGTGAGGGCGCCGATCGAGCGCTGAGTCAGCGCTTCCTGTAGAGCCTCCATCTCAGCGTGATGCTGTCGTCGGTCCATGCCGGCGGGGCACCATGCTGTCGTAGAAGCCAGGCGCGTGTTGCCTGGGCGGCGGTTTTGCGTCGTTCGCCATCGAGCTCCCAGCAAGCCGAGAAGAGGCCCTGCTCGAGTTGGTTGACCATCTCATAGAGGTCCAACCGGGTCGGCGCAGTCAGATCGTCCAGAACCTCGACGTCGAACCCGTTGTCGGCGGCGGCCCGGTCGACAGCATCGTTGCCGGTTGCGCCGGGCGGCCAGTCGGGCTTACCCGCAGCCTCGAAGAAGACCCGCGCCACCTCCGAACGCCTTCCCCATGGCGTGCCCCTCGTCTGGAGGAAGATCCCACCGCTGCGGAGCACCCGGTGGATCTCGGCGACCGCCTGCCGCCACTCGGGGATCAGGTGGAGTACGTGGGCGGCCACCACCGCGTCGAGCGTCGTTTCGCCAAAGGGGATCCGGGTGGCGTCGCCCATCACCAGCGGGAAGTTGTCACCCCCGGCGTTGGCTCGGAGCCGCCGGAGCATCGCCGCCGAGAGGTCCAGACCGACGACAGAGACACCCCTGCGCCACAGGGGTAGGGCGATCCTCCCGGTGCCGACGCCGATTTCGAGCACGGCAGTGCATCCGGTGAGCACGCCGGCGAGCATCTCGGTCTGCCTGGCGGCCAGTTCGACGGGGAGGGCACGGGTGCGGTCGTAGTAGTCGGCGGCGCGATCGAAGGAAATGGAATCGGTGATCATCCCCACATCCTGCCTACAGTCCTTCCCTTCGGGACACTTGGAGCCTCTCTCGTGCGTATCGGCATCTTCGTCTTCGAGGGTGCGGAGGAACTCGACTGGGTTGGCCCATGGGAAGTGCTCCGGATGTGGGCGCTCTCATGGCCTGACGACGGTGTCGATGTCGTCACCGTCGCCCGGTCGCCCGGCGTTGTCACCTGCGCCAAGGGGTTGCGCGTCCTGCCCGACCACGATTGGGATACGGTGCCCCCAATGGACGTGCTGGTCTACCCCGGCGGGAGGGGGACGAGACAGCAGCTTGGCGATGGCGCGATTAGGAATTGGGTACGGGGTCTCGCCTCGGATGGAGCGCTCATTACCAGCGTCTGTACTGGCTCTCTGGTGCTGGCCGATGCCGGCTTGCTCACTGGGAGGCCGGCAACCACGTACTGGGGGTCGCTCTCCGAACTCGCCGCGATCGACCCGACCATTGAGATCCGACCCGAAGACCGCTTTGTCGACACCGGCGAGGTGATCACCGCCGCCGGGGTGTCAGCGGGGATAGACATGGCGCTGCATCTCGTCTCGCGACTGCATTCCAAGGAGCGGGCCGCTGAGGTGAGGCGCGCCATCCAGTACGACCCGGCGCCCCCGGTCTGAGCCGTATGGGCCCACCTTCCACCCCCACGCAATGAGCGAGTACCTCCCGGAATTGGCCCTGGTGCTAGCGCTGGTGTTGATCAACGCCGTCTTCGCCGGAACTGAGATCGCTCTGATAACGCTGCGGGAGAGTCAGCTTCGGCGTATGGAGGCCGGGTCCAGGTCGGGGAGGCGGGTCGCCGAGCTGGCCCGAGATCCCAATCGGTTCCTAGCCACCATCCAGGTCGGTATCACCTTGGCCGGCTTTCTCGCCTCGGCCACGGCGGCGGTGTCGCTGGCGGAGCCGCTGATCGGCCCTCTTTCATTCCTGGGCAGGGCAGCGCGCCCGGTGGCCATCGTGTTGGTGACCCTCATTCTCTCCTATCTCACCCTGGTGGTAGGTGAGCTGGCGCCAAAGCGCCTCGGGCTCCAGTGGGCGGAGAGGTGGGCCATAGTCTGTGGTCCGTCGCTCTATTGGATGTCGGTTGCGGTCAAGCCGGTGGTGGCGCTGCTAGGAGCGTCGACCGACCTTGTGGTCCGGCTTCTCGGAGGCGACCCGCGCCGCCGGGCGGAGGACGTTTCCACCGAGGAGTTGCGAGACATGGTGCTGGCCCACGGCACCTTCTCCACCGAGCAGCGCAATGTGGTCATAGGCGCTTTGGAACTGGAGCATCGGCGCTTGCGTCAGGTACTGCGGCCCCGCGGCGCCGTCTTCTCCCTCGACGCGGCGCTCACCGCGGCCGATGCCCTCGACCTCCTGGCCCAGAGCGGGCACACGCGAGCTCCGGTTGCCGAGGAGGGCGATCTCGATCGGACCATTGGCGTCGTCCGGATCCACGACCTGCTCGGGGTGGGCAACGACCTCAACCTGCGCGATCTTGCCCGCGAAGTGCCGTTCTTCCCTGAGTCGCTGCGGGTCCTCATGGCGATGCGAGTGATGCAGAGCGAGCGTCACCAGATGGCGATGGTCATCTCCGAACACGGCTCGGTCGAGGGCATCGTCACCATCGAGGACCTGGTGGAGGAGGTGGTAGGCGAGATCTACGACGAGGGCGACCGTGACGTTCGCGCCGTCCGTCGCGAGCGGGACGGGACGGTGGTGCTGGCCGGTGACTTCCCGGTGCACGACCTTGTCGATGTCGGGGTCGACCTCCCCGACGGTGAGTACACCTCGGTCGCCGGACTGATCCTCGACCGCCTCGGCCGACTGCCCGACCGCCCCGGCGACCGGGTGCGTGTCGGGAACTGGGACCTGACGGTCTCCCGCGTCGACCGCCGCGCCATCACCGAGGTCGTCCTCCGCCCCGCCCCCGCACCTGAGGACGGGGCGATCACCCCGTGATCGCCGTCGTGAGTGGACGGTCCAAGCGATTGGTGAGAGAGCGGGCCAACCACTCAGATCGAGCCCACCTCTGGCTGCCGTCTTCCGTCTTCCGTCTTCCGTCTATCCGGGACGGATCGCCTCCAGCGATTCCGGGTTCTCCAGGCTGCTCAGGTCACCCGCGTCGGAGCCGACGACGAGCGCTTTGACCACGCGTCGCATGATCTTGGCCGACCGGGTGCGGGGGAGGTCGGGGACGAACCGGACAGCCGCAGGTCGGAATGCCTTGCCCAGGGTGGCCGCGATGCGATCGGACACCCTTTCGGCCAGTTCGCCGTCTGGTTCCGCATCGGGACGGGGAACGGCGTAGACCACCACCACCTCCCCCTTGACAAGGTCGGGGATCCCGACCGCCGCTGCCATCACGATCTCGGGAAGTGACACTACGACGGACTCGACCTCGGCTGGTCCGATTCTCTTTCCGGCGATGTTGAGCGTGTCGTCCGAACGCCCATGGAGGAACCAGAACCCATCCTCGTCCACCGACGCCCAGTCCCCATGGGCCCAGACCCCCTCCCACCGGTCCCAATAGGTGGCGAGGTATCGATCCGGCTCTGACCAGAAGCCTCTGGTCATTGCCGGCCAGGCGTCCTCGATCACCAGTTCTCCGACCGCGCCCCTGACCGGTCGTCCGTCGGCGTCGTATACCTCAGCCGCCATCCCCAACGAAGGACCTCCCAGAGATGTCGGCTTCAACCCCTGATGAAGATTGACCCCGACGATCACCGCCCCGACCTCGGTGCCCCCGGAGATGTTGACGATGGGGATCCGCTCGCCGCCGACGGTGCGATAGAGCCACCACCAAGGGTCGGGATTCCACGGCTCGCCTGTCGAGCCGAGGACCCGCAGCCGGTCGAAATCATGACCGGCGGCGTGTTCGTCGCCGTGAGCCATGAGCGCCCTGATCAGTGTCGGGGAGACCCCAAGATGGGTGAGGCCCAACTCCCCGACCAGCCGCCACAGCCGCCCCGGATCGGGGTGATCCGGCGCACCGTCGTAGACGCCAACGGCGGCCCCGTTGCCCAGTGCGGCAACGATCGACCACGGGCCCATGATCCAACCCATATCGGTCGCCCACAGAAGGGCATCGCCACACTGCACATCGAAGTGGAACGCCCCCTCCTGGGCAAGCTTGACGGTGAGTCCTCCATGGACGTGGACGGCTCCCTTCGGCTTCCCCGTGGTCCCCGACGTGTAGGCGAGCATCACCGGGTGCTCGGAGTCCACCTGTTTGGCACCCAGCGGCGCCGCCACCGACACCGCCTCGTCCCAGAGGTGATCGCGTCCCTCGGTCATGGGGGTGTCGGTCCGACCGGAGTGGCTGACCACGAGGACCGCCGGGACCCCTCCGGCAGCGGCCACCGCTTCGTCTGCCGTCTCCTTCATCTCGACGAGCCGGCCTCTGCGGTGGTACCCGTCGGCGGTCACGAGGAGCGCGGGCGAAGGGTCGACCAACCTGGCGGCAACCGCGTCGGCGCCGAATCCGGAGAAGATGGGTATGAACATCGCCCCGATCCGGGCTGAGGCGAGGAGCGTGACGACGGCTTCCACCGACATCGGGAGGAAGCAGCCCACGGCGTCACCCATGCCGACTCCGAGGGCAGCGAAGGCACCAGCGACCCGCTCCACCATGGTGAGCAACTCGCCAAACGTGACCCGGCGGGGATCGCCCCCGGCCTCCGTGGCCGCGAGGAGCGCGTTGGCGTCGGGGTTCTCGACGGCCCATCGGTCGACGCAGGCGGTGGAGAGGTTGCAGGTCCCACCGACGAACCAGGTGGTCCAAGGCACGCCCTCGGAGTTGTCACGCACCGCGTGGTAGGGCGCGGCGAATGGGATTCCGAGGAACTTGACGACGGCGTCCCAGAACCACTCCGGCTCGGCAACGGATCGATTCACCAGCTGTTCGTAGCCGTCGATGCCGTGCTCGGTCATGAACCGCCCGGTGACGGTGCTCGCGGCATCCGCCTCGGGGAGCCGCCACACGATCGGCTGGTGATCCACGCCCCGAGCCTACGGGTCGTGCTAGCAACCTGCGGATGGGACCGCTTTCCGGAGTGCGCGTGATCGAGATGGCCGGGATCGGGCCGGGGCCGTTTTGCGGGATGGTCCTTTCCGGCCTTGGTGTGGAGATGGTGCGGGTGGATAGGCGCGATGCCGAGCCGATGCTCGACGACCCGGTCACGCTCCGCGGGCGGCGCTCGATTGCGCTCGACCTACACAGTCCCGAGGCGGTGGAGGTGGTGCTTCGGTTGGTGGAGACGGCCGACGGGTTGATCGAGGGGTTCCGTCCCGGTGTGATGGAGCGAATGGGGCTGGGGCCGGGGGAGTGCCTGGGCCGCAACCCACGTCTCGTCTACGGACGCATTACCGGGTGGGGCCAGGATGGGCCGCTGGCGGCTTCGGCGGGGCACGACATCACCTATCTGGCCGTGGCCGGCGGTCTTCACCCGATCGGGCGGTCCGGTGAGGTCCCGGTCCCACCGCTCAACCTGGTGGCCGACTATGGGGGCGGCGGGATGCTTCTCGCCCTGGGGATGGTCGCCGCGCTCTACGAGGCGCAGCGATCAGGAACGGGGCAGGTGGTCGATGCGGCCATGGTCGACGGCGTCGCCCAACTCACCGCGCTGTTCCACGGTGGGCTCGCCGCCGGTTGGTGGCGTCCGGAGAGGGGGTCAAACCTCCTCGACGGCGCCGCACCGTTCTACGACACCTATCTCACTTCGGACAACGAGTCGGTTGCCCTGGGCGCCCTCGAGCCGAAGTTCTACGCCGCGCTGGTCGAGCGGCTGGGGCTCGACCCCGCCGCGCTACCCCCTCAATACGACCGGGAGAGGTGGCCGGAACTGCGAGCGCGCCTCGCCGAGGTGATCGCCACCAAGACCAGAGATGATTGGGCGGCGGAACTTGAGGGGACCGACTCGTGCGCCGCCGGGGTGCTATCGCTGGCCGAGGCACCGGCCCACCCGCACAACGTGGCACGGGCCAGCTTCATCGAGGTCGGCGGGGTGGTCCAGCCTGCCCCAGCACCCCGATTCTCGGCCACACCAACTGGAAAGCCCTCGCCGCCGCCGGCACCTGGCGCGAACACCGACGCCGTCCTGTTCGAGCTTGGTTACACACCAAGCGAGATCAGTAACCTCCGCCGCTCCGGGGTCGTCGGCTGAGCCGCCCCTTCTCAGCGAGAAGGCTTTCGTCTGCCTTTCATCTACCACCAACCACTCATCACTACCACCAACCACTCAAGGTCTAAGGTGCCGCCCCCGTTGGCACACTCCAGGAGGTCCTGCCCATGTCCGACATAACCTTCGACGGCCGGGTGGCCATCGTCACCGGGGCGGGTGGCGGGCTGGGCCGGTCATATGCCCTGGAGTTGGCTCGTCGTGGGGCGCGCCTTGTCGTCAACGACCTCGGTGGGGCGATGGACGGCACCGGTTCGGGAACAAGGGCGGCCGACGAGGTCGTCGCTGAGATAGAGGCCAGCGGCGGCGAGGCGCTGGCCAGCTACGACTCGGTGGCCAGCGCCGAGGGAGGTGAGGCGATCGTCGCCGCCGCCATGGACACCTTCGGAGCGGTGGACGTCGTGGTGAGCAACGCAGGGATACTGCGCGACCGCAGCTTCGCCAACATCACGCTCGAGGAGGTGGAGAGCGTGCTCGCTGTCCACCTGCTCGGTGGGTTTCATGTCGCGATGCCGGCATTCAGGGTGATGAAGGAGCGGGGCTACGGGCGGCTCGTGTTCGCTGCCTCGAATGCCGGGATCTTCGGCAACTTCGGGCAGGCGAACTACGGCGCCGCCAAGATGGGACTTGTCGGTTTGAGCAACGTGCTCGCGATCGAGGGAGCGAAGTACGGCATCCGCAGCAACGTGATTGCCCCGGTTGCCCGGACGAGGATGACCGAGAATCTGCTCGGCCCGCTGGCTGATCTGCTCGACCCCGAGCAGGTGACGCCGATGGTGGTCTATCTCGCCTCAGAGGCCAATCCACACACCCATGAGATCTTCACCGCCGGGGGCGGCCGCTACGGGCGGATCTTCGTCGCCACCAACCCGGGGTGGTTCGCCGGTCAGAAGGTGGTCCCCACCGTCGAGGATCTGGCAGAGCACATCGACGAGGTCCGCGACCTCTCCACATACGAGATCCCGCTGAGCAGCAACGACGAGATCCGCCTGGTGATGGCGGCGATGCAGGAGAGCTGAGGTGCCGGTCGATCCGGAGCGAGCGCTCGGCGCCCAGCTTCCGGTGCTCGAGAGCCGTTGGGATCAGGATGATGTGATCCTCTATCACCTCGGGGTTGGCGCCGGCGACCCACCGACCGACCCCGCCGAGCTTCGATACACCTACGAGGGCAATCTGGCGGTGCTGCCCAGCTTCGCAACGGCCTCGGCCTTCCCGGCGTTGGCCGGGGTGGGGGGCGTGCCCGGTCTCGAGTTCAACCCGGCCCTGCTTCTTCATGGGGAGCATGAGATCGCGGTGCAGGGGCCGATACCTACCGCGGCATCAGTTGTCCACCGTGGACGAGTGGCCGAGTTGTGGGACAAGGGAAAGGCGGCGTTGGCGGTGGTCGAGGTGGTCACCACCGACGGGGCGGGGAAGGAGCTGTTCACAAACCGAGCATCGCTCTTCCTGCGAGGCGAGGGGGGATTCGGGGGCGAGCCGGGGCCGCCGTCCTTCTCGGCAGCTCCAGACGGCGAGCCGGATTTCGTGGTGGCCTCGCCGACGCTCCCGCAGCAGGCGCTCCTCTACCGGCTCTCCGGCGACAAGAACCCCCTCCACGCCGACCCCGGGTTCGCCGCTATTGCCGGGTTCGACCGGCCCATTCTCCACGGGCTTTGCTCCTTCGGGATGTTGTGCAAGGCGGTGGTCGACAGAGCGCTCGACGGCGACGTGACCCGGGTCTCCGGGTACCGGGCCCGCTTCTCGGGGGTCGTCTACCCCGGTGAGAGCCTGGTGATCAACGTGTGGAACGAGGGCGACCATCTGTTGGTGACGGCGGTGACCGCCGAGCGTGGCAAACCAGTGATCAGCAACGGGAAGGTCACCCTCACCGGATGAAGGTCGGCTCCACCGACACGGCCACCGTATGGTCGAGCCACCCGTTGACGGCATAGCCGTTGCGGTCGGCGTTCGATCGGGCCGGCTGGACGCTACCTGACGAATCGTGCGCCCGGCTGGCGATCTTCCAGCCGCGGTCACCGAGTTCGAGAGTTGCACTGAAGGTGCGCCACGATGCCGGGCCGGCAGATGGGCCGAGGACGGCGTGCTGCCACGTCTTACCGCCATCGGCGGTCACCTCGACCGTTGTGACCGTGCCGGCGCCGGAGAAGGCCACCCCCTCCACCTCGACGGTCGGCGACACGACCGCACCGGGGTCGGGGCTGGTCACCCACGATTTGACCGGCATCTCCCAGCACGATGGATCATTCGGCGCCGGCACCGCACCCGGCTGCGTGAGCCGGTAGCGGAGTGTCTGGATCTCAGCATCGGACTCCTCGGCGGTGAGCGCCAGCGTCACAACCCACTTGACGCTGTTGACCGCGAAATAGCCGGGGATGACCAGCCGAACGGGACCGCCGTGCTCGGTAGGGAGCGGCTCACCGTTGAGCCCGAAGGCGAGCACACCCCTCTCCACCCCCGCATGGAGAGGAACCGAGCGCTCCACTCGCTTCGGGTCATCGGGCGCCGCGTCGGCGCCGAGCGCCGTGAGGAAACGGGCACCGTCGTTGGCACCACCGGCCAGGTCAACCAGGTCGGCCACGGCGACCCCGCTCCACCTGAGGTTGGCTGCGGCGCCAGTTCCCCAGGGAGTCCCCGACGGCCGATCGGCGAGCAGCCCTCTCCCATTGCCGGCGCACTGGAGCACTGCGGTCATGTCGACCGGCCGGAGCGCTTCTACCAGATCGGGAACGGTGAACGTCGCGGGATTGGCAACGCCCTCAAGTGCCAGCTCCCAGCCGTCGCTGGGGGGAGGCGGCGGCAAGTTGTCCCTGCGGAACAGCTTGTCCACCGGGGTGAGGGGAAGCGCCTCCGAGCGCCCCTCCGCCTGTATCGGGTCCGGTTCGTGGATCAAGAGCCCGTGGTCATCGACCTCCATCGGGGAGATCTTGGTCGATGCCAGCGGGGATGACACCACGCAGGGGGTACCCTGTCCGTCCTCCACATGACGACAACTGCTGGCACCGCAACGACCGACGAGATGGTCTCGGCGCGCGTCGATGAGCTGCTGGAGAGGCACGACCCGGCTACCACGGCCGACCGAGAGTTCTGGGGAGCCCAGTTCGACCTGGGGCTGGCGTGGGTGACCTTCCCAGTAGGCGACGGCGGGCTGGGGGCCAGCCCGAGGCATCAACAGATCGTGATGGAGCGGCTCGCCGAGGCCGGCGCGCCCACCGACAACGTGCCCCGCAACGTGATCGGTCATGGGATGGGGGCGCCGACCTTGCTCACCCACGGCACCGAGGAGCAGAGACGGCGCTGGATGCGCCCGTTGTTCACCGCCGAGGAGATCTGGTGCCAGCTCTTCTCCGAGCCCGGCGCCGGCTCGGATGTGGCGGGGCTCGCCACGCGTGCTGTGCGTGACGGGGACGAGTGGGTGATAAACGGGCAAAAGGTGTGGACCACGTTGGCGCACACCGCCCGGTGGGGGATGCTCGTCGCCAGAACCGATCCCGACGTCCCCAAGCACCGCGGGCTCACCTACTTCGTGATCGACATGGACCAGCCGGGAGTCGAGGTGCGCCCTCTCCACCAGATCACAGGCGAAGCCGAGTTCAACGAGGTCTTTTTCTCCGACGCCAGAGTCCCCGATACCTACCGCCTTGGCGACGTGGGAGAGGGCTGGCGGGTATCGATGACCACGCTGATGAACGAGCGGGTCGCCATCGGCTCGGTGGTCCGGCCCAGGGGCTCCGGTGCGATATCAGCGGCGGTCGCCGCATGGAAGGAGAAGGGTCATTCCGATGCAGCACGCCGGGACGACCTGACACGGCTCTGGATCGAGGCGGAGGTGCTTCGACTGACCAACATGCGGGCCGCTGTCAACCGGCGCCGGGGGACGCCAGGGCCCGAGGGATCGACCGCGAAGCTCCATTGGGCCGAGCTCAACAAGCGCATCACGGAATTCACCGTTTCGCTGCTCGGCGCCGACGGGCTGCTCTACCCGAGCGGGTACACGTTCGGACGACCCGAGCGGGCGGGGATGGGCACCACCCACTCGCAACGCAACTTCCTCCGGGCGAGGGCCAACTCGATCGAGGGCGGGACATCGGAGATCATGCGGAACATCCTCGGCGAACGGGTCCTCGGGCTCCCCGGCGAGCCCCGGGCCGATAAGGACCTCCCCTGGAAGGACGTACCCCGCAGCTGAGCCTGCTGGGTAGTGATCGTGTCCTGATGGTTGACGTCGTAGCATGAGCTCAATACGAGGGAGGACGAGCATGACGTACAGTTCGGACACGAGCACTTTGGAGGGCCTGGCCCGGAGCTGGGGTTGGGTGCTCTTCTACGGCATCCTGACACTGATTCTCGGGATCATGGTCCTGGTCTGGCCGGAGGCCTCGCTTGCCACCATCGCCATCCTCTTCGGCTTGCAGCTATTGGTAGCGGGAATCTTCGAAATCGTGGCGATATTTCGCCATGGCGAATCCGGAGGCATGAGGGTGCTCTCCGCGGTGCTTGGTGTGCTTTCGATCATCGTCGGCCTTTGGGTCCTACGGAATCTCCTTGCAGCCGTCGGCGCCCTTGCCATCTTGCTTGGGATCTACTGGGTGGTCTCCGGGATAATTCGCACGGTCGACGCCGTTGCCGACAGCACGACGCCGGCCCGGGGGTGGTCCATCTTCGGCGGGGTCCTGAGCGTGATCGCAGGTGCCGTCGTGTTCATCTGGCCCGGCATATCGCTGTTGACCCTCATCTGGGTGCTCGGCATCTGGCTCATCGTCTGGGGCATCGTGATCATCGTGACCTCGCTCTCGGTGAGGAGCTCCCAGAAGCAGGTGAGCGACGTCGGCGGGGTAGCCACCGCCTGAGCAACGCTGAGCTCGCCGGGGGGTGACCATGGTTGCGCCACCGGTCGTGTTGGTCACGAGAAGGCCATGGGGCGTCTCGCTCCGGCCCTTGGAGCAGGTGGCCGTTGTCGAGGTGTGGGGGGGCGACGGCCCCATGCCGGCGGACCGGGTCCGGGCCTCGGTTACGGCGGTCGACGGTCTGCTCTCGATGCTCTCCGATCCGATCGATGCCTCGCTGATCGATACGGCCCCGCGGCTACGCGTCATCTCCCAGGTAGCCGTTGGCTTGGACAACATCGATCTCGCCGCCTGCACGAGGCGCGGCATACCGGTCGGCTACACCCCAGATGTCCTCACCGACACCACCGCCGACACCGCCATCGGACTGCTTCTCGCTGCGGGCCGCCGTCTCGTAGAAGGCGCTCGGATGGTGACGGCAGGGGAGTGGCAGCGCTGGGCCCCGGACCTATTGCTCGGCAATGACCTGCACCACACCGTGCTCGGTGTGGTGGGTATGGGCCGCATCGGCCGGGCGGTCGCCCGTCGGGCCATCGGATTCGGCATGGAGATCGTGTACGCCGGGCCGAACCCACGCCCCGAAGCCGACCGGGAGTTCGGAGCGCGTCGACTGTCACTCGGGGACTTGCTCACAATCGCCGACCACGTGGTGCTCACCGCCCCGCTCACCGAAGCAACCCGGCACATCATCGACCGGGATGCGCTCCGCACGATGAAGCCGAGCGCGGTGCTGGTCAATGTGGCGCGTGGCGGGCTGGTCGACCAGGTTGCCCTGGCCGAGGCCCTCGCTTCCGGCGTCATCGCCGCTGCCGGGCTCGATGTGACCGACCCAGAGCCGATCGACTCGGGCGACCCGCTGCTCGAGATGCCCAACTGTGTGATAGTCCCGCACATCGGCAGTGCCTCCGTAACCACCCGTGCCCGGATGAGCGAGCTTGCCGTGGAGAATCTCTTGACCGGTCTGGCGGGGGAGAGGATGCCGGCGTGCGCCAATCCCGAGGTCTATGGATCCTCCCCGCCCCCAGTCTCCGCCGAGGAGCGGATCGAGAGGATCCTCGACGAGACCAAGAAGGCACACGCTGCAGCGATGAGCGACGCCGAGGACCCGGAGTGGGCGTTGTGGTACGCCGATCACGCCTTGGAGGCGCTGCGGAGTGAGATGGGTGGTTGGCTCGACCGACCTCGGCTGGTCACGATGCTGATGGAGGCGGCACGCTCCCACCGGTTGGACGCGCCATCCGAAAAGTGGGTCAGCCACTACGCCCGGTGGATGGCGGCCTCAGGTCCATGACCACCGAGGGCGGTGTCACCGTGGTGGTATTCGCCGGCGGCGACCCCGTACCCGCCGACGTGATCGAGGATCTGCCCGCATCGGCCTTGGTCATAGCCGCCGACTCGGGGCTGGATCTCGCCCTCGACCTTGGGTTGAAGGTAGATCTGGTGATTGGTGACTTCGACTCGGTGTCGCCCGAAGCTTTGGCGTCGGTGCCCGGGGCGGCAGTCGAGCGCCACCCCCGCGACAAGGACGCCACCGACCTCGAACTCGCCTTGGGAGCGGCGCACCGCGCCGATGCCGACCGCGTCGTTGTGGTCGGCGGACGCGGGGGCCGGCTCGATCATGCCCTTGCCAACGCCTTGCTCCTGACCGCACCGGCCCACTCCGGGATCGAGATCGAGTGGCTGGTCGCAGGGACGAGATCGGTGGTTATCCACAGCGCAAACCGGCTCCACGGCTCAGCGGGCGAGTTGATCTCGCTGTTGCCTTTCCACGGCGCAGCAGAAGGGGTCACCACCGAGGGGCTTCGCTGGGATCTGCACGATGCCACCATCCATGCCGGGTCGACATGGGGGGTCAGCAACGTCTTCCAACTCCCGGTCGCATCAGTGCGCGTCGGCAGCGGAACCCTGCTGGCGGTGATGTCCGTCGGGGATTGAGTCGGAAGGCGGAAACGGAAGTCGGAAGCAAAGAACCCCTCCATGCCTCACTCTCTACCGGAGGTTGAAGGGCAGCGGCGAAATGACAAAATCGTCTTAGCCTCAAGTGGAGGGTAAGACGCCGGAATACTCCCCTTCTTCCGTCTTCCCGGCTGAGGCCTCTCTCACCCTCCGAGATACCTGTCGAGCCAACCGAGGACCTCTCCGTACCAGTGGAGCGAGTTGCGCGGCTGGAGGATCCAGTGGTTCTCGTCGGGATAGTGGACGAGACGGGCCTCGACTCCTCTGGCCTTGAGCATCCCGTACCAAGCCAGCCCTTGAGTGACCGGGACCCGCAGATCGAGCTCGCCGTGGATGACAAGCGTCGGCGTCGCCACGTTCGCCGATTGGGCGAATGGGCTCCATCGGTTGACTCGATCCAGGTCCTCCCAGGGCAGAGCCCCGAAGGCGAGCCTGGTGTCGTTGGTCCAGTCCGAGGCATACATGGCCGGCAGGTCGGTGACCGCGGCATGGGCCACGGCGCAGGTGAAGCGGTCGGTCGTGGCGGTGATCCAGCATGTGAGGTACCCGCCGTACGAACCACCGGCCAACGCCACCCGATCGGGATCCGCCACGCCGCGCTCGATCAGGTCGTCGGTGACGGCGAGGACGTCGGCAGTGGGGTGCTCGCCCCAAGCACCATGTATCGACGTGGTGAACGCCTCACCGAATCCGGTCGAGCCGTGGAAGTTGACCAGCGCCACCGCCCGGCCCGGCGCTGCGAATGCATGGGCGTTCCACCTGTTGTGCCACGCGTCGCCGAACGTCCCGTGAGGCCCTCCATGGACCAGATGGACCAGCGGCATTGGCCCGGTGGACTCTCCCGGCGGGCTGACCAGATAGACCTGGATCGGGGCCTCTCCTGACCCAGTCACCTCCAACTCTTCGACCTGCCCCAACTCGATTCCCTCGAGTGCCTCGACGGTGAACGAGGTCACCCGACGCAATTCTCCATCGCGGTAGAAGGCGACCTCGGGTGGCTCGGAGAGACTCTGGTGCTGGACATAGCCCTCGTTCTCGGCGACGGGCACTGGGTCCGATAGGGCGCCTCCTTCGACGAACAAGGTCGGCTCGCCCACCTCGACACCCATCCGGTAGAGGCTTTGGCGCCCCGAATCCTCGGCAGCTATCACCAAGTTGCCACCGGGCTCGAACTCCCACGCTGCGGCGGAGGCATCCCAGTCCTCGGTGAGGACCACTTCGGCGCTCGAGGAGCGGTCGATCGCCACCAGCCTCACCCGGTCTGCGTAGAACTGGAGGTTGCGCTGCATCCCGAAGACGAGATGGGCACCGTCGGGGGAGTACCGGGGCCGTCTGTCGTGACCGGTGTGGTCCGGGGTGAGACATCGCACCTCGCCGCCTTTCACCGGCACCGTGAAGATCGCCCAGCGGGGCTCGAAGTGGGGATGCTCGGAGGTGTCGGCGGCGAAGGCGATTTCGGAGCCATCGGGTGCGATGTCGAAGTCCGCTACCGGGTCGTCGGTGGAGGGAAATTGCCACCACCTCGTCGAGTCGGGGATCAAATCGAGGGCTTCACCGCCTTCCACTGGTATGCGGAGGAGATGTGGAACCCTCCCCTCGGTCAGCCAGACATCCCAGAACCGATAGGTGCGATCCTCGGTTACGTGCGCCTTGACCGGCTCGTCCTCGAGGATCTTGCGGTGGTCGCGAGCGGCGTCGAGCGCCAATGCATCCCGGTAGACCTCGCCGAGCACCACAAGCCCGCTGCTGTCTGGTAGCCACTTGGCCCCCAGCACGCCGAGGGGCATATCGGTGACCCGGCGTGCCTCGCCACCACCGAGTGGCAGGACCCAAATCTGGCCATCCCCCGCATCGTCGTCGCGGACAAAGGCGAGATTGGCGCCATCCGGGCTGAGTGCCGGGCGCGATGCGCTGACATCGGCAGAGGTGAGGGGTTGAGGCTCGCCGCTGTCTGTCGGCACCATCCACAGCCTCGTGGTCGTGGTGTTCTTCTCAATGTCGGCGGTCGTCACCGGGACCACAAGAAAGGATCCGTCCCGGGCCGTCACCGGTGATCCGACGCGTGGGATCGACCACAGCGCCTCCGGAGTGAGTCGTCCTGCCATGGCCGGCGACGCTAGTGACCGAAGACGGAAGGCGGATGACGGAAGACGGATGACGGAAGACGGAAGACGGAAGACGGAAGACAGAGGACTCTCCATACCCGACGAAGTGGATGGCCGCGTTGGACTACGAACCTCCCCGCGAGGACCTACCGGCGGGTCATCGCACCGCCGGACCAGTGAACGAGCGACCTACGGCGGGAATTTCTGGCTGCCGTCTGCCGTCTGCCGTCCCCTCTCAGCCCAACAAACCCGCCAGAAGCTGTGCCGATCGGATCCCATAGTCGGCGTAGCAGTTGTTCATCAGGAGGTGGGTCTCCTTGGCCCGCTCCTGTAGCGCTTCAATGCGCGGAATCCACTCCTCGATCTCGGCGCGCTCGTAGTCGTACTTGAACCGCTCGGCCGCCGAGATCCCCTTCTTCTCCCAGTTCTCGGCGTTGCGGCCGTGGAAGCGGACCTCAGCAACATCGGAGGTCGCCGCGGACACCGCGGGGATCGAGCTCTTGAACCCCTGCGGCTCGTCGACGGCGACATAGGTCATCCCGTGTCGATCGAGGAAAGACAGGGTCTCCTCGCGGTGCTCCTCGTCCATCCACTTGCCCTGTCGGAACTCCACCGCAACCCTGTAGTCGGGGAGTTGCTCGGCGGCCCATTTGAGATAGCCAAAGCTCCCCCGGTTCGGGTAGACGTACGGTGGGAACTGGAACAGGATCACCCCGAGCTTGCCCGAGGAGTGGAGCGGGAGCAGCGCCTCCGAGAAACGGGAGAACGCCTCTGCCTGCAGTTCGCGCGGCAGGTCCCGTACATAGATGTTCTTCTTCTCCTTCACGTCGGCGGGCAACGTCTCCCTGTAGTCCTTCCACAACGATGCCAGGGGGGTCGGGTGCTGGGTCATCAGCCGGAAAGCCTTCACGTCGAAGGTGAACCGCTC
>DATADW010000072.1:0-20420 GCA_036258335.1 Acidimicrobiia bacterium
CGGGGTAGCTCAATTGGCAGAGCAGTGGACTGTTAATCCATGTGTTGAGAGTTCGAGTCTCTCCCCCGGAGCAAACGACTTGAAATAGGGCAACCGGCCGGTGTCGCCCGGATGACACCCCGGTACAGCGGTCGCAGAGCGGTCAATTGTCGGCCATCGTCCACGGACAGTGGGCCCAGCCACCACTTTGACGGGTAGCCCCGGGGTTGCATCTAGCTCGGAATCCTCTGCGTAGGGCGTTCTCGGCTCGTCCGCCGGAAAAGGCTCCGTGAGAGATGGTTCACGCTCGACGCGTCTCCGCGGTACTGCTGGACGAACACGAAGGGCATAGGGTCGCCACCGTCGTAGTCGGCCCAGCCCCTCACCCACCCAGAGGTCACCCTCGCCGCGGAGCGACCGGAGCCCGAATTCCACCTCCGAGGGGTACTCCGCCCTCCCAGCGGTGAAGTTGTCGCGGACGCGGAATCCCTCGCCCGACTGAGGGAAACCGAGCAGGGCGTCATCGTGGTACAACTCGGCAACGATCACCGGGTTCCCGTCGCCATGCGACCAGTCCCACAACACCTTCCTCTTGGCCGCTTCGTAGTCCATGGAATGACTCCCTTGCGGTAGTGTCGAGACCACCCGCAATGAGAGGCATTCATGCGACGGATATCCACGATGCTGGCGATGGTCTTGGTCGTCGCGCTGGCAGCCTGCAGCAACCTGAGTTTCGAGGACGGGCAGGCGACCTTCGACGTCAACCTCGACGAGGATGCCATCAACAGCGTGATCGGAACTGTGGACGAGCGGACCCAGGCACCGCTGCTGGATGATGTCACCTCGATCGACTTCATCGAACCGGACGTCGTTCGGGCCACAGGCACCAAGGACGGACAACCAGGCAGCTATGACATGACCTTCACCGCCGCGGACAACTCGATCCGGGTCGAAGTGACCGCGGTGGACATCGAAGGGATGGAACTGACGAGCGATGCCGTCACGGACTTGAACGAAGAGTTGACCAGTTCGTTTGAAGAATCTGCTGATCCGGAGGGTGACTCGGGGGTGAGCGAGGTCAGGGTCGAGGACGACCAACTCGTGATCACCGTGACCGCCGCACTCGACGGCAGCTAGATCCGTCTCGGCGTCACCGGACGCGGGCCTACCGCGTTGGGTGACGCTAACTGCCTCGCCGTTCGCCCATGCCGCGGCCAACGCAACTTCGGATTTGTCGCTACGTTGAGGGTTTGATCGGCAATTCGGGTGGCGGCTCGGGCCAGGCAAATAGGAGGGCGATGTGCGACTAAGAGCAGGTTTGGTCATCGGGTTCGGCGCCGGCTACATCGTCGGGGCCGCCGCCGGAAGGGAACGGTATGAGCAGATCGCCCGCACCTGGCGAACGGCCCTCGAATCGCAATCGGGTCAGGCCGTGGTCGAGGCGGGTCGCAAGCTCACCGGTCAGATGCGAGAGCTCGCCGGGCGCGGCATGGAGGCCGCCTCGTCAACGATCAAGAGAACCGTCAATTCGGGCGAAGAGGCCGACCAGGTGGTTGTCGCCGTACCCACCAACGGCGTCGGCGTGTCCAGCAGCTAGCCACGGCCCGGCCCTTGGGTCAGCTCTCGCGCAGATATCCCTGGAGCCGGCGGGACCTCGCCGGGTGACGCAGCTTGGCTAGTGCCTTGGTCTCCAACTGACGAACCCTCTCCCGGGTGACGTTGAAGTGCGCCCCGACCTCCTCGAGGGTGCGCACCCGGCCGTCGGCTAGCCCGAACCTCATCACGATCACCTGACGCTCCCGCTCGTTCAGATCCTCTAAGGCGTGGGCCACGTATTCCTGGAGCAATCGGAACGAGGCAGCCTCCACCGGCACCTCGGCCTCCGAGTCCTCTACGAAGTCGCCCAGTGTCGACTCATCATCCTCGCCAAGAGGCGTCTCCAACGACACCGGGTCTTGGGCGATCTGGCGTAGTTCGGTGACCCGACCCGGCTCAACCTCCATTTCGCCGGCGATCTCGGCGATGTTGGGCTCGCGACCCAGCTCCTGGAGCAGTTGTCGTTGCACCTGGGCCAGCTTGTTGATTGTCTCCACCATGTGAACCGGTACACGGATGGTCCGCGCCTGATCCGCCAAAGCCCTGGTGACCGCCTGGCGGATCCACCATGTGGCATAGGTGGAGAATTTGAAGCCCTTGCGGTAGTCGAACTTCTCCACGGCCCGCATAAGGCCGAGGTTGCCTTCCTGGATGAGGTCGAGAAGCGGCATCCCTCGCCCCACATACTTCTTGGCAATGGACACGACGAGGCGCAGGTTTGCCTCGACCAATCGGTCCTTGGCCTGTTGACCTATCCGCGCCGTCCGCTGCAGGATGACCCGGTCCTCGGTGGAGAACTGGCCGGTGGCGAGCTTGTCCGCCGCCTTGACCCCCGCCTCCACCTGGAGTGCCAGCTCCACCTCCTGCTGAGGGGTGAGCAGCGGCACCCGTCCGATCTCCTGCAGATACATTCGGACGGGGTCGGATACCGAGACCAACTCCTCGGCGGTGATTCCGGTGGCGAGCGCATCGGGTCCCTCCTCGGCGATCTCGATATCCGCCATCCGAAGCTTTTCGAAGACCTGCTCGAACGACTCGGCAGGGGCCCTGGCATCCTCGAGGGCTTGAAGCACTTCGGACGCGGTGAGGAATCCCCTCTGTGTACCCCGCTTGGTGAGTTCGGCTACGACCGCTTCGGTGTCGGTCACTTCAGCCCCCACGCAACGCTCTCCGTGACTGCTCCAACGCTATCAACTCGGTGAGCAGCCGGGAATGGGTGTCCCCGTCCACTGCCTCGACGCGCTCGAGCCGTCTGCGTAGGTCGGCGATGCGGCGCTCCATCGCCCAGGAACGCAGGCTGGCCACCACCTCGCCCGGGTCATCGAGCGGCCGATCGTCGACCGCCAGCGATCTGAGCAGCTCGGCCACCGAGCTGTCATCGTCCCCGAGGAGAGACCCCATGTCGAGCGGATGACCGGGCTCAGCTCCCTCGGCGATGGCGGGGGCTAGCCGGGCGAGGGCGGCGAGATGTTCGTCGGAGGCGAACCAGTCGGCCGACACCTCGATCGTCGCCATCGGCTCGGGGTTCGCAACCAGCAGACGGAGCAGCTCGCGCTCGGCGCGCTCCTGGCCGCTGCGGCGCGGCGCCGGAGGCGCCGTCGGTGTGGTGCGCCGACCTCGGCCGACGGCGTCAAGCACGGCGCGCCCAACCAACACCTGGTCGATGCCGGTGCGGCGGGACACGTGCCGGATGTACTCCTCTCGAGCGATCGGGTCGCCCTGCTCGGCGAGCAAAGGCGCAACCTCCTTGATCGCCCGCGCCCGGCCCTCGGGCTCGTCGAGGTCGAAGCTCTCCAACATCCGGTCGATGCGGAAACGAACCAGCGGTACGGCTGTGTCTACAGCCTGCTCGAGCTCGGCTAGCCGCCCGTCCTGGGCGAGGTCGGCCGGGTCACTTCCCGCGGGCATCATCGCCACCCGCAGGTCAAGTCCCATCTCGAACGGCGACTTCAGCTGGCCGCCACGCAGTGCGGCGCCGGCGCCAGCCTGGTCGGCGTCGAAGGCGAGGACGACGCGGTCGGCGAAACGGCGCAGCAGGTCGATGTGCTCCTCGCCCAGTGCCGTCCCGCACGTGGCCACCGCCTCGGGAATCCCGTTGCGGTGGCAGGCGATCACATCGGTGTACCCCTCGACCACCACCGAACGGCCCGCCCGGGTGATGGGCGCCTTGGCCTTGTCGAGGCCGTAGAGGAGCCGCGCCTTCTGATAGAGCTTCGTCTCCGGGGTGTTGAGGTACTTGGGCCCCTCGCCCTCGAGCAGCCGGCCGCCGAACCCGACGGGGTCGGCACGCAGATCGTGGATGGGAAAGAGCACGCGGCCGTGGAACCAGTCGCGCAGGCGGCCATTCCTCCCCCTCGCCGCCAGCCCTGTGTCGAGCATGGCTCGATCCGAGACCCCGCGCCCGCCGAGGTCACGGACGAGCACATCCCAATCGGCCCCCTGCGCCGCCGGTGCCCAGCCCACCCGGTAATGCTCGACGGTGTCGGCGTCGTACCCCCTTCCCCTGAGGTAAGCCCTGGCCTTACCCGCGTCGCCTCCATCGAGCAGCCGCCGGTGATAGAAGTCCATCGCCGCGGTCATCGCCTCGACCAGGCGGTCGCGATCGCTCCGTCGCCGCTTCTCGCCGGGGTCACGCTCCAGAGCGATCCCCGCCTGGGATGCGAGCTCCTCAACGGCGTCGTTGAAGTCAAGGCCCTTGGTGTCCATCAGAAACTTGAAGACGTCTCCACCCAGGTGGCAGCCATGGCAGTACCACACCGCCTTGGCGGGGTCGAGCGACAACGACGGCGTCTTCTCCTGGTGGAACGGACAGATCGCCATGTAGCTCTTACCGGTCCGACGCACCGTCGTCACGGTCTGGACAAGCTCGACCAGGTTGGTCGCGGTGCGCACCCGCTCGATGTCGTCGCGGCGGAAGGTCACCCGCCGAGTGTACGGCTGGGGGGTGACTGCCCAGGGCACGGGCGCGGCACCACGTGCCCGTAGAATCCGCCCGTGGACACGAGCTCAGCCGCCATCGGAGACACACCCCCGTACCGGCCCCATGTGGGCGACTCCCGGCAGTACTGGCGGGACATCATCCTCGGGGTGAACGACGGGCTGGTCTCGATCTTCCTGCTTGTCGCCGGGGTGGTAGGGGGTGGGCTCTCCACCAGCGACGTCCTGTTGACCGCCATCGCCGGGGCGGTGGCTGGTGCCATCAGTATGGCCTCGGGCGAGTACCTCGCCACCAAGTCCCAGGATGAGGTATTCCGCGGCGAGATGGCGCTCGAGAAGGAGCACTTCGCCCACCACCGCCAGCGAGAGGTCGAAGAGCTCGAGGAACTGCTCGCCGAGCTAGGGCTCCATGGAGATGTGCTGGCGGCCGCCACCGCCCAACTCGCCGAGAGCGACGAGTCGATGCTCAAGGTCATGATGGCTTTGGAGTTCGGGGCCCTGGAGAAAGAACGCCGCTCCCCATGGATGGCGATGGCGTTATCGGGTGTCCTATTCCTGGTAGGAGCGTTGCCCTCGGTGGTCCCCTTCTTCTTCGTGACCGAGGCGAAGACCGGGCTCGTTTGGGCGGCGATCCTCGCCGGGATCGGGCTTTTCGCCGTGGGCTGGGTGAAGTCGGTGGTGACCAGAGCCAATCCGCTGCGCGCCGGCCTGGAGAACTTCGGCGTCGCCGCCGGTGGCGCCGGGATCAGTTACCTCATCGGGAGTCTGTACGGTCGCGTGGCGTAGCGGGCTGGAGACGGCAGACGGCAGACCCAGTGGAGCTTTACCAACTCGGCATCAATGACCTCACTGCCGGATATCGCAACCGGGAGTTCTCGCCCAGCGAGGTGGTCGAAGCGCTGCTGGCGAGGATCGAGGCTGTGGGCGATGAGATCGACGCCTTTGCCATCGTCACCGCCGATACCGCTATCCGCCAAGCGACCGAGGCGGAGAGCGCTCTGGCTCACGGGGACGAACGACCGCTGCTCGGGATCCCAATAGCTGTCAAGGATCTGGTGGACACGGCAGGGATCGCCACCGAGGCAGGCAGCGCCCTGTTCGCCGGGAGGGTCCCATTCGAGGATGCCCCGGTGTGGAGCGCGCTGCGTGAAGCGGGATGCGTCCTCATCGGAAAGGCCCGCACCCATGAGTTCGCCCTCGGCTCTTCCACGCCGCCCACGACCAACCCGTGGAATACGGCGCACATCCCCGGCGGCTCGTCGGGAGGGAGCGCCGCCGCCTTGGCCGCCGGCCTCACGCCGGCGGCGATCGGGACCGACACCGCAGGGTCGATCAGGATTCCGTCCGCCCTCTGCGGCACGGTTGGGTTGAAGCCGACCGCCACCCTCGTCCCGCCAACCGGAGTCGTACCGCTCTCGTGGAGTCTCGACAACGTCGGTCCAATGGCGCGCTCCCCTCGCGACTGCGCCCTGCTGCTCGATGCGATCACACCCGGAGCACCCGGGACCATGCCTCCATGGAGCAGCGACATTGAGGGTTGGCGAGTAGGTGTGCTGTCCAACCCCGGGCCCCTGTCTCCCGGCGTGGCCGACGCGGTGAGCTCATCCGCCCGGCATTTGGCCGAAGCTGGGGCGGTGATCGACCACATCGAGATCGCCGACTTCGAGGACTGTGTCGATCTCGACTTCGCCATCATCGCCGCCGAGGTGGCTCTCTACCACCGGCCTTGGTACGAGCAACGTCTCTCCGAGTACACCGGCGAGGTGGGTCCGCGGGTCGGCAGCGGATTCTCCATCGGCGCGGCTGAATACCTCGAGCACCGGCGCCGCGCCGAGGGCTTCCGCACTGCATTCCTCGCTGCACTCGGTGGGCGCGACCTCATCCTCCTTCCTGGAATGCCAGCACCCGCACCGCGGATCGGCGACGAGATCCTGTGGATGGGCGAGGAATCCGATCAGTACGACCATGCACTGTGCCGCAACACGTCCTTCGCCAACCTCACCGGACTGCCGGCTCTGGCGATTCCCGCCGGGCTCGAGACCGGCCTCCCGGTCGGGGTCCAACTGGCCGCCGGGCACTTCGAGGACCACCGACTCCTCGCCGCCGGCCAGGTCCTGTGGGAGAGGCTTCATCCTCCCCGATTGGCGCCCCTCTAGAGAAACGGCGGACGGCAGCCAAAACCGCTCCGTCCCCCCGAAGGGGGGAAGGGACCCGCTGCGGAGCAAGCGGGTCGGGGGAGCCCTGAACTCGCAACGGTGAGGAACCACCCCCTTCCGTTCGCGCCTCCCCCTCACCGGGGGAGGAACTCCGTGGCTCCCCCTCCCGGTGACGGAGGGGGCTGGGGGGAGGATGACCGACGCCCGCCCCAGTCACGCCTCCCCTCGCGCAGCGGCGGCTCGGGCGATGTCATCGGGGGTGACCGGGATGCGATCGATCTCGATACCCAGTGGAGAAAGGGCGTTGTTGACTGCGTTGAGGATCGCCGCCGGGGCACCGATGGTGCCCCCCTCACCCATCCCCTTCGCACCGGTGACGCTCACCGTTGAGGGGGTCTCGAGATGCTGGATCTCGATCGGGGGCACCTCGGCCGCGGTGGGGACCAGATAGTCCATGAAGCTCGCCGCCAGCGGCTGGCCTTCATCGTCGAACACCAGCCTCTCGTAGAGGGCGGCGCCGATCCCCTGCGCCACTCCCCCGCTGATCTGCCCATCGACGATCAAAGGATTGATCATCACCCCGCAGTCCTCGGTCACCAGGTAGCGGACGATTCTCACCTGCCAGGTGGCGGGGTCGATCTCGACCACGGCGAGATGGGCCGCGTTGGAGAACGTCCCCGGCGGGTCCGAAGAGCCCCACTCATCCAGCTCGGCCCGCTCGTCCGGTGGGAGCAGGTGGGGTGCGTGGTAAACCGAGCGTGCCAGTTCAGTCAGCGACATCCCCGACTCGGGAACTCCGCGCACCCCGAATCGCCCGCCCTCGAACACCACGTCGTCGGGGGCCGCCTCCAACAAGTGGGCTGCGATGCGGGTGAGCCGCTCCACCAGGCGGTCGGCGGCCTCAGTGGCCGCGTCACCCGACAACACCACCGACCTGCTGGCGAAGGTTCCCCAGCCGTAAGGAACGGCGTCGGTGTCCCCTTGGACCACCCGCACCTGCGTCGGGGTCAGCGACAGCCTGTCGGCAACCATCTGGGCAAGGGTGGTGGCATGCCCCTGCCCGTGTGAGACCGTGCCGGCGAGGACGGTCGCCCCCCCTGAGGGGTCGATGCGGACATGGACGGTCTCGTACCCCGGGGTGATGCCCATGAGCCGCTGCCCGAACACCGGGGTGCCGTATGCGGTGCGTTCGGAGAACACGGCCAACCCGACCCCAATGAGAGGCCGACCATCGGCTGCCGTGGCAGAAGCCGCACGCTGCTCCTCTCTCAGCGACGCATAGCCGGCTTGAGCCACCACACCGTCGAGCGCTTCGAGGTAGCTCCCCTCGTCGTAGAGGATCCCGGTGGCGCCTCGGTAGGGGAACTCATCGCGTCTGATGAGGTTCCGCCTCCGTATCTCCGCCGGGTCCATCTCCAGGCGAACCGCCGCCTTGTCCATGATCCGCTCCACTGCCAGCGTGATCTGGGGACGGGACACGCCCCGATAGGGCGCCATCGGCGGCTTGTTGGTGGCTATCGCCCGGGTGCGTGCGCTGTAGTGATGCAGCCGGTAGGGCCCGGGCATCTCGGTGGCGGCCATCAGCGGCTCGACTCCGCCGGTGAACGGGTAGCAGTGATAGGCCCCGACATCGCACAAGATGTCGGTGGCGAGCCCCAGCAGGGTGCCAGCGGCGTCGAAGCCGGCGCGGACGTGGTGACGTTGCTCGTGACCCTGGAAGGCGGACAGCAGGTTCTCCCGCCGGTCCTCCACCCACTTCACCGGCCGGCGGGTGAGCGCGGCGGCTGCCGCCACGGCCAGTTCCTCGCGGCCCACGGCGCACTTCTGCCCAAAGCCTCCACCGACGTCGGGAGCGACCACTCGGACCAGATGCTCGGCCAGACCAAGCGTGTCGGCAATAGCGGTGCGCACGATGTGAGGCACCTGCGTGGACATGTGCACGATCAGCCGCCCCTCGCGCCGATCCCATTCCGCCAGCAATCCTCTGCCCTCCATCGGGGCAGCCGTGACCCGGCCGGCGTCGAAGACGCCTTCCACCACTACCGCCGCCCCGGAGAGAACGTCCTCCAGCGCCGGGTCGTGGAACATGGTGAGATCGAGCAGCACGTTGCCGGGCGCGTCGGCGTGAACCGCCTGCGCACCATCGGTCAAGGCGCCGTCGATGGTTGAGACCGCCGACCTCTCCTCGTAATCCACCCACACCAGATCGGCGGCGTCTTCCGCTGCACTGCGGGTCTCCGCCAACACGAGTGCGACCGGCTCGCCGACATATCTGACTCTGTCGATGGCCAGCAACGGCATCTCGGTGGGAACGAACTGGGGGCGGTGGAGTACCGGACGGAGGGGGTTGGTGTGGGCGAGGTCCCCTGCGGTCAGCACAGCGACGACGCCAGGCGCGGTGCGGGCGTCGGAGGTATCGACTTCGTCAAAAGCGGCGGACGCGACCGGCGACCTCACCATTGCGACGTGGAGCAGACCGGGCCGGGAGAGGTCGTCCACGAACCGGGTGTCCCCGGTGAGGAAGTGCTCATCCTCGAGCCGCGTGATCGATGCACCGACCCAGGTGGTCATCGACCGTTCCGGTGGTGGGCCGCGATCACCCCGTGTCCCGGCTGAACGTCCATCGACCGAATCTTTGCACTCGACGGAGCGCTGCATCGACCGGGGAGCCGTCACTAGATTCCGCAACCGGCACAAGACGGACCGAAAGAGTGGGTGGGGCATCAAGGCGATGAGATTCGGGTTGCGACTCCCTTCGTATGCATGGCCCGCCATGGGCTACGACGAGGCGGCGGGGTTGCTCGACTACTGCAGGAGGGTCGAGGCCGGTCCCTACGACGACCTTTGGGTGATCGACCACCTCCTGGTTTCCAAAGGCGTGTACGGCGTCTCCTGGCTCGACTCGCTCGTGGTCCTCTCCGCAGCGGCCGGGGTCACCTCGCGGGTCGGGCTGGGGACTGCGGCTTTGGTGCTCCCCCTGCGCCACCCGGTGATCCTGGCAAAGGAGATCGCCTCGATCCACCTGCTCTCGGGGGGACGGTTCCGGTTCGGGGTGGCGGTGGGGTGGGACCCGGCCGAGTTCGAGGCGGTCGGTGTCCCGCTCCGCGAGCGGGGGAAGCGCACCGACGAGGCCATCCGGCTGATAAGGCTCCTCCTCACCGAGGAGGAGGTGACGTTCCGCGGCCGTTTCTGGGAGGTGAAGGGGGTGACGATCCACCCCCGGATCCCCGACCCTCCCCCGCTGTGGGTTGCCGGCGGGTCGCTGACCCATGCCCCAGATACGCCAGACAAGCCGTTCATGGCAAAGGGAGTGCTCGACCGGATCGCTCAGGCATCCGGCTGGATGGCCCGCTCCTCGGGCTCGGACCCAGGCGACGTGAAACGCGACTGGCAGGTGGTCCGCAGCCACCTTGAGGCGCAGGGCCGTGATCCCGACGATCTCATCTTCGCCGCCACCCAGTTCCTCCATGTGACCGAGACGGGCCGTCGCTCGGAGGCGCTGGAGGCGCAGATCCCCCGATTCCTCGACGTCATGGGGGACCATCGCACCGTCGAGGACCTGCAGGCCTCCTACCTCACCGGGACCGTGGAGGACATGAGGGGCGCCATCGCCGAACTCGCTTCGGCGGGGCTGCAGTACCTGATACTCACCCCGCTGGTCAACGACCCAGGGCAACTCGACCTGATCACCCGCCACATCGTCCAGCCCATGCTGGGTGGTGGCTGAAAGAGCATCGCCATGACCGGTACAGCCGCGGCAGAACAACTGGGGCGAAGCACATGGAACTGAGCATCCGGAAGCTGGTCATCTGGATCGACGAGACCCGGACCGAGATGGGCCAACCAGTGGATCCGCCGGTGACCCGGGTAATCGCCGCCGCTGTGGTAACCAACCCGTACGCCGGACGGTATGTCGAGGACCTAAGTGAGTTGGCCGAGGCCAGCGTCGCGCTCTCCACCCTCCTCGCCGGGCGGGCGGCGGCGCAGCTTGGGGGCCGGGCCGTCCACTCTTTCGGAAAGGCCGGGATCGTGGGGGTTCGGGGCGAGCTGGAGCACGTGGCGGCGATGCTCCACCCCAAGTTCGGCAACCCCCTGCGCGACGCGAGCGGCGGAGGCAAGGCGATCATCCCGTCGGCCAAGAAGCGAGGCGGTCCGGGAACACCGATCGATATCCCGCTGCACTACAAGGACGCCGCCTTCGTCCGCAGTCACTTCGATGCGGCCGAGCTGCGCATCGTCGACGCCCCCGCCGACGACGAGATGGTGATCGCGGTGGCGGTGACCGACGGTGGCCGTCCCCTGCCACGGGTCGGCGGGCTGACCGTCGCCGAGGCGGTCGGCGAGGACGGGCTGAGGTGACAACGGCGAATGGCAGGCGCTGATGGCCGACCTCGCCATCGTCAATGCCGCCACCGTGGTGAGCGGCGACGTCAACGACCCGATTGCCGACGCCGACAGCATCCTGGTGCGGGATGGCCTGATAGCCGAGGTGGGCCGGGGTCTCGACCCCGGAGACATCGACAAGGTCATCGATTGCGGCGGAGCCACCGTCATGCCCGGGCTGATCGACTCGCACATCCATCCAGTCTTAGGCGACTTCTCACCGCGCCAACGGGTCCTCGACTTCCTAGAGAGCTATGCCCACGGCGGGGTAACCACCATGATCTCCGCCGGCGAACCCCACACCCCGGGCCGGCCAACCGACCGGGCAGGGGTCAAGGCACTCGCCATCCTGGCGGCGCGATCGTTCCAATCGGTGCGCCCCGGCGGGGCCAAGGTGGTCGCCGGGGCGGTATTGCTGGAACCCGGGCTCACCGAGGATGACTTTGCCGAGATGGCGGACGCCGGGGTGCGGCTCGTGGGGGAGATCGGGATCTCGGGGGTGAAGGATCCGGCGGAGGCTGAGCCCATGGTCCGCTGGGCCCAGGCTCACGGCATGAAGGTGGTCGTCCACACCGGCGGGGCGTCGATCCCGGGGAGTGGGGTCATCGGCGCCGACTTCGTCCTCGCCGTCCGCCCGGACGTGGCTGGGCACGTCAATGGCGGACCGACGGCGCCTCCGCTGAGCGACGTGGCACGGATCATCGACGAGTCCGATGCGGCCATAGAGGTGGTCCACAACGGCAACGTCAAGGCATGCGGTGAGGTCGTCGCGCTCGCCGCACAGCGCGGGGCTCTCGACCGCGTGCTCGTTGGAACCGACTCGCCGGCGGGGACCGGTGTTGTGCCGCTCGGCATCCTGCGCACCGTCTCGTGGACGGCGGCCTTCGGCGGTGTGCCACCGGAGGTGGCGGTGTCTTTCGCCACCGGCAACACCGCCCGGGTCCACGGGCTGAACCGGGGCCTGATTGCTTCCGGGTCGGAAGCCGATCTCATCATCGCCGATGCCCCACTTGGGTCGCAGGCCGGCGATGCCCTCGGCTCCCTGGCGATCGGCGATACCCCGGCCGTCTACGCATCGGTGATCGATGGCGTCGTCCGGTTCGTCAAGTCCCGCAACACCCCGCCCCCCGTCAGGACCATCTCGATCCCCTGGATGGCGACTGGGGGTGGGCATTGACCGTCCGCACCCTTCGCAACCTCGCCGCCGGCGAGTGGGTGGAGCCAGCGGGAGACCACGTCGACGTGCTCGACCCGGCATCGGGAGAGGTCATCGCCCACCAACCAAGTTCAACCGATGCGGATCTCGCCGTGGTCGTGGGCGCTGCGGCCAGCGCCTTCTGGGAAATGGAGAATGAAGCCGGTCCCCGCACGTGCCGCCATTCTTTTCCGCTTCCGCGAATTGGTGAGTGGCGCCATCGACGAGCTCTCCGCGCTCACCGTTGCCGAGAACGGCAAGACCCTTCCCGAGGCCAAAGGCGAGCTGCTGCGCGGCCTCCAGTACATCGAGCATGCCTGCGCCATCCCCGAGCTGATGAAGGGCGCGGCCTCCGAGGAGATCGGGACCGGGGTGGACACCGAGTACATCCGAGAGCCGCTCGGTGTCTTTGCCATCGTCGCCCCTTTCAACTTCCCGGCCATGATCCCGCTCTACTTCACCTGGGCCGTCGCCTGCGGGAACACGGTCGTGATCAAGCCGTCCGAGCACTGTCCGCTGACCGCACTGAGGTTGGCCGAATTGGCCGGTGATGCCGGTTTCCCCCCTGGCGTCGTCAACCTGGTGCTCGGTGGCGCCGATGTGGTCGGCGGTCTGGCGTCGCATTCGATGGTCGCAGGCCTCTCCTTCGTCGGCTCCTCCGAGGTGGCCCGCCGCGTCTACACGATGACCACGGCCGCGGGGAAGCGGTGCCAGAGCCAAGGCGGCTCCAAGAACCACCTGGTCGTAACGGACAGCGCGGTGGTGGAGAGGTGTCTCCCCAACATCGTTTCGTCGATGCTGGGCAACTCATCGCAGCGCTGTTTCGCCGGCTCCAACCTCCTGATCTACGACGAAGTGTGGGACGACGTCGTGCCGGCCCTGCTCGAACAGGTGCGGGACCTCCGTCTCGGGCAGGGGATGGACCCGGCGACGACCATGGGCCCGGTGATCTCAGCGGCAGCGCTCCGGCTGTTGGAGGAGTCGGTCGAGACCGCTCTGGACCAGGGCGCAGAGTTGCTGGTAGATGGGCGGGCAGCCACGGTTGACGGTTACCCAGGTGGGTTCTGGCTCGGGCCGACCATGCTGGTCGCCGAGCCGGGGATGGACGTTTTCGACCGCGAGCTCTTTGGGCCGGTGCGATGTCTGCGCCGGGTCGGCGGCCTGGATGAAGCGCTCGAGATCGTCAACGCCAGCACCTATGGGCACACCGCAGTGGTGTACACCGAGAAGGGAGGGGTTGCCCGGGAGTTCCGACAGCGGGCTCAGGTGGGCCAGGTGGGGATCAACGTGGGGACACCTGCGCCGATCGCCTTCTATCCGGTTGGGGGGCGCAAGACATCGCTTTTTGGCTCCCACCGGGGTCGGGCGAACGATGCTGTCGACTTCTACACGGACAAGAAAGTCGTGGTCACCACGTGGTACGGAGATTCCGGTCGCCGGGCGGCCGTCGACCCGGCATTCCCGACAGCGGGCAGGTAATCACAAGGACGCGAACAGGATCCAAGCGACAAGGAGGCGGTGTATGCGACTGCGGCGGATGGTCACGATGGCGGTGGCGTTGGCGGTGGCATTGGCAGCTTGCGGCGGGGGGGCCGCCGAGGAGACCGACCCGATCTCTATCGGGATAATCGCCGACCTCACCGGGCCCTTCACCACGTACGGCACCTCGCTCGACCGCAGCGCCCGGCTCGCGATCAACGAGGTCAACGAAGACGGAGGCATCGACGGGCGCCAGGTCGAAGTGATCACCGAGGACATCCAGACCGACGTCGCTGCGACCGTAGACAAGGCACGCCAACTCGTGGAGAGCGACGAGGTGGATCTGGTGATGGGGCCGATCGGGTCCGACGCCAACGACGCGGCCGCCCAGGCGGTCGTCGAGGACAATGGGGCGCTGCTCTTTTACACCGAGACCTACGAGGGCGGGAAGTGTCTCCCCACCTACTTCTCGTTTGGCGCCGTCCCCGCACAGCAGATCCGCCCCTTCATCCCGGTGCTCCAGGAAGAGTTCGGCCCGCGGGTCCTGCTCTTCGGTGCCGACTACGTATGGCCCCGCCGCAGCTTCGAGATCGCCAAGCCGATCATCGAAGAGAACGGTGGCGAGGTCGTGGGTGAGATCTACCTGCCCCTGGTCGCCGAGGACTTCACCGAGTTGGTCAGCGCGGTGCGCGACACCCAGCCCGACTACATGTTCTCGCTGTACCCGGCGGCGTTCGCCCCCGCCCTGCAGGCCCTCGACGATGCCGGTCTGCTCGAGGGCCTCGGCCAGGGCAACATTTTCGTCGGGGACCCCGACCTGCCCGGCGTGATCGACCTCGCGCAAGGGATGTACACAACGCTCCCCTACTTCACGGCCATAGACACTCCGGAGGCCACAGAGTTCCTCGAGGCCTTCCAGGCCGAGTTTGGCGAGGATGCGATCCCTTCGGGCGGCGAGGGGGTCGGCGCCTATGTGGCGGTGCACCTCTACAGGCAGGCGGTTGAGCAGGCGGGCACTACCGAGGCAGAGGCGGTCGCCGAGGCGATGGTGGGCCAGACCTTCGATGGCCCGACAGGGACCGTGGAGGTGATGCCGTCTCACCATCTCAAGCAGACCATCCACATGGTGAGGGCTGAGGGCGACGGCTATGTCCTGGTGGACTCCTTCGCCGACCAGGATCCGGAGGAGGACTGCGAGCTGTGATGTCATCCCGGCGTCGGCGATGGCGACAGAACAGCCCATCCTGACGCCGGGGGCGGACGCACCGCCGAGACGCGGGCTCCGGCTGCAGTCGCGGCGTGTCGTCGAGTTGGTCGGGCTCGGCTTGCTCGTGGTGGCGCCGGTTGTCCTGGGCGACAGCTTTGCCATCGACCGGCTCGGTCGCTACCTGCTGCTCGCCGCCTTTGCCATGACCGTCGATGTGGTCTGGGGCTACGGCGGCATGTTCACCTTTGGCCATGCCGCCTTCTTCGGAGGGGCCGCCTATGTGGTCGCCATCCTCACCACCCAGCAGAACGGGGTACTCCCTCTCCCGCTGTGGCCGGCAGTAGCTATCGGCGTGGTGGCAGCGGCGGCGCTGGCATGGGCCATCGGCGCCTTCACCTTCTCCGGAAGGTTCGCCCTGCGTGGGGTGGAGTTCGCCGTGGTGACACTCGCCGTGTCCTTCCTGTTGGAGAGGCTGATGAACGCAGGGGGGTCGGTGACCGGCGGGCAGAACGGGATCCTGTTCGACGTCCGGCTCGAGATCGGACCACTCGACCTGCAGCGTCGTCTGCCCTTCTACATGCTCGCCGCCGTCATCCTGGTGGCGGCGTACTTTGGATTGCGCCGCTTCGTCACCGCCAGGACCGGTCTGGTCAACCTGGGCATCCGGGAGGACGAGGACAGGGTGGCTCTGCTCGGCTACCGAGTGCCTGCGGTGAAACGGGGCGTATTGGTGTTGTCGGCGGCACTCGCCGGTTTCGTCGGGTCGTTGTATTACGTCCACGAGGGGATCGTGTCGCCGGCGGCGGTCGGTGTCGACGCTTCGACGCTGGTCCTGTTGTGGGTGGTACTTGGCGGGCGGGGGACCCTGATCGGCCCGGTGGTAGGGGCGGTCCTGCTCAACATGCTGACGGCGAGCCTCTCTGGGATGCTGCTCGGGACTTGGCTCGTCGTAGTGGGGGTGGTGCTCGTTGCGGTCATCCTCTTCTTCCCGAGCGGCTTGTTCGGGTTCCTCTCCGGGCCCGAGGGACGCCGATGACGTCCTCGGCCGTGCTCGAGCTGCGCGGCATATCCACCATGTTCGGCGGCTACAAGGCGCTCGACCGGGTCGACTTCACGGTCGACCGGGGCGAGGTGCGCGGGCTGATCGGCTCGAATGGGGCGGGCAAGTCGACCCTGCTCAACGTGGTGGTGGGCCGGGTGGAGCCCGATGCCGGTTCGGTGATTTTCCTCGGAACCGACATACGGACCGTGCCGGATTGGCGGCGCGCCCGGCTCGGGATCGCGCTCAAATTCCAGGTCAGCTCGGTGTTCGAGCGCCTCAGCATCGAGGAGAACATGCGGCTCGGGGCCCAGCCGAAGGAGCGCGGCGGCGACAGCAACTTGGATCTGGTGGACGATGTGCTCGACCTGGTTGGGCTGGGACCGAAGAGGAAACGGGTTGCCGCCGAGCTCGGACACGGAGAGCGGCAGTGGCTGGAGATCGGGATGGTGCTGCTCACAGGTCCCAAGCTTTTGCTGCTCGACGAGCCCACCTCGGGGATGACGTTGGGCGAGAGTCACCACACCGCCGAGTTGATCGACCGGCTGCGGAGTTCAGACCGGGTCGAGGCCATGGTGGTGGTCGAGCACGACATCGATTTCATCAGGCTGGTCAGCGACCGGGTAACGGTGTTGCACCGTGGTCGGGTGCTCGCATCCGGCGAGGTGGACGAGGTCCAGGCAGACCCGACGGTGCGCGACGCATACCTAGGTCGACTGCAGTGAGCGAGGTCGCACTCGAGCTCTCCGAAGTCAGCGCCGGGTATGGAACGGCGCGGGTGCTCTGGGAGGTGACGCTGGGAGTCGGTGTCGGCGAAGTGGGGTGCCTGCTCGGCCGCAACGGAGCGGGCAAGACGACTCTCCTCAAGACGGTGATGGGCTTGTTGAGGCCAGAGACCGGGAGAGTGCGTGCCCTGGGACGTGACATCACCGGCTGGCCGGGGCACCGGGTCCACCGGTCGGGGATGGTGTGGGTCCCTCAGGACAACGGGGTCTTCCCCGGACTCACCGTCCAGGAGCACCTAGCTCTGGCGACCGGCGATGACGATGTCGATGCGGTGGTGACGCGTGTCGCCGAATGGTTCCCGGTGCTCGCAGAGCGTCGATATCAGGAAGGGCAGACGCTCTCCGGTGGCGAGAGGAAGATGCTCGGGATAGCCCAGGCACTGGTTACGGATCCGCAGTTGCTCCTGCTCGACGAGCCCACCGAGGGGGTGGCGCCGCAGGTGGTCGAGCAACTCCTCGGGGTCCTCGCCGGTGCCTCTGATGGCCGCTCCGTGCTGCTGGTGGAGCAGAACATAGACACCGCTCTCACCCTGGGCGGGACCGCCTACGTCCTCGAGGAGGGCCGGGTTGTCGCCGCAGGGCCGCTCTCAGAACTGCACGACAGCGGTGAGCTGCAGCGCCGGCTGACGCTGTGACCTCGCCACTGATCGACGCCTTCAACGTGGTCAGCCTGATCGCCGTGTTCGTCCTGATCTCGCTCGGGCTGCACTTCACATTCGGGATGCTCGGGCTGGTCAACCTGGTCCATGGCGAGTTGCTGCTCATCGGCGGGTACGCCACCTATGCGGTGGCCGAGCTGACCGGGAACGTGTTGCTCGGGATGCTGGCGGCGCCGGTGGTGGCTGGCCTCGTCGGACTGGCGATGGAGCGGGGCGTTCTCCGCTTCTTGTATCAACGGCCGCTCGATTCGCTTCTCGCCACGTTCGGGCTGGCGGTGATCATCCGCCAAGCGGTTCAACTCGTCTACACCTCGAGCCCGCGCAACGTGCCCGACCTGTTGAGGGGGTCGTGGTTGATCCTCGGGGTCAATATCCCACGCTGGCGGCTGGTGCTGGCAGTGCTGGCGGCGGTTCTCGTCATCGGCGCCTGGTGGCTGCTCGCGCGCACCAGGTTCGGGCTGAGGGCCCGTGCCGTCGTCGCCAATCCAGACCTGGCAGAGACGACGGGCCTCGACGTGGGTGCTATGCGTGCCGGGCTGTTCACCATCGGCGCCGCCCTCGCCGGGCTCGCTGGCGGAGCCCTGGCGCCGGTGTCGACGCTCGATCCCCAATACGGGCTCCTCTTCCTGGTGAACGCTTTCCTCGTCACCATCCTCGGGGGGCCGGGATCGTTGACCGGGCTGGTGGCCGCAGCGGCGGTCCTCGGTGGATCGCTGGCGCTGCTCCAGTTCGTGATCCCCACGGTTTTCGCCCAGATATTGGTCCTCGTGATCGCGGTCGTCGGCGTCCGTCTTAGACCTCTGGTGGTTGCGGCGCTGGCGGAGCGAAAGTCGCACCGCACCGCCGTCGCCGCCGAGTGAGGTGACGTGCCGTCACGTTCCGCACGGGCCCGTGGTCTCGCCCTCGATCAGATCGAGCCTGAGCCGGTGGCGAGGCACGGCTTCTGACCCGGCGATCAGGGCCAAGAGGCTCTCGACCGCCCAGCGGCCGCTCTCGGCCAACTGCTGGCCGATGGTGGTGAGACCGATGTGGCGCGCCAAATCGGAGCCGTCAAACCCTATGACCGACAGGTCATCGGGGACGCGCATGCCGCGTCGGCGCGCCTCGGCGAGCACGGTGATGGCCCGCCAATCCGAACCGGCCACCACCGCGGAGGGAGGCCGCCCGGCATCGAGGATCCCGCCGACGGCCGCTTCGCTGTCAGCCCGGGAGATGACGAGCGCCCCATCGGTCTCAAAGTCGGCGGCGGTCACCGCCGAGTTGAAGCCACGCAGCCGCCGGCGAGAGGCGGCGATGGATTGGGGCTCCCCCACGTAGGCGATCCGGCGGTGGCCAAGGCCAATTAGATGCTCGGTGGCGATACGGGTCCCATGGGCTTCGTCAGCCCATGCGGACGGCCAGCCCTCGACGTCCTGACCTACGAAGACACAGCGGGTGCCAGCACGCAGTAACACCGCGCTCTCGGCGGGTGAGGGACGAAGGTCGATGACAACCGCCCCCTCTGCTCTCCCCCGCTCGGCAATGCGGCGAAATCGGTCACGGCTCTGCTCCTCGTTGGCCACCTCTAGGAGGATCGGGTCGAGCCCCGTGAGCGAGAGCGCTTCGAGGACTCCGCGCAACCGGGTGGTGACCGCCGGGCTGGTCAGGATGGGGGCGACGACGAACACCGAACTGCTCCGCCCGAGCGACAAGTTCCGAGCTAGCGAGCTGGGCTGGTATCCGAGCTCCTCGATCGCGGTCAGCACCAACTGCCGTGTGGTGGCGCTGACCGCCGACGACTCGTTGAGTACCCGCGACACCGTCCCCACACCGACCCCGGCACGTGCTGCTACATCGAGAATGGTGGCCACCGGCCCCCCAAATGGTTGATGGAACCGCTTCCACGGTAGACAGGCCACGGTCGGAGTGTCAATGGATTCCATGTCGCCGGACGGCGGACGGCAGAAGGCAGGCGGCAGAGTCAGTTGACGCCACTGGCCCCGGTACCCTTGGCCCATGGGTTGCGAAGGTCTTGGAATGGGTAGGTGACGCGGCCATGAGCAGTCCCGACGTGCCATCTCCTTCGGAAACGGCTGCGGTCGAGCAGGCGGACGCCGCTCTGGAGGAAGACCGCAGCGGTGTCCTAGCCGCGGCGGCTGGGGTCGTCCAGGCGGTGGCCGGCACGCTGGCCAAGGGAGGGCAAGCATCGGCTGCGGCCGTGTCTCGGTCGACCGAGGGCGCGGCCACGACGTTGACCAAAAGGGTTATCAGAAACGCGCTGGCTCAGCCGCGCGACCTGAAGAACACCGCTGCGCTGACCCAGGCCCTGGCGACCAGGCCCTCCGGGACGATGCTGGCAGGTCCCATCGCAGCCATGGCCGCTCGGGCGGCCTCGAAGGTCAGCGCGCTCCGCTTCTTGACCAAGCGCACCCCCATGTGGATGCTGGCCACGGTGATCCCCGCCCTGTGGTCTGCCGTGGCGCGGGGGACCAACGAGTTGAGCGCTCTCGCCTCGTACCTGACGGTGCGCGCCGAGTCCGAAGGGGTCGAACCAGATCCAGCTCGGCTGGAGACGACGGTGGTCCAACTCGCCCTAGGCCAGCCGGTTGATCCAGATGCCGACATCCGCCACGGCCCACTGGTGTTGCGGTGGCTGGGAACGGGGGCATGGGGGATCGTCGCGATGGGAAACCGGGGAAGATCCGACCCGAGACGCCTGGCGGCGGCAGCATCAGCCGTTCCCGTCTCGATCCTCGGCGGTGGTCAGGAGCCGGTCGCGGAACTACCCGGCTAGACGCGCCCGAGCTTCAGGAGCATTTTCCCCTACCTGCCGATTGAGGCAACCAGATGGTCGGTGAGCCGGTCGATCGAGACCCTCACTTGCTCCATGGAGTCGCGTTCCCGCACCGTGACCGCTCGATCGTCGAGCGATTCGAAGTCGAAGGTGACGCACAAAGGGGTGCCGATCTCGTCCTGACGGCGGTAGCGACGGCCGATCGACTGGGTGTCGTCGTACTCCACCATCA
>DATADW010000073.1:0-8255 GCA_036258335.1 Acidimicrobiia bacterium
TTCGATGAGGAGGGTTCCCTCGAACCCGATACGGTGCTTGTGCTCGGCAACCAGGGTGAGGAATCGGGCCAGTTGCTCGCCCTCGGCGCGCAGGTCGGTGTTGAGCAGTGTGTCGTAGCCCTCGCGTCCACCCCAGAGGACGTAGTTGGCGCCTCCGAGCCGGAGAGTGGCCTCGAGGGCGTGCTTCACCTGGGCGGCCGCGTAAGCGAACACTTCCGGATCGGGGTTGGTCGACGCCCCGGCGGAGTACCTGGGGTGCGAGAAGAGGTTGGCGGTGCCCCAGAGGAGGCGGAGCCCGGTCTCTGACATCTTCTTTTCGGCCAGTTCGACCATGACGTCGAGGTTGCGAGCCGATTCGGCGAAGCTCGCTCCCTCGGGCGCGATGTCCACATCGTGGAAGCAGAAGAAGGGCACGCCCAGCCTCTCCAGGAACTCGAATCCGGCGTCTATCTTGTGGCGCGCCGCCTCCATCGGATCGGCTCCATGAGCCAGCCAGGGCCGATCGAAGGTGCCGACACCGAACACGTCGTTTCCCGGCCAGTTGAAGGAGTGCCAGAAGCACACGGCGGGGCGGAGGTGGTCCTCCATCCGCTTCCCCATCACCAGTCGGTCGGGGTCATAGACGGCGAACGAGAGGTCGTCGTCACCACCGTGGCCGATTCGCTCGCTCACCTCAGGGAAGAACTCGGCAGCCATCCTCCTCCTTCGCAGGGTCGGGCCGTGAATCCACGGGCCGAGAACACTATTCCGGACGACGGGCGGATGCCCTCACAGTGGATTCCCAGGTTCGGCTCAGCCGCTGCCCAGCACTACGCCGCCAATATGGCACCGAACAAAGAGAGGAATCCCAAAGTGGTCGAGACCGACACTTCTCCCAACCCGACGAAACGCCCCCCTTGGTTGCCCATCGCCATCGGGCTCGGCCTCCTGGTCGCCGCAATGGTTGGCGGTGTCATCTGGTTCTTCAGTGGCGACGCCCCTGAGTCGGTCGATCTAGAGGAAACGGCTTCGGCAGTCGACGACACCTCGGCTGAGGGGGCCGGAGGAAACGTCGACGGGATTGAGGGAACCTGGACGGTGGACACCGGTGTGGGGGACTTCAGCGTCACCGAGGAGACCACAGCCACCTTCGCCGGGTTCCGGGTCGAGGAGGTCCTCACCACCCTCGGCTCGACGACCGCCGTCGGCCGCACTCCCGCGGTGCGCGGGAGCATCGACATCAGCGGAACAACACTCGACTCGGCCGAGATCGTGGCCGATCTCACCGAGATCGTCAGCGATCAGCAGCGGAGGGAGGGCGCCATCCAGCGGACGCTCGCCACCAGTGCCAAACCCGACGCCACCTTCGTCCTCACCGAGCCCGTGGAACTGGGTCAGGGCGCAGCATCGGGAGAACCGGTGAGCGTCACCGCCGTCGGGGAGCTCACCGTCAACGGGACCACCAACACGGTCGAGATCCCACTCGGGGCACAACTGGTGGACGGGGCGATCCTGGTCACCGGATCCACCGAGATCGAGTTCGCCGACTACGGGATCACCACACCCCAGGCACCGATCGTGGTCTCGGTCGAGGACCACGGGATCCTCGAGTTCCAGGTTTGGCTGGGCCGCTGATGGACCCGAGAGGGATGTGCCCCCAGAGCTCGTGGACGAGCCGAGCAACGAGGAGCTGCGGGCCATCAGCCGGCGCTCGGCGCTCAGGCTCTTCTGCAGTGCCGGGGTTGATCATCGTCGGAGCTTGCACCACCGAAACGGTGGCCACCGCCACCTCGGGGGCTCCGGGCACCACGCTGCTTCGGGAACCACGGTGGGCGCAACTACCTCTACGTTCGGAGCGGCTGGGAGCTGCGTCCTTACCGGATCACCCTCCCCCCGGCCCTCTCCCTTCAGGGAGGGGGAGCCGAGCGGAAGTTTCTGCCTCCCCGATGAAGGGGTGGGGGTGGTTCCGCACAATTATGAGTTCGGGGTTCCCCCTTACCTGCTACTCCGCCGCGGGATCCTTCCCCTTGGGGGGACGGAAAGAAACGGCGGTCGGGTCCCGGGTGGTTTCACCAGTTTGCGCGACGTATTTGGATTGGCGGCCGTCTTCCGTCTTCGGTCTTCCCCCATCGGGGGGACGGAGTCAATACTTCCGTCTTCCGTCTTCTGTAGCGTCCCAAGCAGTGAGCGATCGTTACGAGGCCGGGATGATGGTGCGGCGCGAGGTGCTCGGCGACGCACATGTAGATGCGGCCACCGATGAGGCGAGCGGACTCGATGCCGACTTCCAGAGGTGGATCACCGAGTCGGTGTGGGGCGGGATATGGGCACGCCCGGGGCTCGACCGGAGGACGCGGAGCCTGGTCACCATCGCCATCCTCGCCGCGCTGGGACGGGAGGAAGTGGAGCTCCACCTTCGATCGGCGGCGGCGACGGGTGCGACACCTGAGGAGGTGACAGAGACACTGCTCCACGTTGCCGCATACGCAGGTGTGCCCGCGGCCAACACCGCTTTCGCCGCCGCCAAACGGGTCCTCGAAACGTGACCGAGCCACTGGTCACCTTCTACGGCGCGCGAGCCTATGCCGACCACCCGCCATTTCTTTATGCCGAATACCGCTCGACGGTGAAGCGATCACCGTCAAAGGACATGGTGCGGATCGTGCAAACCCTCTCGGAGACCACGGGGCCAGGGACGGTGCGTGCCGAGCTCTCGGCGGATGATGCCGACCTCACCACCAATGCAGGCACCGGCTCGCCGGCGATCGGTGAGCGGATAATCGTCACCGGACGCGTGCTCGACGACGGTGGCAACCCGGTCCCCCGTGCGCTCATCGAGGTGTGGCAGCCCAACGCCAGCGGCCGGTATGCACATTGGAGGGAGACGGCCTTCCCGGCGCCGCTCGACCCCAACTTCCTCGGCGCCGGGCAGACGCTGACCGGCGACGATGGGGGGTACAGGCTCACCACCATCAAGCCAGGCCCGTACCCCTGGTCCAACCATCCCAACGCGTGGCGACCGGCGCACATCCACTTCTCGCTGCTGGGAACGTCGTGGGGCAGCAGGCTGGTGACCCAGATGTACTTCGAGGGCGACCCGCTGCTTCCGCTCGACCCGATCTTCAACTCAGTTCCCGCCCATTCCAGGCACCGCCTGGTGGCTGCGTACGCCCACGATGTGACCGAGGAGAACTGGGCTATCGGATACCGCTGGGACATCGTGCTGCGCGGCCCGATGGCGACTCCGCTCGATCAGTGATGGCCGGGCTCGGACAGACGCCATCGCAAACGCTCGGCCCCTACTTCTCGCTCCGGCTCGGCGCCGAGGGCGAGAATATGCTGGCCGGTCCGGACGTCCCCGGGAGGCGGATCCGGGTCGCCGGCCAGGTCCTCGACGGCGATGGCCAGCCGATTGAGGACGCCCTCATCGAGGTGTGGCAGGCCAACACCGCCGGGCGGTACCGGCATCCCGACGACAATCGCACCGAGATCGCCCTCGACGACGGTTTCACCGGGTTCGGTCGGGCGCTCACCGACTTCCAGACCGGCGAGTACCTGATCGAGACGGTCAAGCCAGGCCCAGTGCCCGATCCGGAGGGCGAGTTGCAGGCGCCTCACCTCAACTTCATCATCCAGGCGAGGGGGATGCTCAACCCCTCGTTCACCCGCGTCTATTTCTCCGATGAGGAAGAGGCCAACCGCGCCGACCTGGTGCTGGGGATGGTCCCTTCCGAGCGCCGTCGCACCCTCATCGCCGAGCGCGGTGCGCCGGGTGACCCCCAGGCGTACCGCTTCGACATCCGTTTCCAGGGTGACGACGAGACCGTCTTCTTCGAGTTCTGATGGCAGAACTGACATCGCTGCGCGAGGCGATTGCGGCGACGGTGCGCGACGGGGACGCCGTCGCCCTCGAGGGGTTCACCCACCTCATCCCCTTCGCGGCCGGACACGAGATCATCCGTCAACAGCGGCGTGACCTCACCCTGATCAGGATGACCCCCGATCTCATCTACGACCAGATGATCGGGATGGGCACCGCGGCCAAGCTCGTCTTTTCATGGGGCGGCAACCCCGGTGTCGGCTCGCTGCACCGCTTCCGGGATGCCGTGGAGGCCGGCTGGCCACGGCCATTGGATTACGAGGAGCACAGCCACGCCGCCATGGCCAACGCTTGGGCGGCAGGTGCTTCTGGTCTTCCCTTTGCCGCGTTCCGCGGCTACTTGGGCACCAGCCTTTCCGAGGTCAACCCATCGATCCGAACCGTCACCTGCCCTTTCACCGGTGAGCAATTGGCCGCGGTCCCCGCCCTACGGCCGGATGTCGGGATCATCCACGCCCAGCGGGCCGACCGCGTCGGCAACGTGCTCGTCGAGGGGATCGTGGGGGTCCAGAAGGAGGTGGTGCTCGCTTCCGCTCGCTCGGTGGTCACAGTCGAAGAACTGGTGGACGTCCTCGACCCACCCAGCCTCAACAGCGTGGTCCTCCCCGCCTGGACGATCGACATGGTGGCTGTGGTCCCGGGTGGTGCTGCTCCCTCGTACGCCCACGGCTACTACCGGCGTGACAATGCCTTCTACCTGGCTTGGGACGCCATCTCCCGGGAGCGCGACAGGTTCCTTGCCTGGATGGAGGACAACGTGCTCGGAGCGACGGCGTGAGCGGGGTCACCCCGGATGAGATGATGACCATCTCCGCGGCGCGAGCGCTGCGCGACGACGACGTTTGCTTCGTCGGGATCGGGGCACCGTCGGCGGCGTGCAATCTGGCCCGGCTAACGCACGCACCCGGGATCACGCTGATATACGAGTCGGGCACGATCGCCACCAAACCGGAGGTACTGCCGCTTTCCATCGGCGACGGGGAGCTGGCGGAGACATCGCTGACCACCGTCTCCGTCCCCGAGATGTTCCGCTACTGGCTGCAAGGGGGCCGGATCTCGGTCGGGTTTCTCGGCGCGGCGCAACTCGACCGGTTCGGCAACATCAACACGACCGTGATCGGCGACTACCACCTGCCCAAGGTGCGGCTCCCGGGGGGTGGTGGTGCTCCGGAGATCGCCACCTCCTGTGGCCAGGTGTTCGTCACCATGCGCCACACCAGCAAGGCGCTGGTCGAACGGGTGGACTTCGTCACCTCGCTCGGTTTCGGGCCTACAGGGACGGAACGAAGGAGACTCGGCGTGTCCACCCGCGGCCCAACCCTCGTCATCACTGACCTCTGCACCCTCGCCCCGGATCCGGTGAGCAACGAACTCGTGGTCGACTCGTTCCACCCTGGTGTGGAGAAGGGCGATGTGGTCGAGGCGACAGGATGGGACGTGCGGTTCTCCGCCGATCTGGGCGAGACCGAGCCACCCACGAACGAAGAGTTGACGGTGCTCCGCAAGCTGTATGAGAGAACCGAAGAGGCGCACCGGGGCAACGGCGGATGAGCGGCTGGTTCGACCCCGGGTTCACCACCGACACATTGTCCGCCGTCTTCGGTCCAGAGGCCCGGGCGGCGGCGATGTTGCGGTTCGAGGCGGCGCTCGCCGCGGCCGAGGCGGATTGCGGGCTCATCGACGCCGATACGGCGGCGGAGATCGCGGCTGCCGCCGAAACGATCATCGTTGACGCCACCGACATCTTCCGTGCCGGCTGGGAAGAGGGGACGCCGGTGATCCCGCTGCTCGACCAGATGAGGGAGCAACTTTCCACCCAGGCCGGCGAGGCGCTCCATCGAGGAGCGACCACTCAGGACGTAGTCGACACCGCAACCATGCTCCAGGTCGGGGAGGCGATCGATGTGCTGGTCGGCGATCTCGATCCTCTGGTCTCCGATCTGACCGGACTGGCAAAGACCCATCGAGACACCCCGGCACTGGCGCGCACCTTCCTCCAACCGGCCGGGGTCACCACCTTCGGTTTGCGGGTCGCCTACTGGATGGCGCCCGTTGGAAGGCATCGCATCTCGTTATGGCGCCTCCGTGAGAGCCTGCCCATCCAACTCGGTGGTGCCGTCGGTACCCGCCACATGTTGGGGGGCCGAGGCGCCCAGGTCGCCGCCCTTCTCGCCGAGGCGCTTGGACTGGCCGACCCGCCGTCACCCTGGCACGGCGACCGATCCCCGATTGCCGGCGCGGTGGCGGCGGTGGCTGGCCTGGCGGGTGACATGGCCAAGATCGCAGGCGATCTCGTGTTGTTGTCTCACCTCGGAGAGTTGCGCTCCAGGCCGGGTCGCTCGTCGATCATCGCCGGGAAGCAGAACCCGATAGACCCAATGCGCGCCCTCGCTGCCGCTGACGTCTGCCGGGGAGCGGCGACCATCGTGCTCACGGCCCGCCCGCCCGAGTTGGAGCGGGGCGTGGGAGGGTGGCACGCCGAGTGGTGGGCCGTGCCTTCCGTATTTCAAGCAGGTGGCGCCGCAGTCGAGGCCATCGCCAGAGCGGTGTCCGAGCTGGAGGTGGACCCAGAGGCCATGGAGGCCAACATCGGAGAAATGGACCGCGACGTCGGCGAGGCCGGTGCACTGGTGGACACGCTTCTCGACACGCTCGAGGAGGATCACGAGTGATCGACGCCGTCGATGTCGACGGTTGCCGGATCGCCTACGAGGTCACAGGACGAGCAGACGAGCCGGCCCTCGTGCTCACACATTCGATCGGCGCGGACCGATCGATGTGGTCACCTCAAATCGAAGTGCTGGCCGGGAAATACCGGATCGTCGCCGTGGACAGCAGGGGCCACGGGCGGTCGGATTCTCCTCCCGGTCCCTACCGCCTGGAGGCGTTGGCGGGCGACATTCTGGCCGCGGCCGAGGCAGCGGGACTGGGTCGGTTCCACCTCGCCGGCTTGTCGATGGGTGGACAGATCGCCCTCTGGGTCGCCGCCTACCGCCCCGAGTTGCTGCTGTCGGTGACCGCGGCCAACACCGCTGCCCGGATCGCCGACGAAGATTTCTGGAATGCCCGGATCGAAGCGGTCCGCAACGGGGGGATGGCCGCCATTCGGGAGACGGTCCTGGCACGGTTCTTCTCACCGGGATTCCGCGCCGCCCATCCAGATTGGTACGGCAGGTCAGAGGAGGTCCTGCTGGCAACCGACCCCGAGGGCTACGCCGGTTGTTGTGCCGCGCTCGCCGCATCCGACCTCGGCGACGTCGTCCGCTCAATCGGCGTGTCGACGCTGCTCATCGGAGGCGAACTCGATGTCGCCACCGCACCGGCGGGTATGGAGCGGCTTCACACCGCCATACCCGGGAGCCGGTTCAGGGTGCTCGAGGGGGCGGCCCACATCTCCAACCTCGACCGACCGGAGGTCTTCACCGAAGAGCTTGGCGGGTTTCTGGAGACCGTTTGATCAACTGAACGGGAGACCGATGTAGTTCTCGGCGAGGGCGGTCTGCGCTGCCTTGGAGGACGCCAGGTAGTCGAGTTCGGCGTGCTGGATCTTCAGCCCGAACTCTCCGTCGTCGGGAAAACGGTGGAGCATGGTCGTCATCCACCATGAGAAGCGGACCGCCTTCCAAACCCGTCGGAGCGCCTGCTCGGAGTAGCGATTTATCCCGTCTTTGCTCTTCTCCTTGAAGTACTCGATGAAGGAGCGGGACAGGTAGACCACATCGGACACGGCGAGGTTGAGGCCCTTGGCGCCGGTGGGGGGGACGATGTGGCCGGCGTCTCCCGCCAGGAACAGGTGCCCGAAGCGGAGCGGCTCGGCCACGAAGCTGCGCAACGGAGTGATCGACTTCTCGATCGACGGCCCGGTGACCATCCGGTTGCTGACCAGACGGGGAAGACGGCTCTTCAGTTCGGTCCAGAACCGGTCGTCGGTCCAGTCCTCGACCGTGGTGTCGAGCGGGCACTGCACGTAATAGCGGCTCAGGTGAGGGTTCCGCATCGAGCACAGGGCAAAGCCACGCTGGCTGTTGGCATAGATGAGCTCGCTGCTCACCGGCGGCGTCTCGGCTAGAACCCCAATCCAGCCGAACGGGTAGTCGCGCTCGAAGGTGCGGATCACCTGGAGCGGGATCGTCTCTCGGCTCACCCCGTGCGACCCATCGCACCCGGCGACGAATATCGTGCCCACGCGCTCCCGTTCCCCACCACGTACGAAGGTGACCGATGGCGATTCGGTGTCCGCGTCGTGGATCTCGACATCTTCAACTTGGTCGATGACCTGAGCGCCCCGTGCATCGGCTGCAGCGAAGAGATCCTTCTGCACCTCGGTCTGCCCATAGATGGTGACGTACTTGTCGGTCGCCTCCTTGAAGTCGATCCGCAGCACCCGCTCTCCGAA
>DATADW010000074.1:0-23283 GCA_036258335.1 Acidimicrobiia bacterium
GTGAGCCAGCTCCGAAGATCTGACGCCCTGTTCGACCCCAGCGTCCGCGAGCAGAAGGATGGAAACACCAGTTTCCGCGTCACAATGTCGTCTCGAGCGATGGTGCTGGGTCGGAGATCCGGTCGCGTGACCATCACCTGCTCGGTCCAATCGCCGAATCGAATGCCTCCTCGCCATAGGTCTGCCCAGGCCCCTAGGTCCACCGCCGTCTGCTGATCGCGCAGCCACCGCCCCGCGTCAATCCTGCGGGCGAAAGAGCGGGACCGCTCTCGGCCGTCTGGAGCGTGGAACCGCGCCCTCCACGGAGACATCCGATTGGGCCGCTTCTGGACCGTCATGGAGACGTCGAAATAGCTCGCCGCGGCACACGATCTGGACCTCGTCGACCATGCCTGCGCGGCCCAAACGCGGCCAGCCACTGATCCCCTGATCTGGGGAAACAGTCGGAAACCGCCTCTCAACAGGTGAAACGAGTTCTCAACGTCTCACATCATTTCCCATTGTTTCTCGACCTTCGCGGCCAAAGATGAGAATTGGTCTCATGTAAGGAAACCCTCCGCGCAGGACCAGCACAGTCGTCGTCGTGCCCTTCTCAAACGGTTGCTGAGGGGCCGCACTGGGCATGGGTTTCACTGGTTCGAAATCAGTTCAAGGAATAGATGCATGGCCAGGTCCGTTTCGTCGGTCTCAACTCTGCGGCGACGAGTAGACCGTATCTATGACCGCCATGCGACCGATCAAGGGCGAGCCTTCGATCGTGACCATCGGCGAGGCTCTCTTCCGCTTGTCGGTACCTGAGGGTGAACGCCTCGAAGATGCCAGACATGTCGCCATGGGTGTGGCCGGCTCCGAGGCAAATGTTGCAGTGGCACTCGCCAACTTGGGTATGGCAAGCATCTGGATATCGCGACTTCCCGACACCAGGCTTGGCCGCAGGGTGGCCGATGACATCGCCCGATTTGGTGTCGATGTCTCGCATGTGGTTTGGACGGAGGAGGGCCGGGTCGGCTTGTTCTTCGTCGAGCTGTCCGTTCCACCCAGGCCAGCCCAGGTCATCTACGACCGACGCGATACCGCCGCCGCGGCTATGGCCTCATCGGACGTGCCGCGCAATGTCATCGAATCGGCGGCGCTGCTGCACCTTTCCGGGATCACGCCCGCCCTGTCCGACACGACCCGCCAGATGGCGGTCGAGGTGGTGGGTTGGGCGCGCCGCGAAGGCACCCTGGTCTCGATCGACGTCAACCATCGGTCGTTGCTGTGGACCGCCGACGTGGCCCGCGAAGTCCTTCTCGAACTGTGCGAGAGTGTCGACCTCCTGATCGCCACTAGCGCCGACGCAAGAGACATCTTTGGGGTAGACGGCAAAAACCGGGGCGTTGCCGAGCACCTGGCGGAGGTCACCGGCGTGGCTCGCGTCGTGGTCACCCGGGGTGCCAACGGTGTTGTTTGGAATGAACCCGATGGTGGGGGTGAGCTTCCCGTCGTGCCCGCCAAGGTGGTCGACCGCATTGGAGCCGGAGACGCCTTCGCTGCAGGCGTGATCAACGGGTTCGTCGAGGGTGACCTAGAGCAAGGAGTTCAGCTCGGTCTTGTGCTGGCCGCACTCAAGCTCGGCATCCGTGGAGACCAGCTGCGCTTGAGCCCCGCCGATTTACGGCTGATCAGCGAGGGGGTCTTGAGGGAGGTGGTCCGCTAGACCCAACTCCTGGCTTGGTGTTGAGGTGTCGGCCGGCCATAGACGACGATACGAAGTTGCCAGCCCAGCCATTCGTCGAGCTCCCACGCCTCGCACGTTCACCGCCCATCACCGGATCCGGGAGACGCCATTGACTCGAATGGGATGTAGTCGAGGTCGTACCCGAAGTATCTCGGGCCGACCAGCTCCAAGCCCTGGGGAGTCCGCCAGCGCCTGTCGCATGGAGCGGCGACGACCACGATCCGGTAGCCATATCGGAGATGCTCGCTGGGAATCGGCTGGGCCGTCTCTGCCTCGAGGACGACGATCACGTCGGGCACCGTGGCCACTGGTTGTCCGTCCCGGCGTGCGATGAGGTTCTCATTTTGGAATTCCACTTCGAGAACCGATCCCGCATCACTCCCGGTTCCATCGGCGCGAAGTCGTCCGCGAGCGAATCCGGCTTCGGTGCGCCTGGTCACGTCGACGACTTTCCCCTCGAACAGCCGCGTTCCTCCGAGGCTCGCCAATGCCGCGGCGACAGGATCGGTCTTCTCGTTCCGGGCCGAGATCATGGCGGCGCCGACACTCTGGGCGAGGCTGAGCGAACCGGCGATCATCGCCCGCTTGGCTTGGGCGCCGGACTGGACAAAGAGGGCGATGTAGGCGGCAGCACCCATGTCGATCGTGATGGAACGGGCCATCCGCTCGGTCCAACGATTGTCGATCGCCTCGATCACGACCGTGTTGCCCTTGTCGTCGGCCAGCGCCATCGGTGTCGCCGCGACGCCGTACAGGGTCGGGGTGCTCATCTGGATCTCGGGAAAGGCACGTCCCATGGCATCGCAGTCGACCAATGGGAGGCCGGTTCGCGCCGCGGCGACGATGGGCAGGGTGGAGTTGAGACCGCCGACCTCGGCGCAGAGGATGTGGGTGATTGGTCGCCCGATGTGTTTCTCGAGAGCACCGAGGGCGTGGAGTTGCTCGCCGCCTCCGGGGATCTTCTCAACGAGAACGGTGGGAGCACCCATGACGGCTGACATCGCGCAAACGGCGTCGTCCGGGACCTCGTCGAGATCGAGGATGGTGACGGGCCCGTCATTGGCAAGTGCGTCCATGGCGAGGAGCTTGCCCAGGTAGGGATCACCCCCACCGCCGCTTCCGAGCACGGCCGCCCCAGTCGCCAGCGGCTCCAAGTCGCGCTCGGTGATCGTCCTCATCGACTCTCCCTCAGGTCACCGATCGCTCTGACGACGATCCGCACCGCGTTTGACGGGAGATAGGCGAGAGGAATCTCCTCGACGTCGACCACCCGGACGCTGGCGGGGTCGGCTCCGGCGGCGATGCACCGAGTGGCCGCTTCGTGCTTGGCGGCCTCCACGGCTTGGTCGCGTAGGGTCGTCTCCAGCGAGACCACACGGTCGACCTGGCCGCCCACCTGCGCCAGGGCGGCTCCTATTGCGTTGGCCACCTGGAAATGCTCTGGGCGCACCACACGTGAGGCTCCGGCAAGGGCTCCGTCGAGGAGGAGGCTGCCGCCTCCGACGACGACGACGGGGATCGGATCGGGTTCCGTCTTCATCCGGTCGATGGTCTCGGCGATGCGCCGTCGGATCCAGCCGAGTCCTTGCTCCACGACCTCGGGGTCGAGGCCGGCAACCAACCCCGGATCTCCCACTGTGGCCTGCCCGCAGGCGACAGCGAGGTCGGTCGCAGTGAGGGTTGGTCCGCCGAAAACCCGCGCCTCGGTGCTGAGCCGATATCCGACTGACTCCGGCCCTACCGTCACCTCGGGTTCGAGATGGACGACGCTGCCCCCTCCGATGGCGAGCGAGAGCACATCGGGCATGCGAAAATTGGTGCGGACTCCGGCGATTGCCACCGCGACTGCGGCTTCTCGGGGGAATCCCTTGCGAAGGACACCGACGTCGGTGGTGGTGCCACCGATGTCGACGACGACGCAGTCGCTCTCACCGGAGAGTAGAGCCGCCCCGCGCATCGAGTTGGTCGGGCCCGAGGCGAAAGTGGCGACCGGATATCGATAGGCATAATCGGCGTCCATCAACGTGCCGTCGTTCTGGCAGAGATGGATCCGAGCGGCGATTCCGTGCCGGCGCACGGTGTCCTCGAGCGTGGGGACGATCTGATCGGCCACCCCGGCGAGACAGGCGTTGACGATCGTGGCGTTCTCTCGTTCGAGGAGTCCGATCCGGCCGATCTCAGTGGAGATGCTGAGCTTCGCCTCCGGGTGCTCGTCGGCGATCACTGCGGCGGCCTCTTGCTCGTGGGATCCGTTCACCGGGGAAAACACGGCGCTGATTGCGATGGTGCGCAACCCGACGGTCCTCATCTCGGCGGCGACGTCCTTCAACTCTTGCCGGTCGAGCGGGACGATCTCCCGGCCGTCATACTCGTGCCCGCCCTGGCAGAGGAAGACCCGGCCATTGACGGCGCGGTATACCTGCGGTGGCCAGTCGACCATGGGAGGGAGCGCCCTGGTGGCCGGCCCACACAGCCGAATCACGGCTGTCGGGAGCAACCCCTTCACCTCGGCCATGGCGTTGGTGAAATGGGTCGTGCCGACCATGACGTCGGCAATCTCTGCCGCGGTGACTGCGTCGTTTTCCAGGAGCTGATCGAGCGCGGTGACGATGCCGGTGGTGACATCTGCGGTGGTCGGGGTCTTGACCCAGGCGACGAGCTGACCTCCCTCGAGGGCAACCGCGTCGGTGTTTGTGCCGCCGACGTCGATCCCGACCCGGAGCCGCCTCACCTGGCCGCCCGCTCCAACGCGTCGAGGACGTCGTTGGGCGTGATCGGGATCGAGGTGATCGGTGCGCCGACGGCGTCGGCGACAGCGTTGGCTACCGCGGCCGCCACCGGGACCACCGGCGGCTCGGCCACTCCCTTGGCGCCAAATGGGCCCGCCGGGTCGGGGTGCTCGAGGATGATGACCTCTACACGAGGGATGTCGGGAGCGATGGGGAGCCGGTACGATTCGAGGGTACGTTGCTGGTACCGGCCGTCGGCTCCGATCTGGAGCCCTTCATAGAGGGCGTAACCCAGCCCCTGGGCAACGCCCCCTTGGATCTGCCCCCAGACGCCGTCAGGATTGATCGCCCTGCCCACCTCTTGAGCGACTATGTAGCGGAGGATGGTGACGTTGCCGGTAACCGGGTCGACCTCCACCTCGGCGAGGTGGACGTGGTACGTCGGGGTTGGGAAGGCGGGAAAGAGCATCCCCGAGGCGCAGCTCGGGTCGTACCCAGGAAGAATCGTGGCGTAGGACCCACTCCCAGACAGGGGCCCGACCGAGAAGGTCGCCTCCTTGGCGACGTCGGCGAGCGGGATGCGAGAGTCCGGCACCCCTCTGACTCCGACGCTGCCTGCCACCAGCTCGAGGTCTTCGGGAGCGGCCTCCAGCATCTCTCCGGCCGTGCGGAGGACCTTGGTGCGGAGCTCCGCCCCCGCCGCCTCCACCGCCCGTCCGACGATGTGCGTGGTGCGCGAGCCCTGCGACCCTGCGTCATAAGCCGCCGTGTCGGTGTCGGGCATAGTCACCACGACGTCGTCGGGGTGGAGCCCCAGCTGTTCGGCGGCGATCTGGATGACCCCCATCGTCACCGCCCCGGACCCATTGTCGGTGGCGGCGGTGACTACCCCGAGAGTCCCATCCTCGTGGAGTTTGAGAACGGCCGATCCCGGCATGGGGTTGGTGAGCCAGACGGTGGCGGAGATGCCGACGCCCCGATAGGTGCCCAAGCCGGTGTTCGCCCAGGGCGTCATCTCCTCCACGCGGGTGAACGCCTCCCGCAGGATCGAGGCGTCAGGCAGCTCCTGGCCGTTGCGAAGTCGGTCGCCGTCTTCCATCAGGTTGCGTAGTCGGAGCTCGCGCCTGTCGATCCCAAGCTCGGCAGCTATGTGGTCCATGTGACTTTCGACGGCGAACACCAGGTACGTCCCACTCACGCCGCGAAAGGCGCCGGTGGGGGCGGTGTTGGTGTAAACGGCGCGGGCCCGCACCCGAGTGGGCCCGACCTTGTATGCGCCTCCGGCGAGCAAGAGAGGGAGGGAGCAGAGGATCGGAGTGTCGCCGGCAGCGGCCCCCGCATCCATAAGCACATCGATCTCCCGGGCGAGGATGGTCCCGTCTGCACCCACCGCCGACCGGATCCGCACCACGCCGTTCTCGCGGGAGGGACAGGTGATGAGGTCCTCGGTGCGGTCCTGGACCAACTTGACCGATCTTCCGGTGGCGCGGGCGAGAAGGGCGGCGTGGGGTTCGATCCCTAGGTCGAGCTTGGCTCCGAAACCTCCACCGATGTGATGCCCGACGACTCTGATCGCGGACGGGCGGACAGCGAGTGCCGCGGCGAGGCGGTCGCGGACGTTGAACGGGAACTGGTGGGAGACGTGGATGGTGTACCGGCCGGACTCGTACTCCGCCACCACGGCCTTCGGCTCGAGATAGGCCTGGTACTGGCGCCCGGCGCGGTACTCGTCCTCCACGACGAGGGGGGCGCGCGCGAAGGCATCATCGACCCCCGGAGGGTCTGACAACAGCTCGCCGGCCACGTTGCCCTGCCGGGGAAAGTCGTCGCCGACGGGCCGGAAGGTCGCCCAGTCGGGATGGACGAGCCGGGCGCCCTCGGCAACCGCCAGATCGAGGTCGACGATGGGGTCCTCTTCATCGATGGCGAGCTCGATGGTGGCGGCGGCGGCTCGGGCCGCCCGAGGAGTCTCGGCGGCAATCGCTGCGATCGGCTCGCCTTCGAAGGCGACTCGCCTGGAGGCAAGGATCCGCTGGTCTCCGATGATGAGTCCGTGACGATGACTCGGCGCGTCTGCCGCGGTGATCACACTCCACACCTCGGGCGACTCCAGTGCCTTCGATGGGTCGAGGCGGGTGATCTGGCCGGCTGCCACAGGGGAGCGCAACAGGCTGGCGTGGAGCATCCCTGGGAGGCCGATATCGACCGTGTACACGGCGTCGCCCCGCACCTTGGAGGACCCGTCGGTGCGCACGGTGCTGGTCCCGATGACGCTCACCGTCCGCCCCCCGCAATCGTGAGGACGGCATCGACGATCTGGGCATACCCGGTGCAACGGCAGATGTTCCCGGCGAGGGCGCGGCGTATGTCATCCTCGGCGGGGTTGGGTTGGTCGGCGAGGAGTGCCGTGAGGGTCATGACGAATCCGGGGGTGCAGAACCCGCATTGCACGCCCCCGGCGCGCACCATCGCCTCCTGGAGCGGCGACAGCGCACCGCCCGGCTCGCCGACACCTTCGATCGTTGTGATCTCCGACCCGGCCACCGAGTGCACTGCCAGCAGGCAGGAATCCATGGGTCGCCCACCGACGAGGACGGTGCATGCTCCGCACTCACCCTCGGAGCAGCCCTCCTTGGCGCCCGTTAGTCCAAGCCGCTCCCTCAGCACATGGAGCAGGGTCTCGCCCGGCTCGGCGTCGATCGGGTGGCTACGACCGTTGACGGACAAGCTGAGTTCCACGTCAGCCACCCAGCGCCCGGCGTCGACAGATATCCACGGCACGTCCCAATAGGGGTGCGAGGACTCGCCTCCGGTAATCGGCGAGCCCTCTCGCATCGTCGATTGGGCGCGCACTTTCGGCGAGGAGTTGGCCCGCCTCCGCAACTGCTTCCTGTTCGAGGCGAGACCCGACCAGCACCGCCTCGGCGACCGTCGCCCGGAATGGTCGAGGGCCCACGGAGCACGCCGCGATGCGGGCGTCGGCAACCGTCGCGCCGTCGTCGGTGAAGGTGAGCCTGACCGCGAGCCCCACCAGCGCCACCTCCATGCCACTGCGGGGGCCGACCTTGAGGTAGGTCTCGCCGCTGTAGTTGGCCGGATCGGGGAGCTCCACCACGGTCAGCAGCTCGTCGGGACGGCGGGCGGTGAGACGCCGGTCGAGCAGGAACTCAGATAGGGGGAGGGTGCGCCCCCCGCCTGCGTGGGCGAGATGGACGGCGGCATCGGCGACAAGCAGCGGAGGCGCGGTGTCGGCGGCGGGCGAGGCGTTGCACAGGTTGCCGCCGATGGTGCCCGCCTCCTGGGTCTGCCAGCCGCCGACGGTGGAGGCGGCTTCGGCGAGGCTGGGGAACCGAGCGCAGATGAGGCTGTCGGTGGCCAGCCGGCGGTGGCAGACCAGGGTCCCGATGCGAACCGTGCCGTTCTGCGCGATCTCGTCGAGTCGTTCGATCAACCCGATGTGGACCAGCGATTCCGGGTGGATCTCCCCCCGCTGGTACTGGACCATGACGTCGGTCCCGCCCGCCATCACCATGGCAGAGTTGCCCAGCTCGGCGAGGGTGTGGAGCGCCTCGTTCTCGGTTCGTGGGGAATGGAACTGCATGGACGCGTCGGTCCTCAACTCACCGGGTCGCCCACTGCGCTGGTGTGATGCGCCAGGCAGCGCCACATACTGTCGCGATCGATCCACACTGCAGTGAAGCGGAGGGTCCGGTCCGGGTCAGTGCCTCCACCCGGAACCTCGTAGGCCCCGTGGACGATCGCCAGGTCGCCGAAGGTCCGGACCTGCAGTTCTCTCGGTCGGCGGGGGGCACGCGCCGGCGGGACCGGCTTGATGTAGTCGGCGTAGCCCGGCTTCCCTCTCACTGCACCGTTGTAGTCGATATACACCCAATCATCCGAGAGGACCCGGTCGAAGAAGTCTCCGGGGTCGCCCCCGACCCTCTCGAACCATTCGAGGTAGAGCCGTTCCAGCTCATCCCTCACCTCATCGATCGTCATTCTTTCCTCCCGTGGTCCACCTTTGGCCGCCGTCCCTCAGCCGCTCCTGCGGCGAGCCCACGCATCGACCCCCACCGCCACCAGGATGATCGCTCCCTGGATGATCTCCTGGAAGATCGGGTCGATGTTGAGCAGGTTGAACCCATTGCGAACCAGTGCCAGCAGCATCAGGCCGAGCACCGTTCTCCAGATCGCCCCCTCGCCGCCCTGGATGCTGGTCCCACCGATGACGATGGCGGCGATGGCGGAGATCTCCAGGCCGATCCCGGCGTCCGCCTGGCCGGTCGACACTCTGGAGCTCACCACCAGCCCGGCCAATCCGGCTGCGAGCCCGCTCATGGCGAAGGTGGTGGTGCGAACTCGGTTGACCCCCACACCGGCGAGTCGCGCAGCCTCTGCATTGCCGCCGGCGGCGTAGACATATCGACCGAAACGGGTAGCGGCCAGCAGGAACCCTGTTATGGCGATGACCGCGACGAAAAGCCAAACCGAATACTTGATGCCGGCGACCTCCCCGCGGCCCAGCGTCGCATAGGCAGGATCGTCCACCCTGACCAGCAACCCCCCGGTGGTAGCCACCGCCAGTCCTCGGATCATGATCCCCGTGGCCAGGGTGACGATGATCGAGTTGATCCTGCCGACCGTCGCCAGCAGCCCGTTGAGCGTTCCAAGCACCAGAGCTGTCACCAGCGCCAGACCCATGGCAGGCCACACCCCGAGCGATCCCACCGTTTCGGCAGCGATGATCCCGGAGAAGGCAAAAACGGCGCCGGTGGAGAGGTCGAGGCCACCAGCGATCAGCACCAGTGTGCCGGCGCAAGCGATGATCCCTATCGCCGCCTGCTGGTCGAGGATGTTGAGCATGTTCCTGGTGGTGAGGAAGACCGGGCTGGAGAGGCTCAGGACGACGAACAGGGCCACGAAGCTGACCACGATCCCGTAGTCGCGGATCGAGGTGAGGCGGAGGCGCCGCCCCCGAGGCGACTCCTCCGCCTGCTCGGCGGCTTCTTCTGAGCCGGGGGTTCGCATCAGGCTGCAGCGAACGCTGCCCGAAGCACGGCGTCCTCGGTGACCTCGTCGCCTTGGAATTCGGCGACGACGCTGCCGTGCCGAATCACCAACACCCGATGGCTCAGGCCCACCACTTCCTCGAGTTCGGAGGAGATGAGCAGCACAGCCATGCCTTGTTGCGCCAGCTCGGCAATGAGCTCGTAGATGGCGTGCTTCGCCCCGACGTCGACACCCCTGGTTGGTTCGTCGAGGACCAACACCCGTGGCGAACCGAAGAGCGAGCGAGCGAAGAGAACCTTCTGCTGGTTGCCCCCGGAGAGCGAGATCACCCTTGCACCCAGACCGGCCGCCTTCACTCCGACCCGCCGTGTCATCTCCTGAGCCCTCGTCCGCTCGGTGGTGGTGGAGATGACGCCCATCCGGCTCAGCTGCTCGAGGTGAGGCAAGGTGACGTTCTCCTGGACCGACCGCCCCAGTAGCAGTCCCTGCTCGCGGCGCGACTCCGGGAGCAGGACGATCCCCCGGGCGATGGCGTCCCTCGGCGAGCGAATAACGAGGCGTTCCCCCTCGAGCTCGATCACTCCTGCGGTGGCCCGGTCCGCACCCACCAGCGCGCGGGCGATCTCGGTGCGGCCGCTGCCGATCAGCCCGGCGAGCCCGACGATCTCTCCTGCCCGCACCGCGAGATCAACACCGTTGACGAGAGGCGGCCTGGTGAGCCCCTCCACCGAGAGCACGATCCGCCCCGAGTTGGGCGGGGGCTGCTTGTCGGGAAAAGCCAGTGCCGCCGGTCTGCCCATCATCGCTCCGACGAGGCTCGCTGGTGTCTCCTCCCCCGTCATCGCCGTCTTGATGAGGCGGCCGTCGCGCAGCACGCTGACCGTGTCGGCGACCGCCAGTACCTCTTTCAGCCGGTGCGACACGTAGAGAATTGTGATGCCTCGCTCCCGCAGCGAGCGCACCGTGTGACCGAGCCGTTCGGCGTCCGCCTCGGAGAGGGCGGCGGTGGGCTCGTCCATCACGATGAGCTCGGCGCGCCGGGCCAGGGCCCTGAGGATCTCGACCTTCTGGCGTTCGGAGACAGCCAGGTTCTCGACCAACCGCGTAGTCCGTTTGCCGAGGTCGTCAAACCCAGCTTCGGCGGCGAGCCGGGCACAGGTGGCGTTGAGGCGGCGTCGGTCTAGGACTCGGAGCCGAACCGGCTCGATCCCAAGAAGCACGTTTTCGGCGATGGAGCGCTTCGGCTCCAACGTGAGCTCCTGAGCGATGATGGTGATGCCGTTGGCAAGCGCCTCGGCAGGTGTTCGCAACCGGACCTGGCCCCGACCCTCGAGCCATAGTTCGCCGCTATCCGGTTGCAGTGCGCCGGCGAGGATCTTGCCGAGCGTTGATTTGCCCGCCCCGTTCTCGCCGACCAGGCCGTGGACGGACCCGCGCGCGATCTCGAGATCGACGTCCTGAAGCGCCTGGACGCCGCCGAAGCGCTTGCTCAGCCCCCTGATTCTGACGTGCATCAGACGCGGCGACGCTACCGATCCCCGGCCCGGAGGTCGATCATCCCTCCCACTGGCATTCGAAGTCGGCGACCGTCTCCGGGGTGATGATCACCGGCAAACCGCTCTCCTCCTGTGCATCGATCCCAACCGGCTCCGTGATCTCTCCCCGTACCCAGCCAATCGCGATCTCGGCCCCGTGCACCCCCTCGTTGCGGGGCACGTCGATGGTGGTCCCGAACCAGCGTCCATCCTCGACCCGCTCGACTCCGGGGCAACTGCCGCCGCCGCCGATGAGCAGGATGTCCTCGCCCGGCGTGAGCCCGGCATCCTCTACTGCGATCTCCGCACCGAGCGTCATCTGATCACCGCTGGTGGCGAGGACTTCGAGTTCTGGGTTGGCCTGGAGAACGTCCTGGGCAATCCCGAGCGCCGGATCGGACAGATATCCGCCGCCGTCCTGGTAGGCCACGAGTTCGATGTTGGGGTTGTCGGCCACGATGTTGTCCAGTTCCTCTTTGACCTTGACCTCGAAGTCGATGGTGGCGACGCCGGCAATCCATGCAACCCGGCACGGGTCGACGCCCTCGCACGCAGCGAGGAGCAGGTCTCGGCTGTGCTCGGCGCGAACCGATCCCGGGGTCATGACCGTCCCCGCCTGGCCTTCCACCTGCGGATCGCTGGTGGTGAGATCGGGTCCTAGCGCCAGGTCGGTGTTGACCACGGCGATGCCCTCGGCGATGGCTTCCTCGGCGGCGGGCACGAGCGCCACCGGGTCGAGCGGGATCACGATGAAGGCGTCGAACGTCCCCTGGGCGACAGCATCCTGCATCTGGCTGAACTCGAGCGTCGGGTCGAACTCGGTGTCGAAGTTGGTCACCTCGGCACCCTCCCGCTCCGCGACCTCGGTGATGCCCTCGATGGTGGCCGCCACATAGCTGTTGGCCAGCGGTGCGAAGAAGGCGATTTGGATCGGCTCGTCGGCGGCGGCAGCGGTGGTTTCCGGCGCCGCTTCGACGGTCGTCGCCGGCGCTGCCGTAGTCGATGCCGCCGTCGTGGGTACTGCCGTGGTCGCCGCAGCCGTCTGGCTGGGACCAGTGGTGGCACTGGACCCACCTCCGCACGCAACAGCAAAGACCGCCAGAATCGACAGGACTCCGAGAGACCGCTTCTCGGAGCTGGTGTGGGAAACAGCCACGATCGTTCCTCCCCGGTGAGCTACCCCGTGCCCCGGCCCGGCCGGTGACCCATCGGCAGGATATTATAAACCTCGACCCGTCGACGGTCCTGCCCGTGCCTCGCAGAACTCACGACTGAGGAGGTGGATCCCATGTCGCTCGAGGGAAAGGTCGCCGTGATCACCGGAGCATCACGGGGAATGGGGAAGGCCTTCGCCGAACGCTTCGCACGGGAAGGGGCCGCACTCAGCCTGGCAGCGCGCGACTCGGGGCTGTTGGAGAAGGTTGCGGTCGAGATCGAAGAGGCCGGCGGAACCGCGTTGGCCGTGCGGTGCGACGTCACCTCGCCCGAAGACGTAGACCGGCTAGCCGCCGCGACGCTGGAGCGGTTCGGCCGCGCCGACATCCTGGTCAACAACGCAGGTGAGCTCCGCTTCGACTCGTTCCTCGACGAGACGGACCAGCAATGGAACGACATGCTGGACATCAACCTCAACAGTGCGCGGTGGGCCACCCGCGCCTTCCTCCCGGGAATGCTGGAGCATGGGTCAGGAAAGATCATCTTCATGTCGAGCAACGCCGCCAAGAAGGGTTTCGTCAACGATGCCGGATACTCGGTGGCGAAGGCGGGACTCATGGCCCTGACGCGGGTACTCGCCGTCGAGTACGGCACCCGTGGCGTGGAGGTGTTCTGTGTCCACCCCGGCCTGGTCGCCGAGACCGACATGGGCGAGATGGTGGTGGAAGACCACATTCAACGTCCCGAGTTCGGGGGGAGCCGCGAGAAGTTCTGGGAGTGGGCCAACCCGCTTTCACCTACCGGGTTCCACCCAAGCGTGGAGGAGATCGTCGACCTGGTGACTTACTTGGCCGGGCCGGGAAGCACGGTGCTGCACGGGTCATGTCTGACCGCCGATCACGGGTTCACTCCCTACTGACCGGTCGGCATCGGCGTCACAGCAGCGGAATCACATCCTCGGCGGTCTGTTCGATCATCGAACCCGCCTCGTCGGGTGGAACGGGAAAGAGCGCCACCGAGTCCGCCCCGGCGTCGAGCAGTCGTTGTATCCCAGCCACCGCCTCACCGGGGTCACCTGCCACCGCAAGCCGATCGACCCAAGGGTCGGGCATCGCCTCGTGCAGGTTCTCAGGTCCATGCCGGTCGAGCAGCGCCACCAGTTCGGTCGAGATCCCGGCGGCATCGGTCAGTGCGTTGGGTCCCCCTGCGGCCAGATAGAACGCCAGCGTTCGGCGCATCTCTTCCCTTGCCGCTTCACCGTCCTCACCAACCGAGTACAGCGTGAACGTGGTCACCTCGTGGCCGCTGGGCGCACCGGCCTGGCGCCGTCCGGTGTCGATCACTCCCCGCGCCCAGCGCACGTAGTCGGCTCCGGCGCACACCGACAGGATCGACCCGTCCGCCACCGCTCCGGACAATCGCAGCATGCGCGGACCAATGACACCGAGATGCAACGGGACCGGCTCCGCCGGGGGATGGCTGAGTCGGACGTCCGAAACCGAGAACACCTCGCCATTCGAGGAGACCGTCTCTCCTGCCAACAGCCGTCGCACGATGCCTACACATTCTCGAAGCGCAGTCAGCGGCGATTCGGGCAACAGTCGCATCTGCCGAAGCCAATCGGGTACCCCGAGCCCGATCCCCGGCACCAGCCTGCCAGGGAAAGATCGGGCCAGCGTGGCGATCTCCATCGCCAGCAGCGCCGGGTGCCGCACCATCGCCGAGACCACGCCGAGGCCCACGGTGAGGCGCTCAGAAGCGGCGAGGACGATGGCGGCACCGGAAACCCCACCCGTGAAGAAAAAGTCCTCGGCCAGCCACACCCGGTCGAACCCGGATGCTTCGACGGACCGGACGACTGGAGCGAGTCGTTCGGGTGGCATCGCGCTGCCGAGAACCAGACCCACACGGCGAGGGGACACTGCGGGACTCATCTCGTCGGCCCCGAGCTGCCGCGATGGCCCGAACTGGCAACCACGGGTCGACTTTATAATCTTCGCCGGGGTGGGGTGGGAGACGATCTGAGAGAGGTCTCATGAGAGAGGTCTCGTCTGCCATCCGCGGGATGGCGCGCTCCGGCATCCGCGAGGTCTACGACATGGCGTCGTCGATGACCGACGTGATCCATCTCGAGTTCGGCGAACCGAACTTCGACACCCCGGCCCATGTGTGCGATGCGGCAGCCCTTGCCGCCGCCCGGGGGTTCACCAAGTACACGCCGAATGCTGGCATCCCGGAGCTCCGGGAGGCACTCGCCGTCAAGGTAAGGGAGCGCAACCACCTGGAAGTCGAGCCCTCCCAGGTGATCGTCACCGTCGGGGCGGTCGCCGGGCTTTTCTCGACGATGCTGGTGCTGTGCGAACCGGGCGACGAGGTTTTGGTGACAGATCCCTCCTGGCCCAACTACCGCATGATCGCCCGACTTCAAGGGCTCGCCGCGCGTTCTTTCCCGTTGCTGCCTGAGCATCGGATGGAACCCCGTGCCGAGCTAATCGAACCATTGATCACCAAGCGGACCAGGGTCATCGTCCTCAACAGCCCCAGCAATCCGACCGGGACCGTCATCGGCCGCGAGGCTCTCGGCGAGCTGATCGATCTGGCCAGGCACTATGACATCTGGATCCTGTCCGACGAGGTATACGACGAGATCACGTTCGAGCGGCCGATGACGAGCATCGCCTCGCTGGACCCCGACGGGCGTGTCTTCACCGTGTTCAGCTTCTCCAAGACCTACGCCATGACCGGATGGCGGGTCGGGTATGTGGTTGCACCACCCCAACTGGCCGGATTCGTGGTCAAGACGCAGGAGCCGCTGACCGCATGCGTCAATGCCCCCGCCCAGATGGCAGCGCTGGCGGCGCTCACCGGACCGCAAGACATTGTCGCCGAGATGTGCGCCGCCTACCGGGAACGGCGCGATCGCGTGCTCTCGACGCTGGAAGCAGCCGAGATTCCAACGATGCGTCCCGACGGTGCGTTTTACGTGTGGGCCGATGTCTCCAAGACAGGGATGACCACAGAGGGCTTTACCAGGCGCCTCATCAGTGAGCGACGAGTAGCTGTGGTCCCCGGATCGGCCTTTGGCCCGCAGAGCGATTCACACGTTCGGCTCTCCCTGGCCGCCGACCCGGCGAATCTGTACGAGGCGCTGGAACGCATCACCGACGCATACACGCTCTGGTCGAACTAGACGCGGTCGTTCTACGCCCCGGTAGCTAGGCCAAGGACACGCCGTCAGACCACGGGGAGGCCGCTGGTAGCCTCGTAGTTTGGTCGATCAGGGGGTTTCACCGCTTGTCATCTCCTGAGAAGAACGTGGCCGATGACGCGCCGCGCACCCGGGTCGACCGGGTCTACCAGGACCTGCGTGAGGCGATCATCGAAGGAGAGCATCCACCCGGAGCCCCACTCCGTCATTTGGAGCTATCCAACGCCTACGGAGTCAGTCTGATCCCGATCCGGGAAGCCCTTCGCCGGCTCGAGGTGGAGCGACTCGTCGAGAGCATTCCCAACAAGGGGGCGCGGGTCGCTCCCATCTCGCTCGATGACATGGTCGACGTGTATGCCACCCGCATCGTTCTGGAGGTCGAGGCGCTCCGCCGAGCTTGGCCTCGAATCGACGCCCAGCTCCTGAGGCGTGTTCGAAGGGCAAGGGCGGAAATGCTGAAGGCGGTGAGAACCAAAGGTGATCGCCTCTACGAACTGCACCGTCAGGTTCACTTCTCGCTGTACGAGAGGTCCGGGTCACCCTGGCTGATGCACCTCATCGAGATGCTCTGGAGCCACACCGAGCGCTATCGCCGACTTGCGGCGCGGCTGCGCACTTTCGTCGACCTGGGCCATGACTTGCACGGCGTCGTCCTCGACGCCATTGAATCGGATGACCTGGATGGCGCATCCGAAGCGCTCAGGAGTGACCTAGAGCGAACCCAGAAGGTGATCCTCGAAGCTCACCATCAAGACGCCGCCCTGGGCTGATCGAGCAGCGAGGCAACGTGATTGTGATGTGACCGGAGCTCACCGTTCCCTCCGGCTAAAGACGACAACCGCAATGATGGTGATGACGCCCGTTATCACCCCTTGGATCAGCGGCGGCACCTCCTGGAGGTTCATGGCGTTGCGCAGGATATTGATGAAGACCACACCCCCGAGCACCCCGAGCATTGTGCCCCGCCCCCCGAAGATCGAGACGCCACCAACGACCACCGCCACTATCGAAACCAGTTCCAGCCCGGCGGCGACCCTTGGGTCGCCGGTGCCTTGGCGGAAGGCGAGCGTGATCCCGGCCAGCCCGGCCATCACCGAGCAGTTCACCATCATGGTCACGCGGACCCGCTCGACGCTCACTCCGGCTCGCCGAGCCACCTCGAGGTTGCCGCCCACCGCGTAGACGTTTCGCCCGAAACGCGTCCTGGTGAGAAGCACTCCCATCGCCAGGAATAGAAGAAGAAGGAACCAGGCCGCATAGGGCAGACCAAGGATGCGCTCGTTGACAAAGCGCGAGGCCTCCGTGGGTATCCCCCCGATCGGGGTCCGGGTGTAAGCAAGAGCAACGCCGCTTAGGACCGTGAAGCTGATCAGCGTGGCGATGAGAGGGTCGAAACGGAGCTTCACCACCATGAGCCCGTTGACCAGCCCGATCAGGGCGGAGGCTGCCAGCACGAGCAGCAGCACAGGCACCACCCGCTCGGGATGGTCGTCGATGAGCCCGGCGGTGAGCAGCGCCGCGAGCCGGGCGGTCGCCCCCACCGAGAGATCGATCATCCCGGCAAGCACGGCGGCGGCCTGGCCCAACGCGGCGAACCCGGTCGGGACCAGCTGGCCGGCGAAGTTGGCCAGGTTGCCTGCCGTAAGGAAGAACTCGGAGGCGATTGCGGTCTGAACGGCGACCAGGGCCACCAAGACCCACACAAGCAGGCCCTGATCCGAGGCCCGCCGTAGCAGATCCCCGGTTCTGGCTATGCCGCACTCCCCGTGGTGGCAACCGCCATGATGTCGTCGGGCATGAAGGGGCCTTGGTCGAAGACGGCGGCGATCTGGCCGTCGCGCATCACCAGCACCCGGTCGCTCAGACCCAGCACCTCGGGCAGCTCTGAGGAGATGAGCAGGATCGAGAGGCCATCGTCGGCGAGCCGGCGGAGGATGCGGTGGATCTCTGACTTTGCTCCGACGTCGATCCCGCGGAGCGGTTCGTCGAGGATGAGCAACTTGGGCTCCTTCGCCAGCCACTTGCCCAGCACCACCTTCTGCTGGTTTCCGCCGGACAGCGCCGATGCCGCTGCAGCGATGTCCCGCACCTTGATCGAGAGATCGGTCACCACCCTCTCTGCGAGGGCCCGCTCCCGCCGCGCATCGACCAGTCCGAACCGGCTCAGCTCGTCGAGAGAGGGCAGTCCGATATTCCGGTCCACCCCGAGCCCGAGGATGAGGCCGAAGCCCTTGCGGTCCTCGGGAACGAGCATCACGCCGGAACGGGCGGCGTGGCGCGGGCTGCGAGGGTGATAGCTCGCGCCGTCAAGTGTGACCCTCCCCCCGTGGTCGCCCTCCAGGCCCAACAGGAACCGGGCCAGCCGGCTCCGCCCCGAACCGACCAACCCGGCCACACCGAGGATCTCGCCCCGCCTGCAGACAAAGCTGATCCCCCTCGGCTCGGTCCCGGGGAGCATTGCCTCCTCGACGACGAGCATCGGGGTCGAAGTCGCAGTGGTGGAGCGTTGCGGAAAGGCCTCGTTCACCGCCCGGCCCACCATCGCCCCCACGATCGAGTCCATTTGGAAGGGGCTAGCGGGGCGGGTCCAGATGAGCCGGCCGTCCCGCAGGACAGTCACGTCATCGGCGATGCGGCGCAACTCTTCCAGCCGGTGACTTATGTAGCCGACGGCCACTCCCCCGTCGGCAAGGCGCCGCGCCATCTCGAGAAGCCCGGCGGACTCCCCAGCGGGGAGCATCGCCGTTGGTTCGTCGAAGATCATCGCGCTCGGTCCCCTGGCCAGCACCTTGGCCACCTCGACCAGCTGCTGCAGGGCAACCGGCAGGTCGCGCACCGGGGCGTCGACCAGCACTTGCTCGCCGCCTACCCGATGCAGCAACTCGGAGACGACTCGCCGCTGGGCGCGTCGGTCGATCAACAGCCGGCGGCGGGGTTGGATCCCCAGCATGATGTTGTCGGCAACCGACATGTCAGGGAGCAGCGACAGCTCCTGGTAGACGATGCCCACTCCAGCATCGAGCGCGTCGGCGGGGCGGGCGAGGCGGCGCGCCACCCCGCCAACCTCCACCCATCCCTCGTCGGGTGCTAGCGCACCACCAAGAATGGCGGCGAGAGTCGACTTCCCCGCCCCGTTCTCACCGACTATCCCGTGAACCCGACCCGGGCACAGCTCGATGGTGACGCCCTCGAGGGCGACGATGCCGCCAAACCGCTTGGAGACGCCGCGGGCCGCCAGCACGGGCTCGCATCCACCCCCAACCGGTGGGCTCTCCTCCTCGATTGCGTCAGGCCTCACAGAACTCCTGAGCCACCAGCTCTTCGTCGCTGAGCGGGGTGGGGAGCCAGAGGTCGTCGATGCAGTCGGGCCGGTACCACTCCTCGAGCCCAGAGGCGTCGAAGATGGGCACCTCGACGTTGATGAACGACGGGACGGTCTCCCCAGCGAGCACGGTCATGGCGGCGTCGAGGCAGGCGGCCGAATGCGACGGCGGGTAGCCCACCGCCACGAACGGAGTGCCCTCCTCGCTCACCAGCCGCAGAAAGCCGTTGAGGGGCTCGGCGGCGAACGGCGGGACGTCACGATCCGCCTCGCGGAATGCCTCGATGGCACCTATCGCCTGACCGGCACCATCGGCCCAAACCGCGTCGATCTGGGGAAACTGGGTGAGAAAGGCCTGCATGGCCGTCTTCCCGTCGGCGGCGTCCCAGTTGGTGTACTCGTGGCCCAGGACCTCGATGTCCGGGTAGCTGTCGAACACCTCTTGAGCGCCCTGGAGCCTTGCCTCGGCGGTGGGCACTCCGGCGATGCCAGACAGCATCACGATCTGGCCCTCGTATCCGATCTCGCGGGCAACCCACTCGGCGCCGATCTTGCCGTTGAGGAGGTTGTCGCGGTCGACTCTGGTGACGTACGCATCCGTCTCGGCGGTACCGGTGCACAGGATCACCGGGACGCCTGCGGCCGCCGCCTGCTCCACCGGGCCCCGCACATCGGTGAGGGGGGTGATGATGAGAGCGTCGGGGTCTTGGACCAGGAGGTCCTCTATGGTGGCCACCTGGGTGTCGGCCTCACCGAGCCCGGTTGGGCTGATGATCAGCTCGATGTCGGGATAGGCCTCGGCCTGCCGGGCCTCGACGGCGTCATTGTAGGTGGCGGGCCAGCTGAACTCCGGAGCCTGGATGGCGAAGGCGACCCGCGGGTTGCCCTCCACCGCGTACTCCGAGGTTTCGACGTCGACGATCTCCGAGGCGTACGCCGGAGGCTCGATGGGATCGAGACCCAAGATCTGAGGATCATTCTCGAACGCCTCGATCAGGGTGTTCGACTCGGCCGCGGCGTCGACACCCGTGGTTTCCGTCGTGCCGGCGGCCGTTGTGTCCGTCGCTCCACCAGTGGTTTCGGTGGTGCCGGCGGCCGTCGTGTCCGTAGCGCCAGCAGTGGTTTCCGTGGTGCCGGCGGCAGTGGTGTCCGCGGCGCCGGTGGTGCTTGCCGCGTCGCCGCCGCAGGCCCAGCCGAAAACGGCCAGGACGGCTAGCAGTGACACCCAGCGAGCATTGGTTCTCTTCATGCCGGTGCTTCCCTTCTCTCTGGTGGGATGCCCACGTTGTCGGTACTGCCTCCCGATCGCCGGGAGGGGGCGAGGATGAACTGAGCGAAGAGTACGGCGAGGAATAGCACCAGACCCTTGCCGATCAGCTGGAAGGGCTCCCCCACCCCCCGGATCAGCAACAGGTTGTCGAGCGCGGCCAGGCCAAGGGCGGCGGCCAGCGTTCCCCCGACGGTGCCGCGCCCGCCAGCCAGCGATGCTCCACCGAGGACGACGGCAGCGATCGAGTCGAGCTCGTAACCCGTGCCAAGGGTTCGGTCATAGAAACCGACGTACCCGGCGAGCATCAATCCGGCCACCACGGCGAGCATCGAGCAGAGCAGGAAACTGCTCGCCGAGATCCACCGGACCGGCACACCGCTGAAACGACTCGCCCCCGGGTTCGATCCCACCGCGTACAGGCTCCGTCCGTAAGCGGAGCGGCGGAGAAGCAGCGTCACCAGGACGGCCGCCGCGGCGGCGATCACCACTGGGACTGGCACCGGGCCGATCCGACCCGTCCCCATTGATCGAATCAGATCAGGGACCCGGCCCCGCGACTGGCCCTCGGTGAGCCAGAGGACGACACCCTCGACCACCACGGCTGTGGCAAGGGTGGCGAGGATCGCCGGGACACGTCGGTAGGCGACCATCACCGCATTCACCGCTCCGACTGCCGCTCCGAAGATCAGCACCGCGATCAGGCCCAGCAGCGCCCTTCCTCCGGCCCGACCCGCGATCTCGATGATGAGTAGCGAAGCAGTGGTGATCACCGCCCCGACCGAGAGGTCGAGACCGCGGGCGATGATGACGATGAGCTGACCGAGCGCCACAACCGCCAGGAAAGACGCTTCTCGAACTCCGTTCTGCAGGTTGGCCGTCCGATAGAACCCGGGCGCAACCAGCGCCGCCACCGGGAGCACCAGCAGCAGGACCGCATAGGGGCCCAATGCCTCGAACAAGCGACGTGTCCTGGTCACAGGAAATCACCGGAGAAGATCGGCTTGCCGCGCACCGAGCACTTCGAATCAGGGCGGTGCCTTGGCGCACAGATAAGCCGCTGCATGACCGAGTCCGTGTCGGGCACGTCCATGACGACCAGGGTGTCCTTCCGCCATTACACCTGGGCGTCAGGACCGTAACACCAGACCGGGTTCGGTGGTCGCCGCGCTCAGGTCTTGTAGCGCACAGCCCAGTCGATGCCCTGCCAAGTCCATACCCGGGAAGGTTCGAGCGCAAAGAGCCACCTGGGTGATTTCAGTGTCGGCTCGAGGTAGTCCGGGCCATGTTCGCCCAGGTACCGGAGGCTCATCCGGCGGGCGATCTCCACCCAGGCCCCACCGACGTTTGGCTCCTCCACCACCACGGCGCGGCACTGGGCGATCACCTTCCTCTGGTCGCGATCCTCATCCACGGTCACCGCGCAACGTTCCTCGTGGACGAGGTGGTCGGCCCACGCTGATCGCTCGCGGGCGATGACGTGGAAAACCCCGCCCAACCACTCGTGCCATACCGGCACCACATACGGCCAGCCGTCGGCGTCGACAGTGGCCAGCCGGGCGAACACCGGCTCGGAAAGGAACCGCTCCAATTCGGCCGTGTCCATGGCACCGACCTTTCCCCGCCAACCATGGTTGTCCATTGCGTCCTCCTCACTTTCGATACGGTTCTTTCACCGAGATGATGCCGTTCGGCCTCCGTCAGTTTGGGTACCGTCGCGGCCATGCGGCTCACCGAACACGTCTACCTGGTGGGGAGCGGGGCGGCCTCCGGGTTCGGGCTCTCGGGCGAGCTCGACAGCCACATCTATTTGATCGATGGCGGCACTGAACTGGCGTTGGTGGACTGCGGGATGGGCGACTCTTTCGAGCAGGTCATGGCCAACGTCGCCTCCGATGGGCTCGACCGGTCCCGGATCCGCCACCTAACCCTCACTCACTACCACGCCGACCATGCCGGAGGTGCGTCCCGCTTTCGCGAAGAGCTGGGGGTGGCGGTACATGCAGCCGCCGCCGCCGCGGCCGCGCTGAGCAGTGGTGACGAGGAGGCGACCGGGCTGAGCGTGGCGAAGCGGGCCGGGTTCTACCCCGCCGACTACCACTTCGATCCCTGCCCGGTCGACGATGAGATGAGCGATGGCGACCGACTGGCCATCGGGGACCTTCTCCTCCGGGTGCTCGAGACACCGGGCCACTGTTCAGGTCATCTGTGTTTCATGTTGGAGACTCCCGACCGACGCCACCTCTTCAGCGGCGACTGCGTGTTCGCGGGCGGCCGGATCCTGCTGCAGAGCATCCCTGACTGCGACATCGGTGCCTACGCCACATCGATCGGTCGCCTGGCGGCTGAGGATTTCGAGGCGTTATTGCCCGGGCACGGGATCTTCACGGTGCGTGGCGGAAAGCGCCATATCGAAACTGCCAATGAAGGCTTCAAACGGCTGTTCCTCCCCCCGAACCTTGTGTGATGCCCGGAGATCAGGACGACAACAGTCCGGTATGCACAAGGTCCACGAGCGCTAGCCGAAGGAGAGTCGATGACCTTCTTCCAGTTCCAACTCCTTCGCCCGGCTGCCCTCCCAGCACTTGTAGTCGCGTGCCTCTGCAACCAGTCGCGCACCATCTGGGGCACCACCCCCTAACGGCGGGCCACCACGGTCACCGTGGCACCGGAGAGAACCTCCAACACCGCCTCATGGCGCTGCTCCACCACAGAAAGCTCCACCAACACGACCGCTCTCCTCGCCGGCGACGCCGCCAGCGAAGAAGAGGTGAAGCCCGAAGCCGACGGGCCATTCGATCACAGCCGGTCCGGTGATTGGCATTGTGCCCCGCGAACCACCCGGTGTGTCAGGTCCCGGTATGACCATCAAGCCCCGGCATGACCAACAGAAATCACTCGCGCGGCCCAAACGCGGCCCAAACCGTTCGCCCATCTGGCAGAAAAGGCCCTGATCAGGGCCTTTCGGTTGAGGTGAGGGGATTTGAACCCCTGGGCTTCTTCCGTGTGAGAGAAGACTCGTCCGATCCCCTGACCGGGGGAAATAGTCAGAGATGGCCTCTGATCACGGGAAACGAGTTCTCAACGTCTCACATCACTTCTCATTGGCTCTCGACGTTTCGCGGCCCCAACGCGCCCAAGAATGAGAACTGGTCTCACCTGGTCCCGCCGCGAGCCCGAGCTGAAGCGATTACCACGTGGACCCGACATCTCCCGTGCTGTTCATAACGCCGGCGCGAGCAGTATTCGTGCGAGATTGTCAAGGCTGGCGCGCACACCGTCGGCGAACACCTCCACATCCGGGCAACAGTCCCGGTCCGCGACTGCCGTGACGTTG
>DATADW010000075.1:0-17884 GCA_036258335.1 Acidimicrobiia bacterium
TGCGCGGCGTGAACCTGACCATGGAGCGGTCTTTGTCGAGCTTTTCGGCCCGGGAGTCGATCCAGCCGAAGCAGAGCGCCTCTTCCACGAGCCCTTCGTATTCGAGCCGTTTCCCGGTGTGCGCCTTCCATATCACCAGCCAAACACCCCTCGATGTGCTGGCATTCTCCTCAAGCCATCTCCGCCAATCACTGCGATCAGCAGGTTGGAGCCGACCCGCCAAGTTTCCGTCTTCCGTCTTCCGACTTCCGTCTTCCGCCTTCATCGTGGCCGGATCACCCAGCACGACTCGTGTCGCTCCATCCCGATGTGCGGGTAGTAGTCGACGGCAGCCGGGGCGGCCAGCAGGATCAACGTGGTCTTGGTCCCGGCAACCCTGTGGGTCTCTTCGATCAGCCGCCGCCCGATTCCTTGACGCTGAAAACCTCTGTCCACCGCCAGATCGGACAGATAGGTGCAATAGGCGAAGTCTGAAAGCGCCCGCGACACACCAACGAGTTGGTCTTTGCGTCTCGCGGTGACGATCACGTCGGCGCCCAATGTCATCGCCGCCATCACTTCGGGGCGGTCCACAGGGCGTCTCTCGGCCAAGCCGGAGCGGTGGAGCACGTCTGTGAACTCCGCTGGATCGAGCGTCGGCTCGAGCGCGTAGACGATGTCTCCGGAGCCTTTCATGAGATCGACGCTAGCCGTCGTTCTCTTCTCAACCTCCGGCCGTTCGTCTACTTAGACTCGCTGCGTGCGAGCGAGGCGGTGATGGCGCAACATCCCATAGAGATGATCCTCCTGCGGCAGTGGGCAAGCACCATGGCCATCCCGATCTGGATGTGCGATGCGGATGGCAATCTCATCTATTACAACGAGCCCGCCGAGGAGGTGCTCGGCATTCGCTTCGACGAGGCGGGCGAGATCCCCGCCTCCGAGGTAGCCGACAAGTTCGTCACCACAGACCTGGACGGTTCACCACTCGCAACCGAGCATCTGCCGCTAGTCATCGCCCTCACCAGGGCGGAGCCGGCGCACCGGCCGCTGCGGTTCAAGGCCGGGGACGGTTCCTGGCGGGTGGTCGAGGTGACCGCCCTGCCCGTGACCGGGCATGCCGACCGCCCCCTCGGTGCAGTCACCATGTTCTGGGAGCCTCCCTTGTGACCGCACTTTGATGCCGTGAAGCTGACTCTCTTCGGAACCCGCGGCTCTGTGGGCCGGGCCGGTGTGGAGACCGTGCGCTACGGCGGCGACACCTCTTCGGCGCTGGTGATGGATGGCGCTGGGGAGTGTCTCCTGCTCGATGCCGGGTCGGGGATTTCCCATGTCGAGGATCACCTCAGCGATGACGTACGGCGGTTGGACATTCTCCTAAGCCATCTCCACATGGATCACATCCAGGGCCTCGGTTTCTTCAGGCCGCTGTTCGATCCCGATGTCGAGGTCCACCTCTGGGGGCCTGCCTCGCCGACCATGGGGCTGGCCGAGAGGCTGGCCCGCTACCTGTCCCCACCGCTGTTCCCTGTCAGGCTGCGCGAGCTTCCTGGGGTCGTCCTCCACGATATCGTCCCTGGCAGGTTCGAGGTCGGCCCCTTCGTCGTGGTGGCCGACCTTATCTCGCACCCTGGACCGACATTGGGGTTTCGGATCGAGCATGACGGCGTCTCAATTGCGTATCTCTCCGACCACGAGCCGGCGCTGGGGGTCGATTTCCCCGGGCCGGAGAAATGGACCTCGGGCTACGACTTGGCGGTGGGTGCCGACCTGCTGGTCCACGATGCCCAATACACCGTGGCCGAATACCCGTCCAGAGCTGGCTGGGGGCACAGCAGCTTCGAGCAGTGCCTCGCCTTCGCCCGCCACGTCGGGGCCCGATCACTGGTCACGTTCCACCATGACCCGGGTCATACCGATGAGTTACTCGACAGGCTCCACGACGAGGCCTCCCAGAAAGGCCTCCCCTTCGGACTCATCCCCGGCACAGCTGGGAAGTCGATCGACGTCGGCCCCTGATCATTTGGGTTCGCGTAGCACGAGACCGATCATCCACGAGATGAGCGCCATCGCCAGGGCCCCGAAGAAAGCTGCCCAGAACCCGTCGACCCGCAGCCCGAGGTCGAGCACATCGGAGGCCAGCCAATCGGCCAGCAGGAACATCAGAGCATTGACCACCAGGGCGAACAAGCCGAGGGTCAGGATGCTGATGGGGAGCGAGAGCAGTTGGGCCACCGGGCGGATGAAGGCGTTGACCACGGCGAAGATGGCCGCCACCACGACGAACTCCCAGAAAGGACCCTGGTAATCGAGCCCGGGGAGAAGGAGGATGGTCAGCCACAGAGCGACACCGACTACCACCAGTCTGATTAGGAGCCTCGTGCCGCCCTCCTCATCGGGAACTGTCACGGTACCGTCGCCGGTCGAGGTGACCTTGGTCGGGGGCGGAGCACCGACTCGGCAATGACCCGGCCGCTCGCTCTCTCCGCGGCCCTTGTCGGGGCGCACACGCTGGCCCACCTCACTCTTCCCGCCCGTTGGTGGCAGGGACCGCACGTCGCATCCAACCTCGCTGTGGCCGTCGCCGTCGCCCTATCCGATCGCAGCGCGCTGTTCGGGGTGGGGCGTTGGCCCAGACAGCTAGCCGTGTCGGTGGCGGCCGCGGTCGGTGGCGGCTTGCTCACCTCGTGGGCGATGGGGAAGCCGGGACTTCACCGGGTGTACGCCGCTGAGCGGGTGACCTCTCTCCCGCCAGGACGCAGGTCGGTCCACCTTGCTGTCATGGTGCCGTTGGGGACGGTGCTACCCGAGGAGGTCCTGTTCCGGGGAGTGCTGCAGCGGCAGTGGGAGGAGAAAACCGGTCGATGGTGGGGCGGCGTGCTCGGGTCGGCCCTCGCTTTCGGACTCTGGCACACCGGCCCCAGCATCGCCGCCCTGAGACGGCTCGAGGAGCCTCCGGCTCGGCTGGCGGCGGCGGCAGCCAAAACGGTGGCGGCAACGGCGTTGGCCGGCGTCGGTTTCGGTGCCCTGAGGGTGCTCTCGGGAGGCTTGGCGGCGCCGATCGGGGCTCATCTCGGCATCAACCTGGTCGGCTCGGCGGCAGGGGGCGAGACCTGTCATCTCAACCGGGCTGAGACAGCCGGGGATGAGTGAACCGAGCAGATTGAACCGAGCAGATTGAACCGAGCAGATTGAACCGAGCAGAGTCAACCGAATTGGGCGCCTCCGGCCAGCGTCGCCAACCGGTATTCGAGCACCTTCTGCTTGGGGTCGAAGGCTCTCAGGTCGTCCAATCTGAGATAGCTCACAGCGGCGGCGACCCGCTCACCATCGGTGCAGGCCCCATCTCCAGCGCCGAGCGCGTGGTCGCCTGCCGCAAGCAAAGCCCCGAGGGGGACCATCCCAACGATGTCGCTGCCACGTACCCCGAGGCCACGCTCCTTCGCCATCCGGGTACAGGCATCGAACACCACGTGGGGAGGGGTCGATTGCCAATCGACCAGGTTGCAGGAGACCTGGGCGACCCCAAGTGGCTCGAGGACCCATCCCATCGCCTGGAGATGCTGCAGCCTCGTATCTGGCGACCCCGGCGGGGCGGCCCGACCGGAGGTTCGCAGGGCGGCGGCGATGGTGGAGGCGACGAGCCCGTCTGGTTTGTCGAGGGTGACGTTGTACGCGATCAGCAGGGGGCGGGCGCCCACGGCAACGGCGCCACTTCGGCGGTGGAATGCGGCCGGGCCGAAGTCGGGCCGGTCGGAACGGCTTGAAAGCCCCTCGTACCCACCTCGGCGCACCTTGGCCAGCGATTCGTTCTGTACGATGCTGGCGGCGGCGCCATAAAGGAAAACGGGTATTCCGATCTCCTCCCCGATCCGCTGTCCCACCCGGCGGGCCAGGTCGACGCAGACGGTCATCGAGACACCGGAGTAGGGCACGAATGGGAGCACGTCAACCGCCCCGATCCTGGGATGCACGCCGCGATGCTTGGTCATGTCGATCAGGTTGGTGGCCGTCCGGACCAGGTTGATAGCCGCCTCCTCGGCCACACCGGGCGGAGCGGCGAATGTGATGACGGTCCGGTGGACGGCGGGCTCGGGGTCGACGTCGAGGAGCATTACCCCGGGGAGGGCGGAGACCGAAGCCGCCAACTCATCGATGAGCCCACGGTCCCTTCCCTCGCTCACGTTTGGGACGCACTCCACCAGCGGGCCGGAGACCGAGTGTCCGATCACTTCTGTGTTGCGCCTCTGGGGACAGATGCCTCGGGCGCGTCTTCGAGCTGGACCGCGTCGTCCGCCTCGTGGAGGGCGAGGTGCACTGCCACGAGTTGATCCCAATCGGGTCGGTCGGCTGGGTCGTCGACGTCGATGGCGACCAAGTGGCGGCCCACCGGTCCCTGAGCCCTGTCGAAGGCGCGGGCCGTCCGGATGAGATCCGCGCCGGTGGCGTCGATCCGCCTGTGCTGGCGGAGGTGATCCTCCCCCGAGGCGAGAAGAAAGACCTCTGTCATCCGGTGCGGGTCCTCGGCGTTGCGGTAGAGCCGCCATCTGTACGCCCCGGTGCGGAGGCGGACCTGACGGACCTCGTTCATCAGTTCGAGAAACTCGGCAAGGTCGGACTGGTCGATGACCCAGGTGTTGAGCACCATCACCGGCCCGCCTTCGACGTAATCGGCGTGCTCGGGGACTACCCAGTCCTCCGGTGGCTCCGGGGTCACTACCGACCCCAGGTGGGGGAGATGGAGCGTTGGGATAACCAATCCGAGCACCACCGTTCCGGTCCCCAGTACTACATATGCGACTGGGGTTCCGAAGGCCGAACCGATCGAGCCTGCCAATAGAGCTCCCAGCGGGAGGACGCCGACGAAGGCCAAGGTGTAGAGGGAGGCCGCCCGGCCTCTGACCCACGCCGGGACAAGCAACTGAACGGTGGCGTTGAGGGTCGCCAAGGTCCACACCCATGCGATCCCGGCGATGAAGAGGGCGACCCCCGCCAGCCAGACCCCGGGGGAGAGGCCCACGGCGATGCCGGCCAATCCGAAGGTGGCGACCGCCACTCCGACATGACGCTCCGCCAGCCGCTCGGCGGCGGCACCGCGGGTGAAGGCGCCCAACAGAGCCCCTGCCCCCATCGCCCCGAGCAGCGCGCCGTAGGCGAAGGCCCCGGCATCGAGGCTCTCCGCGGTGAGGGTGGCCAGCAGCGACTGCACCACCCCGGAGGTCAGAGCGAACATCGCCGCCACCGCCAGGAGGCGACGGAAGGGTGGCGTGAACCTGGCGTAGCGGACCCCGAGCCCGATGGCCGATGCCACTGAGGAGACCTCGGGCTCGGCGGGCTCCGACCAGTGGAGCCGGGCCACAGCGACGATCACCGCCAGAAAGGAGAGGCTGTTGATGAGAAAGGCCCACCCGGCGCCGGCGGCTGCAACCAACAAACCGCCCAGTGCAGGGCCCACCGCCCGCGCCACGTTGAACGCCACGGAGTTGAGCGCCACCGCGTTGGCCACCAACTCGCGGGGGACGAGGTCGGGGACCATGGCTTGCCATGCGGGGAGGTTGAAGGCGACCCCCACTCCGAGCAGCAGCCCCAGCCCGAGCAGGAGTGGTGGGTTGAGCAACTCCAGGAAGGCGAGCGCCGCCATAACGGTGGCGGCGATCCCCATCACCACCTGGGACGCCAGCATCACCTTCCGCCGATCGAGGATGTCGGCGAGGGCCCCCGCGGGGAGGGCGAGGAAGAGGAGGGGAAGCGTGCCCGAGGCAGCCATGGCCGCCACCCAGAGCGGGGAGCCGGTGAGCTCCTGCATCAGCCACGATGCCGCCACCGTCTGCACGAAAGTCCCTGCGTTGGACGCGACTGAGGCAAGCCAGAGCGAGCGGAACGGGGCGTAGCGGAGCGGGGCGACTGAGGTGCTGAAGGTCATGGGGCGACGATCGCGATGAGCATGTGGGCGGGCACATCGCGGACGGCGGCCGGTCCGGAGTGCAGCGCCAAGCCTATAGGCGTGGCTGCGCGATCAGAAGGGGAGAACGAGGCCGTTGGCGGGGGCCTGGTATGTCCAGGTCCAGCTCTGAGTGATCGTCTCACCATCTAGGTAGGTGATGTAGCGGTACACGGTGACGGTGCCCCCGCCCTCGGGTGTGGCCGTCCCGGCGAGCCCATCCTCGACCTGTCGCCCCTCGTTGTCGCCATAGAGGGTGGCGGTGAGGCTCGTGTCGCTGTACGACATGTCGATCGTCACCGGGGTCGAGGTGTCGTTGCGGAAGACGAGGTCGGGCGCGGTCCACCCAAGGGTGGCCTCCCTGCCCATCGGGTAGCGGCTGATGTAGAGGCTGTGCGGCTGGTGAAACACGTCCTCGAGACCGGCGAAGAACACCGCGTTGTAGAGGGTCGTCGCCACCTGGCTCACCCCGCCTCCGATATTGGCCGGGTGGTCGCAGCAGTAAACCTCTCCACCAATGATGGCGGGAGCGGGCACGTACCCCTTCCCACTCGTCCTCTCCCCAACCGTGGCGTTGATCGAGAAGCTCTCGCCAGGCGACACCACCAACCCGTCGATGGTCGCCGCCATGAGATGGATGTTGGCCACCCGGCTCTCGCAGCATGGGTGGAAGGTGGTGAACTGGCCGATGAGTTTGGGAACGGGTCGGGGCGGCGGGACCATCGGCTCCAGCCCGAGCGCCCGGGCCAGGAAGGAGGCCATCTCTTGGCGCTCGACGTCCTGTGAGGGGCAATAGAGGTCCTCGGCGCACCCATTGGTCACGCCACGACGGGCGAGGATATTGATCTCGTTGCGGAAGTAGTTCTTCCTGGTGTCGGAGAACGCTTGATCCGGCTCACCACCCCATCCCATCGCCCGCACGATCAGGGCCGCCATCTGGTCGCGGCTCACCGGCACGTCGGGGCAGAACTCGGTAGTGGTGCAACCGAGAGTGATGCCGGCTTCGGCTACGGCGTTGATGTCCTCCTCGAACAGCCCGTCGTCATCGGTGAAGTAGTCCTTCTTGCCGTCGGGCAATTCGAGCGCTCGGCGGAGGAATGCCGCCATGTACTTGCGAAGCACCGGCTCCTCGGGACAGAAGTACTGCCCGTCCTCGGTGCACCCCAGCGTGATCCCGGCGGCGTAGATGGCCTCGATGTTGCCCTCGTGGGTGCTTCCATCGTCGTCGAGAAAGGTGCCGCCAGGAGGAAGCTCGACCGGTGGGTCTTCCTGGGCGCCGGCGGGCGCGGCGAATAGCCCAACAACGAGGGTGGCTACGAGTGCCGCCAGCAGAGAACGTCGGCGGATCTTGGACCTTACGCGGACCCCGCGCATTGGTCATCTCCAAAGGACGAGTGTTCGGGCAGGGTAGACCGGCGGTCAACTGGAGCAAGAACTCTCACCGGCTCGCCTGGTGGTGCGGGTGGCCCGTGTTCAGGGCGGGTCGGGTCCGGTGGTGTGGGTGTGTTCGAGGGGACTGGTCCAGGTGGTGGCGCCGTCGGGTCCGGGTTGCAGCCGCCATCCGGCGTCTCTGAGGCGTGGTCGTGGCGGCACAACGGGTTGAGGTGTTCGGCCAGGGTGGGTCCTCCCTTGAAGTGGTCGACCCGGTGTTCCAGGTCGGAGCGGGTGGCGGGCGCACCTGGTCCAAGCTGCGGGGGTCGTCGCCTCCTTTGGCGGCTTGGGCGAGATATTCGAGGCGTTGCCGTAGGCAGGAGTGTTGAGGCAGACGCCTACCAACCGCTCCCGCCGCCGCCCCCCCCGCCACCAAAGCTGCCGCCACCGAACCCGCCGAAGCTGCCGGAGCTCCAACCCCCACCGCCCCAGCTCGAACCGCCGCCGCTCCCACCTCCGAAGCTGCCGCCGCCGAAACCTCCGAACCACGACGAGCGATCGGACGACCAGGAGTCGTCGCGGAACACCGGGTCCCAACCCACACCGGTCCCGTGGCCGCCGGTGATGACCCAGTGGAGGTAGAGCAAGGTGAACGGGTCGTACGTGCCCAAACCTCTGGGGATGGGCTCACCTGTCCACGCGTCCTGCTGCCGGCCCGTTCCCTCGTGCGCCAGTTCAGGCGCGAAGCGGTCGGCGTCGTCGATCTTGGAGCGGGCCAGGGCCTGACGTTGGGCGGCATAGGCGAGGGCGAAGGTCTCGGGACCTCGTGGGTCGGCAGCACCGAACGCGGCGGCAACGTCGGCATACGAACCGGTCAGCCCCAGGTTGGACAGCGCCTGGCGCGCCTCCACCCATCGCCGCAGCGCTTGCGATGGCTCCAACGAGACGGCCAGAATCCCGGCGATGGTTGACCGGCTCTCACCGGTAACCCCTTCAGCGGCGAGCTCGTCCATCAACGCCTGATAAGACGCGATCCCGTCGGTGCGGTTGCGGAGCAACGTGGCGGCGATCACCACCGGAAGCCCGTGGTGGCGGGCGGCCTCGCTGACCGCCTCGATGTCGGCTGGGTGGGTCAATCCGGCCAGGGCATACTCCACCGCCTCACCGGGCTGGAGGGCGTTTTCCCGATTGACGCGATATGCGGCGACGAAATCCGAGACCGCATCCTCGGAATTGTTGAGGAGCAACAGCGCGGCTACTCCGGGTAGCTCGAGCCCGTCGGCGCGCAGGTCACCGCCGAACTCCTCGAGTTCGACCCGGACCCGCTCGTAGCGTTCTGCCGCTTGAGACGGGTCATCGTCGAGGTCGGCCAATGCTGCTGCTACCGCCGGACGAGTGGCCGATTCGGGTAGGGCGTTGTAGAGCTGCTCGAGCCGCTCCACCTTGGTGGCAGCCGTCTGGTAGGTGGATTCAATGCGATCGATCGTTTCCTCGAGCGGTGCTGTTGGCGGGAGGACCGGCGCCGACTTGAGCACGCGTTCCCCGAGGTCGGTGATCAACGTCGGCCCGACGGGGGTGTCCACCAGACGAGCCTCCACCGCCGCACCGAGACGGGCTCGCGCCTCGGCAACACGATGCTGGCGCAGCCCGTCGACCAAGGTCTCCAACTCTCCCAATCGGACTCTGAACAGGGTGTCGTCACTAGCGTCCACAGCCAGCGCCTGACGAGCCGCCTCCTGAGCGCCCTCGTCGAGCACCGGGCCCTCGCCCTCGACGCGTAGCTCGAGCGGAATCTGGGTGTCGTTCCGCCACCGCTCCCGGTCGAGGACGTCCACCAGCCGCTCCGACCACAGCGCCCCTCCTACGTCGGGGGTGAGCCCGTTGCTGCCCTGGGCCACCCGCCCCAGTGCCTCGATCGCCACACCCGTGGGCACTGTCGGCCCGTCGGCAGGTGGCTGGACCACGTACTCGGCGACCTGGGGCAGTTCGTTTCCCGCGGGGGTGAGCCGGCGTAGCTGGCCATCGACCAGTTCCTGGCGCTGCTTGGTGACCACCGCGATGCGGTCGCGCCTCCGCTTCCAGAGGACCGCGCCACCGGCAACGGCGGCGGTCCCGCCCAGGACAACGAGGACCACAGGCCACCCGCTGCCCCCTTCACCTCCCGCCTCCTCGCCGGGACCGGCTTCGAGCGCCGACTCGAGCGACCCGACGATGGCGAGAACTCCTCCGTCGAAGTCCCCGCCGGCGAAGAAACTGTCGCCGGCCGATGCGATCTCGGCGGGATCGCGCAGCTCGAGCCCATCCCCAGGCTCGACCCATGTCTCCTGACCGCCGATGTCAACCAAGACCACTACGCCGTCGTCGTTCTCGGCGGTGCCGACGCCCCAGGCATTGCCCAAACCACGGGCAAAATCACGGGGCGATTGCCCACCGGTATCGGGCACCATCACCACGGCGACTTGGTTGCCACGGCTCTCCACGACCCGACCCACCGCTTCCTCTAGACGGGCATCGTCCTCGATGACGCCGGCAGCGTCTGTGACGTATCCGTCGCAGGTGATGCCCTGGTAGGCCGGGCAGGTGGTGTCCTGGGCGGCCGCTACAGCCGGCGTGAACAGGACCAGAAGGATGGCGACAGCGATTGCGCGCATCCAGCAACGGTACTGAGATCGCGATCGGTACGTTGTGGGTGGCCGGATCAGAGTTGGGAGTCCGGGGGGACGGGTCGGTACCTCCGCCTTCCGCCTTCCGTCTTCCGTCTTGCCTAGCCTGCAATTCGATGCGCGCCGTGGTCAAGCCTGCTCCCGGTCCTGGGTTGGAGATGGGGGAGCGGCCCATCCCAGAGGTAGGAGACGGCGACGTCCTCATCGAGGTGAGGGCTGCGTCGATCTGTGGCACAGATCTCCACATCCGCGACTGGAGCCAGTGGGCGGCCTCGCACGTCACCCCGGGGATCATCGTCGGCCATGAGCTGTGTGGCGAGGTCGTTGCCAAGGGCCGGGCCGCGGGCGGTCCTGAGGTCGGTGAGTTGGTCTCTGTCGAGTCCCACGTCACCTGTGGTGAGTGCGCTCCCTGCCGAACCGGCAAGGGTCACCTATGCCCTGCCACCGAGATCCTCGGTGTGCACCGAGATGGAGCCTTCGCCGAGTTCGTCGTTGTCCCGGCGACCAACGCCTGGCCGGACCCGGTGGGGTTGCCGCTGTCGGTGGCGGCGCTCCAGGAGAACTTCGGCAATGCGGTCCACTCGGTGAGTGTCCCCACCATCGCCGGGCGCAAAGTGTTGGTCACCGGGTGCGGCCCGGTCGGGCTGATGGCCATCGCCGCCGCCCGGGCGCTCGGGGCGCGGTCGGTATTGGCCACCGACATCAGCGCATACCGGCTCGGTATGGCCAAGCAGATGGGGGCGGACCTGGCGGTGGATGCCGCCGATGTTGTGGATGCCGTCTGGGAGGCGACCGAAGGAGAAGGTGTGGACGTCCTGCTCGAGATGTCGGGGTCGGCGACTGCGATCGCCGACGGGTTCGGGCTGCTCAAGCCGGGAGGCGAGGCGGCGCTGCTCGGTTTGCCGCCGGCGCCGATCGGTTTCGACATCGGCGACAACGTCATCTTCAAGGGCGCCACCATCTACGGCATCTTCGGTCGGCGGCTGTGGGACACCTGGTATGAGATGAGGGGGCTGCTCAGGGCAGGTGCGGTCGATCTGGCCCCGATGGTGACGCACCGTTTCGCCCTCGACGACTACGAGACCGCCTTCGACCTGATGGCATCGGGGGAGTGCGGAAAAGTGGTGCTCTTCCCAGACCCAGGCCGAGCCGACGGACCGCTCTCGTGACGGCGACCCATACCCCGCTCGACTTTCTTCGGACTCAGCTCGATGAGCTCGCCTCAAGCGGCCTCGCCACCAACATCCGCACGGTGGGGTCGCCGCAGGGCGCTCGGCTCCTGGTCGACGGCCGTCGGGTGCTCAACTTCACATCCAACGACTACCTCGGGCTGGCGGGCGATGCCCGGCTGGTGGAGGCAGCCAAGTCAGCGGTGGACCAATACGGGGTCGGTCCTGGTGCGGTGCGCACGATCGCCGGCACCATGCAACTGCACATTGATCTGGAGGAGGCGCTCGCCCGCTTCAAGGGTGTCGAGGCGACCATCTCCTTCCAGTCGGGTTTCGCCGCCAACCTGGGGACCATCCCCGCGTTGGCCGACGAGGGCGATGTCATCATCTCCGACTCGCTCAACCACGCCTCGATCGTGGACGGCGTCCGACTGGCGCGCGCCGGGCGGTCCATCTATCCCCACGGCGATGTCGACGCGCTCGGCGACAAGCTGTCAGAGGCGAGATCCCAGGGGGCGAGGCGCATCCTGGTGATAACCGACGGCGTGTTCTCGATGGACGGTGACCTGGCGCCGCTCCCTGGGATCGTCGAGGTAGCAGAGGAGCATGGGGCGATGGTGATGGTGGACGACGCCCACGGGGAGGGGGTCCTGGGTCGGGGGGGCCGGGGCATCGTCGACCACTTCGGTCTCCACGGGCGGGTGGCGGTCGAGGTGGGGACCATGTCGAAGGCGTTCGGGGTGATGGGTGGATACGTCGCCGGCGCTGCCAATCTGGTCGATTGGCTAAGGCAGCGAGCCCGTCCGTTCCTCTTTTCGTCGGCTCTCACTCCGGCGGACACCGCAGCATGCCTGGCTTCGGTCTCGATCCTGGCGGAGTCAACGGAACGAGTCGAACGGCTGTGGGCCAATGCGGACCGTTTCAAGTCAGCGATGACGGCATCCGGATTCGATCTCGGCGTCAGCGAGACGCCGATCACGCCAGTGATGCTGGGCGATGCCAAGCTCGCCCAGACGCTCTCCCGGAAGCTGTTCGAAGAAGAGGGTGTCTTCGCCCAGGCGATCGGGTACCCGACCGTCGCTCATGGAGCCGCCCGGATCCGGGTGATGGTGTCGGCCTCCCACAGCCACGACGACCTCGACCAGGGCGCCGAGTCCTTCCGCAAGGTGGGACAGTCCCTGGGCGTCATCTGAGCGCGGACGGAGTGAGCTCGACCGGTCCAGTGGCGCGGCATCCTCGTTCCGAAGCGGAGGAACGGCTGGGAGGGGGGTACGGGGCCAGGGTTCTCGAGCCGTCACCACCCACCATCGATGAAGAGCCGTGGTTTGCTGACGACCCGGTGAACACCGCGGCGCCGTCGCCAGTGGTGTCGCCGGTGCCAAACGGCGATCACACCTGGGTGGAGCTTGCCGCCACCGACACCGGGCTGGCGCGCTGGGCCGCCGACAGATCGCTTGTGCCCGCGGCGCTCCCGCCGCTGCCCGATGGGCTCGTCGCGGCGAGGGACGCGTTGCACCAAGTGGCGTTCTACATCCTCGCCCCGGTGCGTCAGACAGCCAACACCAAGATCGGGTTGCGGTTCACCATGGGGGGGTTCGGCACGCCCTTCTTCGGCGCCGACCGGCAACTCCGGGTCGAGGGACTGCACCTAGTCGACCAGCGTGGCATGGAGGCGATCGTCGAGCCCCTCACCACGTTCGGGGCCGCCAGCCGCCAAGTGGGGGTCGAGAGTGAGCTGTCGCTCGAGGGCCCGCCTCGGTGGGGTGACGACCGGGGCTTGGATGTCGAGCCGGAACACGTCGCGTTCTTTGCATCGTGGTTCGGAACGGTCACCAGGGTTCTCGAGGTCCTCAGATTCGAGACGGCCGAACTCGACCCGTCACGGGTGCAGATCTGGCCCGAGCACTTCGACGCAGCCGTGGAGATCGGGCGGGCCGACGACGGACGCGCCGCGTACGGGGGGTCACCAGGTGACGAAGACCACCCCGAGCCCTACGTCTATGTGGCACCGTGGTCACCACCCGCACCCGACGAGTTCTGGAACGACAGGGCATTCGGTGGGGCCAGCCTCGGCTATGCCGACCTGATCGGATTGCCCGACCCTGCATTGCTCGAGTTCTTCCGAAAGGGTGTGTCGCTGCTCGGCCAGGGGCGGTTGTAGCTCGAGCACGCCTTTTTCGTGGCGGATGTCTAGCCTGACCGGACCATGGCGACCAAAGAGATCCCCCAACTCACCCAGGAGCTCGTCGAGATATCGAAGGCCTACCTGATGCAGGAGACCATCGAGCCGGCCAAGCAGCTGGGGAGGACCGCCGGGATCAGCCTCGCCGGCGGGATGCTGATCGCACTCGGTGCCTTGTTCCTGGTCCTCGGCGCCAACCAGGCATTCCTGAGCCTGTCCGATGACGGGCGGCTATGGGTGGCGCTGGTTTCTTTGCTTACCGCCGTCGTGGCGCTCGCCTTCGCCGCCCTGGCGGGGTGGAGGGCATCGAAGTGACCGTCACCCGGGATGACATCGAGGCCAAGGCCCGTCAGATCGAGCGAGCGGTGAACCAGACCACCGACACGGTCAAAGGCAGGGCGATTCAAATAGGAGTAGGCGTGGGCGCCCTGCTGCTGTTCATTTTCCTGCTGAACAGGAGAACCCGCCACCGACAGGCCGTGGTCGAGGTCTACAGAGTCTGATTGCCGAGCAGGGCGCGGGCCTGCTCGACTCCGAGCGGCTCCTCATCGACCTGTCGCACTCTCACCAGGAGGGTCGTGCCCGGCTCTGCCTTGAGTTGGCTGGTCTGCCTCGGCGGCTTGGGGCGGGTGAGCAAATAGACGGCGAGGAGAGCCCCGCCTCGTGCCAAGTAGATTCCCCGTCCGGTGCGGGCGCTACGGCCGACCCAGCCGAGGGCGCGTTCGAGCCCATGATTGCGGACCAGGAACAGGTTGATCAACCGTCGCATCTCTCGATCAGGCTAACGCCGCGGCGATACAGTGTCGGCACCCGATGCGAAACCAACAGTTCTTCCGGGTCGTCATCTGGATCGTGGTCGCAGGGCTGGTGGTCTCGCTGGTGGCCACCGCGATCCTCCTGTTCCAATGAACCTCATCCGGCAGCCATGCGTCCCATCGGATGAGTGAGCCCCTTGGTGCCGGGGAGCCGGTGCTGCTCCTCGACCAAAAGGGGCGGCGCTATCTGATCCGCCTGGACCCCGACAAGAGCTTCCACTTCCATCGCGGAGTTGTGCCCCACTCAGATGTGATCGGGCTGGACGAGGGGAGCCTGGTCACATCGTCCGGCGGCGGCCGGCTCATCGTCCTGCGCCCCCGCTTGGCCGACTATGTGCTCAAGATGCCCCGAGGTGCCCAGGTGGTCTACCCCAAGGACATCGGCCAGATACTGGTTTGGGCCGACATCCGCCCGGGCGATGTGGTGCTCGAAGCCGGCACCGGGTCGGGCGCTCTCACCTGCGCCCTCCTCCGGGCCGTCGGCCCCGGGGGGCGGGTGGTCAGCGTGGAGCGACGCGACGATCACGCCGCCCACGCCCGCCGCTCGATAGCGGATTTCTTCGGTGAGCTTCCCGGCCAACTCGAGTTGGTCATCGGGGAAGTCGAGGACCAGATCTCCCGGGTGCAACCCGATCGACTGGTGCTAGATCTGCCCGAGCCGTGGCACGCCGCACACCGTGCCGGCGAGGGTCTAGTCCCTGGCGGCGTGTTCTGCGCCTACCTGCCCACAGTCCCCCAAGTGCAGATGACTGTCGAGGCGCTGGAGCAGACCGGCGGCTTTATCGACACGATGGCGTTCGAGACCCTGTTCCGGACTTGGTCGGTGGCGGGCCGATCGGTCCGTCCCGACCATCGGATGGTGGGCCACACCGGGTTCGTGGTGGTGACGCGGCGGCTGGCCGACGCCTCCGATAACCACGACACCGACGGCTGAACCCTTAACCGGCTAGTTCGAAGCGGCAGGCGCCCGCCACCACCACCCGGTCGTCGCCGTCAGCCACCTCGACCTCGAGCGTCCCCGATCCCGGTCCGCTGACCACCTCGCTGGCGATCACTTCCCCGTTGGCGTCGACCCGGGTGAAGGAACAGAACTCATCGTCGCCTAGCTGGTAACGGGCTTCCCAGCGGCCGGGTGCCACGTCCTCTCCCACGGCATAGCTGCCCGGGCTGAGCGATCCTTCCTCGCCGCTGATCTCGCCTCCGGCCTCGGTGAAGCAGCGGCGGGCCTCGGAAACCAGGGGCGACCAGTCGCCTTCGGCGGGCAGGAGGAGGTCGAGATCGAGCTCGGCGAGGCCGGGCTCGTGTCCCACGGCGCGCTCGATGTCGTCAAGGTTTGGCTGCACTGCACCCGACTCAGCGCGCTGCTCGCCAAGCCGGCAGGCGACCCCGATACCCGTCGAAAGCACCTCGGCTCGATCGGAGGAGAGCTCGTCGTCGTATTGGAGCCGGAGGGCCGCCAGTTCCTCCTCGGTATCCTCCAACTGCCTGCTCAGCTTGGCGCGAGCCTGGAGGGTCCGGCGGCGCTCGGCATTGGCGTCGTCGCGCTGCTGCTGCGCCGTCTCCGCCGCAACCGTCGCCGCCTCGAGCTCCTCACCGAGGCCCTCCACATCGCTCTCCATCTCTTCGATCCGGGCTGCGGAGTCCTCGTTGGCCCCTGTCGCCTTGGCGAGCTGCCCCTCGAGCTGGGCGATCTCGTCCCGAGCGAGGTCGAGCTGCTCGGTGAGCTCGGCTACCGCAGGGTCGGCCGGCACGGGGCCGGCGGAGCAAGCGGCGAGCAGGACGAGTGCGAGCGCAACGATGACACGCGGGCCCATGAGACCCTATCGGCGGGCTGGGCTGCGAACTTCACCGAGCTGTAGTTCGGGGTGCCATCAAGGCTCGATGAAGATGCACTCCCCGGGGCACTCCTCGGCCGACTCGATGGTGATGTCCTCTTGGCCGCCGGGGACTTTGGCGAGACCCTGTGAGCCTTGGACGTTTCCCTTGGCATCGGCGAAGACGTTGGCGCCCTCCCGAACGTATGCCAGACCGTCATCCAGCAGGACGAAAACATCGGGGGCGATCTCCTCGCACAGACCGTCGCCGGTGCAGAGGTCCTGGTCGATCCACACCTTCATTGCAGGGCTCTCCTCGTGACTTCCCCCTGATCGTAGCCCCGCCCAGGCCCTGCGAAGTGGCCATGCGCCGCCGGGGACACGAGCCGAGGGTCCATGGCTACGGGTCCCCCGGCCGTATACTTCGCGGGCGAGGTAGGCGAAGGACGAGGAGCTGACGGTATGGCTCAGCAGGGCCCGGAGCACGAGACGGCGGCGCTGCGCGCCACCATTCGGGCGCTCGAGGAGGAGACCTCGGTCCTCCGTCGGCGGCTGCAGGACGCCCCTCGCCGGGTGAGGGTGATGGAGGAGCGAATGCTCGAGACCAAGGGCCAGCTCGCCCAGGTGGCGGCGCAGAACGAGAAGCTCACCGCCGTCCTCGAGGAGACCCGCGAGCAGCTCGCCGTGCTCCGCGACGAGGTCGAGAAGTTGACAACGCCCCCCAACACCTTCGGGACCGTTCTCCAGATCAACCAGGACGGGACGCTCGACGTGCTGTCCGCCGGGCGGAAGCTGCGGGTCGCCGCCCAGCCCAACATCGAGGTCAAGATGCTGGCACGGGGACAGGAGGTGCTCCTCAACGATTCGTACAACGTGGTGGATGTCCGCTCCTTCGAGCCCACCGGGGAGGTGGTCGCGGTCAAGGAGAAGTTGGAGGACGGCCGACTGCTGGTCCTGGCCCACGCTGACGAGGAGCGGGTGGTCCAGCTCGCCGAGCCGATGCGCGACGTACCCATTCGCGCCGGTGACCACGTGCGCATCGACTCGCGGACCGGGTTGGTCCACGAGCGGCTCGCCCGCCCCGAAGTCGAGGAGTTGGTGCTCGAGGAAATCCCTGACGTCACATACGAGGACGTCGGTGGCCTCGACCACCAGATCGAGGAGATCCGCGATGCGGTGGAGCTGCCGTATGTTCACAAGGACCTCTTCGAGAAGTACGGATTGGCGGCGCCCAAGGGCGTCCTTCTGTACGGTCCTCCCGGTTGTGGCAAGACCCTGATCGCAAAGGCTGTGGCCAACAGCCTGGCCCTGGCCGTGGCAGAGCGCACCGGTCGGAGCGACGCCCGCTCCTACTTCCTCAACATCAAAGGCCCCGAGCTGCTCAACAAGTACGTTGGCGAGACTGAGCGTCAGATTCGGCTCATCTTTCAGCGGGCCAAGGAGAAGTCCGAGGAAGGTGTGCCCGTCATCGTCTTCTTCGATGAGATGGATTCGCTGTTCCGCACCAGGGGCAGCGGGATCTCGTCCGACGTCGAGTCCACCATCGTGCCCCAACTTCTCTCCGAGCTCGACGGGGTCGAGAAGCTGAAGAACGTCATCGTGATCGGGGCGTCAAACCGCGAGGACCTCATCGACCCCGCGATCCTCCGGCCCGGTCGGCTCGACGTGAAGATCAAGATCTCCCGCCCCGACGAGAAGGCGGCACGCCAGATATTCCGCATCTACCTCCAGGACGAGTTCCCTCTCGAGGCCTCGGAGTTGGAGCGGCACGATGGGGACCGTGCCCCCCTGGTGGACGAGTTGGTGTCTCGAACCGTCGATGCGATGTACGCCACCGACGAGGTCAACCGCTTCCTCGAGGTGACCTACGCCAATGGGGATCGCGAGGTCCTCTTCTTCAAGGACTTCTCCAGCGGCGCCATGATCGAGAACATCGTGCGCCGGGCGAAG
>DATADW010000076.1:0-5253 GCA_036258335.1 Acidimicrobiia bacterium
CACGTCGGGGATGTCACCGCGGTAGTTGTCGGCAACGAAGCACCCTGGCGGAGGGTCTGCCCAGAACCCGCCTCGGAGCAGACCGGCTCCGAAGTCGGGCCCTCGCGCCTCGGGGTCGTAGTAGTAGCCGAAGTCCATCGACTCCAGCAGTGCCGTTGCCTCCTCGGCCACCGCCGGCACTGCGTTGCGCACCATGACCAGCGCCGCCGCCAGCCAGCCGTTGTCGACACTGGAGAGGAACGGGAAGACCGGGCTGCCGTCGACCGGCCAGACGGTGAGCTTGTCTCCGGTGAGCGGGTCGTACCAGTTGTAGAACTGACCCGATGGGTCGTGACGTTCCAAGGTCGAGAGCGTCTCCAGCGTGGTGGCAATGCGTTCGCCGGCCTCTCGTGACGAGATGATCTTCAGCTGCCGCGCCGCCAGCGCGCTCCACAGATAGGACCCGATGTTGGTGGGCGAGGTGAACCTGCTCCGGGACTCGGGAGAAAGGTCGCCCCCGATGTTGTCGGCCGCCAGCCCGGTTTCCTCGTACACCATCGCCTCGAAGGAGACCCAGGTGTCTGCGGCATACTGCTCGAGCGTCCGGCGGTCCCGCCCCGAGAGACTTTCGTCGGCCATCGCCGTCGCCGGGGTGGCGACGACGAGGGCAATGATCGACAGCAGCGCGATGCGCTTCATGCGCCCCCCCTCCTATTTGATTCCGGTCATGGCGATGCCTGCGGTGAAATAGCGCTGCAGGAGCACGAAGATGATCAGCACCGGCAGCATCACCACCAGCGACCCGGCCATGAGCAGACCGAAGTTGGTCTCCTGCTGGCCGATGGCGAACAGAGCGAGCGCGACCGGCAGCGTGTACAACTCCTCGGTGGTGGCAACCACCAGTGGCCACAGGAAGGCGTTCCAGGCACCGAGGAAGGTGAGGATCCCCAGCGTGGCCAGCGCCGGCCCGCACAGCGGCATCACCACGTTCCAGAAGATTCGGTACTCGCCTGCCCCGTCCACCCGCGCCGCCTGAATCAGATCGTCGGGGATGCTGAGCATGAACTGGCGCATCAAGAACACCCCAAGAGGTGCGGCGAAGGTCGTGATGATCAACCCGAGGTGGGTGTTCACCAGCCCCAGGTTGCTCACCAGGACGAACTGGGGAAGGAAGAGGACCACCCCTGGCACCAGAAGCGTGCCGAGCACCAGGAGGAACAGCGCCCGCTTTCCCCAAAAATCCAACTTGGCCAATGCGTAGCCGGTCATCGACCCGATAACGATGTTGCCGAGGGTGATCGCCACGGCCACCACGGTCGAGTTGAAGAAGTACCGAGGAAAGTCGAGCCTGGTGAACAGCTCGCGGTAGTTCTCCGGCGTGGGGTTCTCCGGGATCCAGGTCGGCGGCAGCTGCCTCAGCTCGGCGGTGGTCTTGAACGAGCCGAGCACCATCCATACGAAGGGCACCACCATCACCAGCAGCCCGACAACGAGCACGACATGAAGCCAGATCCCGCGCGATCGCGCTGAGGGGGCCGGCGGCGGCTGCACGGACGATTCGGTGTTCAGCCGTGGAGCGGCGAGTTTGGTCATCGGTCCACTTTCGGTTCTGTGGAGCAAGTGCATTGGGTCATCGGTCAGTCCTGGGGACGAAGGAAGCGGAACACGATGAAGGTGAGCACTGCGATGGCTAGGAAGAGCACGTAGCTGATCGACGCCGCATACCCATAGTTGCCAAAGCCGAATTGGTTGATCACATACATGGAGACCGACAACGTCGCGTCGAGCGGTCCCCCCTCAGTCATCACGAACGGCTCCTCGAAGAACTGGAGGTAGCCGATCAGGGTGATCACCGCCGAGAAGAGCAGTGTGGGGCGTAACAACGGAAGGGTGACGTAGCGGAACTTGGCCCAGCGGTTCGCCCCGTCGATGTCGGCCGCCTCGTACAGCATCAGCGGTATGGCCTGCAGCCCTGCCAAGAAGATCACCATCTGGTAGCCGAGGTTGCGCCACACCGTCATCGCGATGATCGAAGGCATGGCGAGCTCCGGTGTGGTGAGCCACCCCGGGCCGTCGATCCCGAACACTCCAAGGATCCCGTTGATCAGCCCGGTCTCTTCGTTGAGGATGAGGCGCCACACCACCGAGATAGCCACGACGCTGGCGACCACCGGCAGGTAGAACCCGACCCGAAACACGGTGCGGAACTTGACGATCGCCTGGTTGAGTCCGAGGGCGATGGCCAGGCCGGCGGCCATGGTGAGCGGCATCGCCACCACCACGAAGTAGGCAGTGTTGGCCGCGGCGCGCAGGAACCGCTCGTCTTGGAACAGGGCGGCATAGTTCTCGAACCCGACGATGTCCACGGCGAAGGGATTGCGGATGTCGGCGATCCGCATATCCGTGAAGCTCATCCCCAGCGAGGCGAGGATGGGTCCGGCGACGAAAACCGCGAACAACACCAAGAACGGGAGAGCGAAGCTCCATCCGATCAGGTTCTGTTTGGCCCCGCGCCGTTGGCGGCCGGCCCCGTCGGGTAGGCGCGCCGCCGTGGCCCCTTCCGTCGCCACGGCTGCGCGCTGGGTCATCGCCCTACTGCCCCGTCCCGATCGTTGTGGCCTCCTGTTGCATGGCGGCAACCGCATCGGCGGAAGTGACGCCGCCCAGGATGGCCTGCTCCAGCTGGGTGTCGATCACATCGGCGATCTGCTCCCAAGTAGCGATGGCGGGAGGTGACTTGGCGTCCTGGAGCTGCTCGCCAAAGCGGGCGAGACGCTCATCGTCGGCCAGCGCCGGGTCGTCCCAGGCTGCCTCCACCGACGGCAAGTCGCTGACGGTCTCGTACCAGAGGAGCTGTGTCTCGGGCCGGCTGACGAACTCGACGAACTTCCACGCGGTCTCGCGGTTGGCGGCGTCGGTGAACACCGCCATGTCGCCACCGCCCACGAACGAGGTGCGGGACGCCTCGCCTTCAGGCAGCAGCGCCACGTCCCAGGTCCCCTCCTCGGCGCCGGCATCGGTAACGATCCCCATCATCCATGGCCCGGAGATGAACATGCCGATGGTCCCGTCGGCAAAGCCCTGCTCCAGGGCGCCTACCTCAAGCGACTCGGGTGACAGCCCTTCGTCGAAATAGGAGCGGTAGTAGTCGAGCGCGGCGGTGGTGGCCTCGGAGTCGAGCGTGAAGTTGCCCGACTCGTCGAGGATGTCGCCCCCGGCCTGCCACACGAATGGCATGAACGTCTGCCAGGCGCCGGTTCCGCCCGGTTGCAACGAGATGGCGTGCTCGGCGCCGCCCTGCTCCGCCATGCCCTGCGCCAGCTGCTTCAACTCTTCCCAGTTGGCAGGGGGGGCATCGAAACCTGCTTGCTCTGCCAGGTCGGTGCGGTAGTAGAGCAACCGGGTCTCCACGTACCAGGGGATCCCGTAGCTCACCCCATCGACCACCCCGGTGTTCCATGCCCCCTCGAAGAAGGCCGAAGGGTCGATGTTCTCTGGAGTCGGATCGAGCCCGCCGGTCGAGGCGAACTCGCCCATCCAGGTGGTCCCGATCAGGCTGCTGTCCGGGGTCTCCTGCCCTGCCAGGGCGGTCGAGATCCGGTCATGGGCTGCGTCCCACGGCACCGCGGTGGCCTCGACGGTGGCGTCCGGGTTGTCTGCTTTGAATGCATCGCCGAGGACTCCGAGGTTGTCTCCCTCGGTCCCCATCGCCCAGACCGAGATGGTGCCGGTGGCCGGGCCCTCCTCTACTGCCGCCGCCTGGGTGGTGGCCGTCTCCCCCGCTTCGCCATCGCCGTCGTCGGAACGGCCGCAGGCGGCAACCAAAACGATCACCACCGCCAGGGGCATCAGCGCTCTTCGCCATGTGCTCATCATTCAGCCTCCTTGGTCAACTCCGCACCCGCAGCTCTGGCGGGTGATCAGGGCGGTCGGAAGGGTCAAGCTGGGGACCGCTCTGCCGGCGATCCGCTCAAAGAGCATCTCGGCAGATCGGGCGCCGAGTTCACGCATCGGCTGCCGAACGGTGGTCAATGGCGGCACCAGATGGGCCGCGATCGGTATGTCGTCCCAGCCGGTGACGGCCAGGTCACGGGGGACCTCGAGCCCGAAGCTCCCCGCGGCGCGAATCGCCCCGGACGCCACCTGGTCATTGACGCAGAACACAGCGTCGAATTCCGTACCCGCCTCGAGCTCTCTCAACAACGCCTTGTGGCCATGCTCGGGCTCGAAGCCGTCGGTGGCCACCGTGGCGGGGCGCGGCAGGCCGGCGGCGGCACATGCCTCGACAAGACCCTCCCAGCGCTCTGCGCCGTCGGGTGAGGAGCCGGGATCGCCCAGGAACACGAGCCGACGTCGCCCGTGGGCGAGCAGGTGGGCGGCGAGTTCTACCGCCGATCGGCGGTTATCCGCCCGGATCGCAGGTGCCGAGCCCACGGGTGGTCGTGCCAACAGCACCAGTGGCACCCGGGAGGCCTCGAGAGCGGCGACCGCGACATCGGGAACGGTTCCGCCCATCACGACGAGACCGTCGACGCGCTCCGCCAGATCCAGCACCAGCCGCTCGGAATCATCCCTACCGTGGGTACCGAGGACCAGCACCGCCGCCCGGCGTTCAATGGTGTGCTGCTCGAAGCCGTTAATGACCTGGGCGTAATAGAGACCGCTGAGGTCGGTGAAGACGATCGCCACCGCCTCGCCGCCACGCTGCGCAAGGGCTCGTGCCAGCCTGTTGGGCCGCCACTGCAGCGCTTCAATCGCATCAAGCACCCGTCGCCGGGTGTCGGGGGCAACCCGCTCGCCGCCGCTGAGGACACGGGAAACTGTGGCGATGGAGACACCGGCGCGTTCTGCCACCGTGTACACGTTGGGCCGCCGGGGGCTGGTCACGGATCCACCGCTTCCTTGTAAAGCGCTTACAGATCACCCAATGTAAGGGCTTACACCCCCCGACGTCAACGGGCTACGACGCGAACCTTTAGGAAGGTCGGGCGGGCTATCGCTTAGGCATACGACGAACTGTTCCACCACGAGCTCCCCGCCGCCATCAGCCGCCACTTCACCGCCGGAACGCCATCAGGATCGATGATGAGCCGGGCCATCGCCGCCACCGCCGCCACCGCCGACACATTCGCTGACCTGTTGGTCGGCCTCGTCGAAAGATGGGACCACCTCGACGAATACGATCGGATCTCCAAGTGGTCGTCCTCCTCGGCATCCTCCGCGACCTAGAGCATCTGTAGAAGCTCAACGAAGCGTCCGAAGCACTCTCCGACC